>JBMSMG010000006.1:0-44355 GCA_049421025.1 Prochlorococcaceae cyanobacterium | reverse complement strand
TGGGCTGCCTTGAGGGCTCACCCGCTCAGCCTGCCTTCGCTACAGGTGCCGCCACCGCCTCCGCCAACCCCACCGCCAACTCCACCGCCACCGCTACTGCCAGCATCACCGCAAGCAGCCATGAGCCGCGCGTTGCGCTTGCTGTGGCGCCCGGCTGCCCCTATTCGCGCCGTGCCCTGCGGTTGCTGAGAACCCTGGGGATCGCCCACCGCCTGGTTGAACCGCAAGCTGGCCTGCCTGTGCCCCAGGTCCACATCGATGGTGTGTTGGTCGGCGGGTATGCCGAACTGGCCGAGCTGCATGGCAGCGGTCAACTCGAAGCCCTGCGCTGAGGTAGCGGTAACGCTGCATTGTGGCGGCGCATCGTCAGCACCAGAGCCTGCTTTTGCTCTGAGGTCATCAGGCTCGTCATGTCCTGTTGATGGCCGCGATGATCACGCTGATGGAGGATCTGCCGGCTGGAACGCTCGGCTTTTCATTCAGCGGCGAGGTGAGCGGCCGCGACTACGACACGGTGCTCGTGCCCGCCATTGATCGGGCGATTGATCAACACGGGCGCATCAAGGCTCTGCTGGAGTTCGGCCCGGCCTTTCAGGGCTACACACTCGAAGCCGCCTGGGATGACACGACCCTGGGGTTGCGTCACTGGGATGGCTTTGAGCGGTTGGCCGTACTCAGCGATGTGCCTTGGCTGCGCCAGGCGGTGCGCGCTCTTGGCCTGGTGTTCCCTTGCCCGATCCGCCTGTTTAATGAAGGCGAGAGCGACCAGGCGCGCCGCTGGCTCAGTGAATCGCTTGGCACGATCCACCTTGATCAACGCGGTGAGGTGGTGACGATCGAAATGATCGGCCGGCTCGATGCCGAGGCCTACAGCCGCATCGACGACGACCTGGCCCAGGTGTTCAGCCACCAGAAGCAGCCGGTTCGCCTGCTGCTGGACTTGCGCCAGTTCGATGGGTGGCTTGGTCTGGGGGCCCTGTCGCAGCACCTCGCGTTGATTCGGGACTACCGCACCCTGCCGAGGCTGGTGGCCGTCATCGGCTCGCAGCGCTGGCAGCACGCCGCCCAGCGCCTGCTGACCCGCTTTGTCAATGCGCGCACCCGTTACTTCGACAGCGATCACCTTGGCGAGGCTGAGCAATGGCTGTGCATGGGTTGAACCGCGAGGCCGCCGTGGCGCTGGCGTCTCAGTTGCGAACGTGACGCTTGATCTGCTCCAGCCAATGACCGGGCAGATCGTTGTGACGTAGCTCAAGTCTGAACATCGAGCGCAGCAGCGGCTGGCCGCCCAACGCGATGGCACCGCATAGGTGTGCGATCACACTCAGTGTGAGCAGCACCCAGGCCAGCAGATGCACGGCGTAGACAGGATGATCCAGCACCCCTTCACGCAGCCAGTGTTCATTCATGAGCTTGCCGCTGCCGATCGCCAGGGCCAGGGCAACCAGCGGCAAGGCATTAGCGGCGCGCCGTAGCCGCGTCCGGCCCAGGCTCAGGGCATAGGCTCCAAACATCACCGCAATCGGCAGCAGCACCACACCGGCTGTGCCATGGATGTCGATCCAATCGCCGCCGCTGTCCTGCAACCAACTCCACTGCAGCGGTAGTCCGCGGCGATCGGCCGTCAGCCACACCAGAGCTCCGCTGATCCAGGCTGCGCTGACCCCCAACGCAGTCAGTGCATGCAGCGAGCGCAGCAGCGACGGTTGATAGGGCCGCGCCATCAGTTCGGCATGGTCACAAATTCTTCGGCAACCGTAGGGTGCAGCGCCATGGTTCGGTCGAAATCGGCCTTGGTGGCTCCCATGCCGATCGCGACGGCAGCCATCTGAACGATTTCGGCAGCATGGTCGCCGACCATGTGGCAGCCAAGCACGCGGCTATCGCTCTGCCGCACGATCAACTTGAGCAGCACTTTGGGATCGCGTTTGGGCAGGGCCTGGCTCATGGGCCGGAAGCGCGCCCGGTGGATGCGGATCTGTTCAGCGCCGTAGCGCTCGATTGCCTCCTCCTCACTGAGGCCCACACTGCTGAGTTCGGGTTGGCTGAACACGGCACACGCCACCAGGTTGTGGTCGACCTGGCGGGGTTTATTGCCGTAGAGCGAGTCGGCAAAGGCGCGCCCTTCGTCAATGGCGACCGGCGTCAGATTGATTCGGTCGGTGACGTCTCCGACCGCGTAGATGTGAGCGATGTTGGTTTGCTGCTGGGCGTTGACCGGGATGCGGTGTCCCGCCAGTGCCACGCCGGCCGCTTCGAGGTTGAGCCCCTCGACAAAGGGCCTGCGGCCCGTGGCCAGCAGCACCCCGCCGCAGGCGATGCGTTCGCCGCTTTGGCTCACCACGGTGAGATCACCGGGGCAACCTTCGATGGCTGCTGGGCTGTGGGCTAGGCGAATGTCGATCCCGCTTGCCTGCATCGCCGCCTGCACCGCCTCAGCGGCTTCGCGGTCAAAGCCACGCAGCACATGATCGCCGCGCACCAGCTGTGTCACCCCCACACCGAGGTTGTTGAGGATGCAAGCAAACTCGCAGGCGATGAATCCGGCACCCACAACCACCATGCGTTCGGGCAACGATGTCAGCTCAAACATGTCGTCACTGAGCCAGCCCAGCTCGGCCCCGGGGATCTGCGGGCGGTGCGGCCGCCCGCCCACCGCAATCAAGACGCGTTCGCCGCGCAGCTGTTGCTCATTGCCAGCTGCATCGGCAATGGCAATGGTGTGGGCATCGCTGAAGCGACCCCAGCCGCGCAGCAGCTCTACCCCGGCTTTTTCCAGAAAGCCAAGGTGCAGATCGTTGAGCCGATCGACCTCGGCGCGCACGCTCGCGAGCAGGGAGCCAGCGTCGTGGCTCACTCCGCTGATCTGCCAGCCATAGCTGGCGGCATCAGCGAGCAGCTGCTTGTAGGCCGAGCCGTACACCAGCAGCTTTTTGGGTACGCACCCGCGGATCACACAGGTGCCACCGACCCGATCGCCTTCAACAATCGCCACGCGGGCGCCGTAACTGGCCGCCCGTTTGGCGGCGGCCAGCCCACCTGAGCCTGCTCCCAGAACGATCAGGTCGAAGTTGTTAGGAATCACGCCGTGGGTTCAGCAGCCGACTCGATGATCGCGCGAAGGCTCCGCTCGACCTCTGTTGCGGTGGCCACCAGTGCCGCGTCGCTGCTGAGGCCGCCGAGCATGGCCACCGGGCTGATCATGCCGATGCGGGTCTGGCCCGCTTCGCTGTAAACCGACAGCCGGCACGGCAGAGCCATATTCAGGCGCATGTCGCGCTCCAGCACCGCCGCGGCCTGCTGCGGCTGGCAGACCTCGAAGATGCGGCACTTCTCTTTGAAATCAATGCCCTTGGCGCGCAGGGTGCCACCAAGATCGTGGCTGCCCAGCAGGCCAAAGCCCTGTTGTGGGATCGCCGCCTCAAGAGCGCGGCAGGCCTGCTCAAACGATTGGCTGCTGCTGACGATCACCAGCTGATCGTGTGATCTCTCTGACGTCATGGTGGGACCTGCGAAGGGATGGTTCTGCTGAGGTTTGGCTGGCTGCGCTGCGATGGGTCTCGAGCGCTTTACCCGCGATCAACACCGACGAGCCGATCAGTACCGCCGCGAAACCGCGGCGCAATTGCCATTCATTGAGGTGGGGTGAGAGCCGTTGACCGACGACAGCGCCGATCGCACCGCCAACCAGCAGCGGCAGCAGCAATGGCAGCTGCTGCGCCGGCCACACACCCAGCGCTTTAATGGCCACCAAACTGTTGATAGCGATCAGCAGCAGGCTCGTGCTGGTGGCGATCTGCATGGGCAAGCCTGCCAGCAGTACCAGTGCCGGCACGATGGCAAAACCGCCGCCCACGCCGGCGACACCGGTCAGCAGGCCCACCAACAAGCCTTGAACAGCCAATGGCCAGCTGGCGCGGGATTGCATCAGCGCGTGTTTCAGCGGCAGCGTCTCCGCACTCTTGGGCTGGGGCTTTCGCAGCATCAACCAGGCGACCACGGCTGCCACGGCTGCAAACACCGCGAGCTGGTGGACATCGGTGATCACATCGTGTTTGGCGAGGGTGCCGCCGATCCAGCTCCCAGCCAGCGCTGGCAGGCCCAGCACCACGGCGGGTTTGATGGCGATCTGACGGCGCCAAATACTTGGGATGCTGTTGCCGATGGCCAGCACAATCACCACAAGCAGGGAGATCGCAATAGCCGGGTCGGTCTTCAGTCCAACGCCAATGGTCAGCAGTGGCATCAGCAAGATCGATCCGCCAGCGCCTAGTACGGCCAGCAAAAAGCCGATCACCCCACCGCCTGCTGTCAGCAGCAGCAGCGTTGTGAGCGCCATCAGAGCGTCACCCGGTTCCAGGGCATCACAGCCAGCAACCGGGCCATGCCGCAGAAACCGCTGATGCCTGCAAACATCAGCCCGGCGCCGACAAAGCCGCTGAGCCAGATCCATCCCGGGGCAGCCGCCTGGCTCAGAATCACACCCAGCAGCACCAGGCTGCCGGCGACGATCTGCACCTGGCGCATCAGCGGCAGCGGTGCGCCTTTGCGCTTTTCAAGCGGTAACTGCGCGCTCTGCCAGGCGATGATGCCGCCCTCGAGATCGGCGATGCCCACCGCCAGGCCGCGCTGGCGCAGAGCGACTACACCGCGTTCGCTGCGGGCGCCGCTCTGGCAGACCAGCACCAGCGGCCCATCGGGAATCGGAGCGTCTTTGAGCAATGACAGCGGAATGTTGCGGCTACCGGGAATGTGTCCGCCAACAAATTCCATGGGCTCGCGCACATCGACGATCGAGATGCGGCCGCTGCGGCGCTGCTCGTCGAGCTCGTGGGGGCTGAGGCGCAGTGGGGTGGTGGTCATGGTGGGTTCGTGTGAAGGGGTGATGTCGTTGCCTTCAGGCGGTGATGGCGCCTTCGAGTGGGTAGCCCTCATCGGCCCAGCGGCTGAGACCGCCGCGCAGATTGGCCACCTGCTTGAAGCCCGCTTTTTGCAGCTTCTGGGTGGCCAGCGCCGAGCGGCTGCCGCTGTGGCAGAACACCACAACAGGTCGCTCAGTTGGGATCTCACCAAGGCGCTCTTCGAGCTCCGGCAGGGGAATGACGAGGCTCCCCGGCAGGTGCCCGTCGGGGCCATGGACCTCTTCGCTGGAGCGCACATCGAGCAGGGTGAGCCGGCTGGCATGCTCAGCCACCCAGCTGGGCGCAAGCTCGGGCAGTCCTGCAAAGCTGCGCTGCACCGGTGCCCAGGCGGGACTGGCTGGCTGCTCTTCTTTGGGTTGGCCTGAGCGCAGGTTGGCCGGCAGGGCCACAGCGATGCGATGCGGGTGCGGCAGCTTCATGTTCTGCATGTAGCCGACAAAATCGCGCTCATTGGCCTGACCCCCCAGCCGAGCGTTAAACAGCTTTTCTTCAACGACCGAGGTGACGCTGCGGCCGGTGTAGTCATGGCCTGGGTAGAGCAGGCAGTGATCCGGCAGCGACAGGATCTGCTCTGTAATGGAGCGGTAGAGCGTGTGCGCGTCGCCCTGCTGAAAGTCGCAGCGCCCGCAACCCCGTACCAACAAGGCATCGCCGGTGAAGGCCATGCTGTGGTCATCGAGCACATAGGTGAGGCAACCATCGGTGTGACCGGGGGTCGCCCGCACCTCGAGTGATCGCCCTCCAAAGCGAACGCGCTCGCCGTGCTGGAGCGGTTGGGTCACGTGTTGCGCGCGTGCTGCTGCGGCCAGGGCGATGCCACAGCCCGTGGCCTGGTGCATGAGCCAGCTGCCGGTCACGTGGTCGGCGTGGGCGTGGGTGTCAACGCTGGTCACCAAGCTGATGCCCAGCTCCTGAATGAGGGAGAGATCGCGGGCATGCTGCTCAAACACCGGATCGATCAACACACCTTCGTTGCTGGGCACATCGGCCAGCAGGTAGGTGAAGGTGCCGGTCTCGGCATCAAACAGTTGGCGAAACAGCAGCTCAGAGCCTCCTGCTGCCGCTGACAAGGTTCCTGGAGCCGACATGGAATCGCCTCGCCGCGAAACTTGTATGAGCATAGCAGCATAAGCCGCTTAAAGGCAATTGCTTAAGGGGCGCCTTTCGCTCCAGGGGAGGGGTGATGGGGCTTTGGCAGTGCCGTAGGTCGCCCGCATGGCCTCGCCTCGCCTCACGATGGCTCTGAGCTGAGAGCGACGCGGCGCCTGGCTAGACGGTCTGTGCTTACCCCATAATTCGTGAAAAGACATAACCCTGGCCATGGCATTGGCTGCGCCCTCCCCTCAGTTGCTCGATGAGCTGGCTCAGTTTTTCCGTCTGCTCAGTGAGCCGGCGCGGCTTCAGCTGATTTGTGAGCTCAAGCATGGCCCGCGCGACGTTGCAGCGCTGATTGAATCCACCGGTTTTTCGCAGTCGCACATCAGCCGCCAGCTCAGCCAGCTGCAACGCGCCGGGCTGGTGAGTTGCCAGCGCGACGGTGTTCGTTTGATCTATCGGGCCGAGGACGCCCTGGTTGATGATCTCTGTGACTTGGTGCAGACCAGATTGCGCACTCGCCTTGAGTCGCAGCTGGCCCAACTCGGCAAGGCCTAAGCCAAACCGTGCGAACTCAAATCGTGTGGACGCGGCTCATGGTCGGGCAGGCCAGTAGGAGCGTTGGCCCGATGCAGTGCAACTCTCCGCCCAGAGCCGTGATGCCTCCATTGACCATGTCGCTTAGACGTTGCGCTAAGCGTTGCTCGATTCCTGCGCAATTGATCAGCACCACGTGTTGGCTGCGCACGAGTTCGATTGCTGATCCTGCATCGCTGACTGCTGAAGCGTTGATGACGTTGACCGCCGGCCCCTGCTGCGGGCTAAGCCCGACAGACCCGAGACGCTGAGCCCAGGCAACGATTGTGTTGGCCTGATCGCTGGTGCACGGATCGATCGGATCGAGCTGTGCCTTACTGGATCGAACTGCCATGGCTCGCTACTGCTCTGCCCCCATCTGGCCATGGCAAGCGAGTGACGTCAAAAGCTGCCCCGCTCACAAGCGCTCACGCCGTCGCGAGTTGAGATCCGTTGCCTTGGCTCATGGCTCACGAACGCATTGCTGTGCTGGCTGGCGACCATGGCCAGCGGTGCTGAACTGTCAAGCCCTTGTGGTTTTTCCCCAGTACCAGTCGCGATGCCTTGCTCCGCAGAGGTGCGTGATCAGTGGCATGGGGAAAACCCCGGCCTAATTTGTGGGATCCCTGCCTCGATCGGTGGAAAGAGCACTGCTTCAGCATTGCTGATCAGTCTCAGCTGTACCAGCTCTACAGCACTGGCGATCACAGCAATCAGCGAGCACCATGGTTGTGTTGGGCCGTGCAAGGCATGCAGCGCTGGATTGGAGAACTGCCGCCCCTGCCGTGGCGAGTGTGTCTCCTTGCAGCGTTGGCGCGCCTGCTGTTGGCCAGGTCAGCTCCCAGCTGGATCCCGGCCACATTGCTTCCATGGCTCTCAAGTCTCGATGAGCTTCTGCTGAGCTACGCCGCTCTGTTGCTTGCGGCTTGGCTCTTCTATGACCTGCCCACGGCCCTTGGGCTCTGGAGGGCGCCAGCAAAAATTCTGCGTGATCTTGCATTGCTGCTGATCATGAGCGCGTTCACCGTGGTGATCGTTCAGCAGCAGGTCAAGATCAATCTGGTCAGTCTTGTGACCGCATCGGCTGTCCTGACGGCTGTGATCGGTCTTGCTGCACAGGAGACGCTCAAAGATCTTTTTGCTGGCATCACCCTTCAGCTCGATCCGCCGTTTCGCCTTGGCGATTGGATCTCGATTGGCGAATCAAGTGGTGTCGTCATGTCGTTGACATTGATGAACACTGAAATCATGCGTTTTGATGGCTCAGTTGTTGTCTTGCCCAATAGTTATGTAGCCGAAGAGCACTTGCGCAGACTGCGCGCTGAAGAACCACTTGGTGTTCATTTTAAGATTGGCCTTGACTACAGTTTTCCACCTGCTCAGGCGCAGCGCTTGCTGTATGGCGTGCTTGCGCGTAATCAATGGGTCCTTGTGAATCCCGCTTCGTCGGTATGGATCGATTCTTACGGTGATAGCGCCATCATTTATGAAATTCTTGCCTATGCACAAGGCTCAAGTCAGTTTGCCATGCGCGATCTTCGTAGTTCATTGCTGCTTGAAATCTGGTATGCCCTTAGGCGGGAGGGACAGAGTATTCCCTTCCCCGTAAGGCAAATCTATGCTCAGCGGCGTCAGGCCATGTCTGCTCATGATGTTGTCAATGCATCAATTGCAGAACGCTTTGACGCTCTACGTTGCAACCCGCTTTTTGCTTCACTTGATGCTCAGCTCCTGCAGCAACTCGCCGTTTTGACCAGCATTGAGGACTATGCGCCTGGTGAATCTGTCGTTGTTGAGGGCGATGATGATGATGACCTGTTTCAAGTTCTCACCGGACGTCTCGAGGTCTGCCGAGCCCAGCCGGCTGATGGTCGCTCATGCGTCGTTGCTTCATTAAGCGAAGGCGACATCTTTGGAGAGATGTCGTTGCTGCTCGATGCCCCGCGCTCGGCGACCGTGCGGACGCTCGTGGAGTCCAGGCTGCTGCGTGTGCAGCGTCAACACATTGCAGCATTGCTCGATCAGGATCCCACAATCGTGGAGTCTTTGGCCCAGATTGTTGAGCGTCGTCAGCGGTCTCTCGATGCATTGAATGAAAAGGCCCTTGCAGGCTCTGGTTTAGACATCCTCAGTACAATGAAGCATCTGTTTGGGGCAATCATCAGACGCTCTTGACGATCTGTTCATGGCTGCTTCCAAACCTGCAGACTTGTTTTGCACTGGCGCCTTAGCATCACTTCCAACTCTTTTGTGTTCAGCATCAAATGAGCCGGGCGTGTGCATTCCTCACTCACCAGCTCAACAGCAGCGTGATAGCCGGCCAAGAAGGCCTCGGTGAGGCCTCCTTGAAAGTCAGGTAATGAGGTGTATCGCTTGCCACCGTCTCCCATGGCCATGTCTTTTAGTCTTCTTCAGTTTCAGCATGAAGTGCCCAAAGCGATGCATACAGTCCTTTGATTTGTTGATGCAGAAGCGATTCCAGGTCTTCTGAGAAGCTGCCTGTGTTGACTTGCTCTTCAAGCATGATCAATTGATTTCTGATCTCTTCGAGGCGTTGGCTGTAGCACGATGTCGTGATGCGTAGCTGATTGGCCATCGAGTCCCATAGGCTGCGCTCATCACAGCATCTTCCTGTCGACTGCTTTGCTGCTTCCGGCTGATCCGCATTGGATCTGCTGCACAGGCCTCTATGCTGCAGCCAGTGAGTGGCAAGCCATGGTTAGCCGTATCAAGCGTTTAGAGCTC
The DNA here is from genome assembly GCA_049421025.1 of Prochlorococcaceae cyanobacterium. Lineage (GTDB taxonomy): Bacteria > Cyanobacteriota > Cyanobacteriia > PCC-6307 > Cyanobiaceae > RGUW01. Next base: position 35,017 of record JBMSMG010000006.1, on the reverse strand, counting down.
AAGCTGGAGAAAGCACTTTGGCGCATTCGTCTTGTTGCGGTGCTGCCTGTGTTGATGAGCTTGATGAGTTCTGTGGCGACCTTCATTCTTGGCACCAAGCAGATTCTAAAAGCTTTGTTTATGTTGAATAGTAATTCGACCTTGAAGTCGTATATCGCTGAGTTGATCGGCAGTATCATTGGCGGCATTGACTTGTATCTGATCGGTATTGCGCTCTTGATTTTTGGATACGGCGTTTATGAGTTGCTGATTTCGCCAATTGATCCCGCCCGCGATTGCGGTCAGTTGGGCAGCACTCTTTTGGATATTCGCGATCTTGATCAGCTCAAGGAGAAGCTGGTCAAGGTTCTGGTTGTGGCGTTGATTGTCTATGCCTTTCAGACCATGATCACGCTGACGATCAACACACCCCAGTCACTGGCGTTCTTCAGCCTCAGTGTCCTCCTTTTGGCCCTCAGCGGTTGGCTGGTGGCGGTCGGCCACAGCCAAGCCCATGATGCGCCTGGGCGTCATCGTTAGCCGATCAGCTCAGACTGGAGCCAGGGGTTGGCTGCCTGGGTCGAGCAGCACGCCAAAGACCGTGATGTAGGGGTGATGCTTGCTCCAGCGGATCTCGCCAGTCAGCTGCAGCCGCTGGGCGCTGCTTAGCTGCAGCGTGATTTGACAGAGATCGCCTTCTGCGCAGCGCACGCCGGGGCGGACAGCCAGCCGCATGCCGCTGGCGCTCAAATCAACAACATCGGCGTCCAAGACCTCCGGGTCGGGACTGATGCTCACCAGGGCCCGAGAGAGCGGGCCCGTTGGGGTAAAGCGGCTTTCACGGCGCCGATCGAATGCCGGCTCAAGCGTGTCCAGCTGGCGGAGAGCCACGCGAAAGGCAACGAGATCCTCAGGCTCCACCAAGCCGCTGCGCCGCGCTTCAACGCAGCAAGCTTAGGTCTAAATCAGCACACTCGATTGCAGTGTTGTTGACCTCCGACTCAAAGCGGCATGCTGCTTTGCATATGACGCATCAGGTCAATGCACTTGCAGGAATAGCCCCACTCGTTGTCGTACCACGAGACCAGCTTCACAAACGTGTCGCTGAGGGCGATGCCAGCTTTTGCATCAAAGATCGAGGTGCAGCTTTCACCCACAAAATCGGTCGAAACCACCTCATCTTCGGTATAGCCAAGGATTCCTGCCATCTCCCCTTGCGACGCGGCGCGAATCGCGGTTTTGATCGCGTCATAGCTGGCTGGTTTGGCCAGATTGACCGTTAAATCCACCACAGAGACATCGGGAGTGGGCACCCTGAAGGCCATGCCTGTGAGCTTGCCGTTGAGCTCGGGAATCACACGGCCCACGGCTTTGGCGGCGCCAGTGGCACTTGGAATGATGTTCTGAGCGGCTCCGCGGCCGCCCCGCCAGTCTTTGACCGAGGGGCCATCGACGGTCTTTTGCGTTGCTGTTGTGGCATGCACGGTGGTCATCAGTCCTGTGACGATGCCGAAGTTGTCGTGGACGACCTTTGCCAGTGGTGCCAGGCAGTTGGTGGTGCAGCTGGCATTGGAGACGATGCTCTGCCCTGCGTAGCTCTTGTGATTGACCCCCATGACGAACATGGGCGTTTCGTCTTTTGATGGTGCGCTCATCACCACCCGTTTGGCCCCCGCCTTGAGGTGGGCGCGGGCGGCCTCATCAGTCAGAAAAAAGCCAGTGCTCTCGAGCACATAGTCAGCCCCGATCTCTCCCCAGGCCAAATTGCCTGGATCACGCTCTGCGGTGATGCGGATGCGCTGGCCATTGACCACCAGCTGACCATTGATCACCTCGACCTGACCGTCAAAGCGGCCGTGGGTCGAGTCGTAGCGCAGCATGTACGCGAGGTAGTCGACATCGATCAGGTCGTTGATGCCCACGACCTCAACATCGGCCAGGCTCACAGCACGCCTGAAGGCCAACCGGCCGATGCGGCCAAAACCATTGATACCGATGCGAAGACCCATGGCAGCGCTCTGATCGAAGCGAAAGACAACCGTCTCAGCCTACGGATCGGAGCGGCCCATGATTCGCGTAGGGCAGAGCTGTCCGCGGGCGTCGGCGAAGGCCATGCCAATGCGCGTGTTGCGGCGATCCACTGCGCTGTCAGCAGATTCGCTGAGCAGGTGCTCAAGCTTGTTGACCCATAACTGCCGTGTGGCCTGATCAATCACGCCCTCTTTCTGCAGAGCACAAAGCACACGCATGGCGCCGTTGCCCTTGCCAAACATGAGCATGAAGCTTTCCTTCTGGCTGAGTGGCTCACCTTTGGGCATCGCCATAGCGGCTCCTGCCGCCGTCATGCAGCAGGCCGCAGCTGCTGCAACACCACTGAGCAGTCGCTTCATTCGCATTAGAGCTCGTCGTCTTCTAGCAACAGTTGCTCAAAGGCCACATAGAGCGCATCGTCCTCAGAGCTTTGAGCGTGCTGGGCCTGCTGGTGCCGCCGCCGCTGGCCCTGGCGCTGACTGGGTTGAGCGGCTTGTCCATGCTCTTGCCCTTGCGTTTTGGATGGCAACTCGGCCTCCAGCTGCTTGAGCCTTGCCAGCAGGTGGGGCGGCACGCTGCCATCTGGACTGGCCTGCATCAGTTGTTGGAAGAGCAGCTTGGGATCGGTCTCTGTCTCCAGTGGATGCCGGCCCTGCATCGGTGCGGACTGGTTTGGCTTGGGCTGAGCCTGAGGCGGCGGCAGCGCTTGCGGCAGGCGTCTGCCGAGCTCCTTGAGCTTGTCCAGACTGCGTTGATCAAGCCCCATGGTCAGCTGCAACCCAAGGTGCTGCGGGTGTCGCGGCCCGTGACCGGGTTGCTGCCGCTGGCAGTCGCGCACAGGGTTTTGAGAGCATCTGGACGTAGGGGCACATTGCTGAAATCAGCCCCGGTGATGGTCACGTTGCTGAATTTGGTGTTGAACGCAAAGGCATCCTCAAGAACCGCATTGCTGAGATCGGTTCCGTCAAAGACAGCTGAATCCAACGTCGCTTCACGCAGGTTGGTGTCGCTCAGGTCGGCATCCTGCAGTTTGGCCCCGAACAGCGAAGCTCCCTGCAGATCGGAGCCCGCAAAGGTGGCTTCGCGCAGGTTCGCCAGGTTGAAGGTGGCTCCTCGCAGGTCCTGGTGGCTGTAGTCCGCACCGATCAGCACCTGCTTGGCGACATCGACGGCTGCCCAGGCCTCTCCAGCGGGCCATAGACCCAGTAGCAGCACCAGAGCAGCCGCTAGCCAGACGGGCAGCTGCGCCCTCATCGCTGAGGCGGCCTTGGCGATCAGCCCAGTTCCCATGGCGGAAGCGTCAATGAGGGAACCCTAGAGACAGTCGTGAACAGCTGATGAAGCACTGGGCCGTGGCGGCAGGTTGGGCTGAGCAACGCGTGCTGCGCTTGTTGCTGGCCCGTGGCTGGCTGCTTGTGGCTCGCAATTGGCGCTGCCGCTGGGGGGAGCTTGACCTGGTGCTCACCAAGCCCCAGCGGCTGCTGGTGGTTGAGGTTAAGGGGCGATCGAGCGCGGGGCCCGATGGCGGTGGCTGGGCTGCCCTGCGCCTGCGCAAGCGGCAGCGGCTCAGGCGCAGCATCGCTTGCTGGCTGGCTGCGCATCCGCAGTACGGGTGTTTTGAGCTGCAATTGGTGGCTGCACTGGTTTGGCTGCCACCCAGGCGTGGTGCAGTGCGCTGGTGCTCGCTCAGCGACTGGGGTTGATCGGGTCTGTGTACTCCACCCTGCAGAGGTAGTGGTAGTTGCCCAGTCCGACCTCGATCTCCTGGCAGCTGGTGCTGGTGACCTGGGCGCCGGCGGGCACCGATTGCATGGCGATGCCAATCGCGGCCTTTTTGTCCCAGATTGATTCACCGATGGCCACCCCGGCTCGTGCGCTGAGCGGCTGCAACAGGGCAGCCCCAAGCAGGAGCGCTGGCATCAAGAGCTTCGGCATGGTGCTGGCTGAGCGCTAAAGATGATCTTTAGCGCCGCTGCGTCTGGGCGTCAGCCTTTGGCCCATCCCTTCTCCCACCACCGCACACGCAAGCGTTTTGGCCAGCACTGGCTCAAGGATGCCGATGTTCTGCGCCAGATCGTTGCCGCTGCTGATGTGCAGAGCAGCGACACCATCCTTGAGGTGGGGCCCGGTCGTGGTGCACTGACCGCACAGTTGCTGAGCACCGCTGCGTCGTCGGTGCAGGCCGTCGAGCTCGATCGCGATCTGTTGCAGGGGCTGGAGGAACGCTTTGGATCCGATCCGCGCTTTGCTTTGCATGCAGGCGATGTGCTCCAGCTCGAGCTGCCTGCGGCAACCAAAGTGGTGGCCAATATTCCGTACAACATCACAGGGCCATTGCTCGAGCGTCTGATCGGACGGCTGGATCGCCCTGCAGCTGATCCCTACCAGCGGCTGGTGTTGCTGGTGCAACGCGAGGTGGGCGAACGCATCCGGGCCCGACCTGGATCCAGCAGCTATTCGGCACTGAGCGTGCGCATGCAGCTGCTGGCCTCTGCCGAACGGGTCTGCGCGGTGCCGCCTCGCTGTTTTGAGCCGCCCCCACGGGTTGATTCAGAAGTGATCTGTGTCGATCCTTTGCCGCTTGAGCAGCGTTTGGCCCAGCCGCTGGCTCAAAGGGTTGAGCAGCTGCTCAAGCTGGCCTTTGCTTCGAGGCGCAAGATGCTGCGCAACAGCCTGGCCAGCTTGCTGCCCGAAACGCAGCTCGTGCCCCTGAGCGCCGCCGCCGGCATTGATCTGGCGCAACGGCCCCAGGAGATTCCACCTGCAGCCTGGGTCGAACTGGCGGCAGGTTTGAATCGCATCACTGCGGAGCAGCTCTAGATGGCGAAGCTCGTGGTCGCCGCACCGGCCAAGATCAATCTCCATCTCGAGGTGCTGGGTCTGCGCCCCGACGGGTTTCATGAATTGGCGATGCTCATGCAGAGCGTCGATCTTTGCGATCTGCTGGAGCTCGAGCCCAGGGCCGATGCTGGCCTGAGCCTGAGCTGCGATCGCGCCGACCTGCCTGTTGATGGCTCCAACCTGATCATCAAGGCCGCCGAACTCCTGCGCAGCCGCAGTGGCTTCCCTGAGCTGGGGGCAGCCATGCAGTTGCACAAGCGCATCCCTGTAGGAGCAGGGCTTGCGGGTGGCTCCAGTGATGGGGCCGCTGCGTTGCTCGGTCTCAACGCCCTCTGGGGTTTGGGCTATTCGCCCGATGCGCTGCTCGGTTTTGCAGCCGAACTTGGCTCTGACATGCCGTTTTGCCTGCAGGGTGGCGCGCAGCTGTGCTTCGGTCGCGGCGAGGTGCTCGAGTCACCCCGGCTTGCGCCCAGCCGTGCCATGGGGGTGCTGCTGATCAAGCATCCGCTCAGCAGCGTCAGCACGCCCTGGGCCTATGGACGCTGCCGTGAGCTGCGCGGGGACTTCTATCTCGCCCAAGAAGCCGATTTTGAGCAGCGGCGTCAGGCACTGCGCCAGAGCCCTCTGCTGCAGGCCCTCGCTACAGGGGGCGCGCTGCCGCCTCTGCGCAACGATCTGCAGGCTGTGGTGACACCTGAGCTGGAGGTGGTTTCCCAAGGCCTGCAGCTGTTAGCCGGTGCTGAGCACGCTCTGGCTGTGGCCATGAGTGGCTCGGGTCCAACGCTCTTTGCTCTCTTCAACGACCGATCTGAGGCGGCACAAGCGGCTGATGATCTGGCTTCAGGGCTGGCAGCAGCAGGTTTTGAGCACTGGGTGACGGCCACCACAGAGCGTGGTGTCAGCCTGGTGCCATGAGCGATTCAATGGCTGCCGAAACCCCCAAGCGCAAGGGCCCGCTGAGTTTTCTCAGCGGTGCGCTCACCGCAGGCCTGCTGGCCTGGTTGAGCTACGGCCTCAGCCTGCGGATGGTGCAGTACTACGCGCTGCATCCGCCTCACTACACCGCCCGAATCGCCCAGAGCATCGCCACGGCGCTCGAAACCTTGATCGTGGGGATCGCCTTTTTGGCCACGTTCAGCTTCGGTTTCATTGGCCTGGGCCTGAGCCTTGTGTTTGTCAGGAGCTTGCTGCCTGGTGCCCAGCCGACTCCTCCTGCTTCAGAGGCGATGGCAGAACCAGCTGCAGGCAGCGCCGAAGCCGATTAGGGTGCCCTCCATGACACTGCACGACCTGGGATTGCTGGTCACCCTGCTGCTGCCAGGGATGCTCCTGTCTGTACTGCTGCTGAGCACCTTTGCCGCAGGCGGCTGAGATAGGTTGGCCTGACTGACTCCTTCGCCGTGGCAGAAACCCTGCTCTTCAACGCCCTGCGGGAAGCCATCGACGAGGAGATGGCCCGCGACCCCCATGTCTGTGTCATGGGCGAGGACGTCGGGCAATACGGCGGCTCCTACAAAGTCACCAAGGACCTCTACGACAAGTACGGCGAGCTTCGGGTGCTGGACACCCCGATTGCGGAAAACGCGTTCACCGGTATGGCTGTTGGTGCTGCCATGACGGGTCTGCGGCCCATTGTCGAAGGCATGAACATGGGCTTCCTGCTGCTGGCGTTCAACCAGATCTCCAACAACATGGGGATGCTGCGCTACACCAGCGGCGGCAATTTCACGATTCCCGCTGTGGTCCGTGGACCTGGCGGCGTCGGGCGCCAACTCGGCGCTGAACACAGCCAGCGCCTTGAGGCCTATTTCCACGCCGTTCCTGGTATCAAAATCGTTGCGGTCAGCACCCCCACCAACGCCAAGGGGCTGATGAAGGCTGCAATTCGCGACAACAATCCGGTTCTCTTCTTTGAGCACGTCCTGCTCTACAACCTCAGCGAAGACATTCCGGAGGGCGATTACACCTGTGCCCTCGATAAAGCCGAGATTGTGCGAGAGGGCAGTGATGTCACGATCCTCACGTACTCGCGTATGCGGCACCACTGCCTCAAGGCGGTTGAGCAGCTTGAAAAAGAGGGGATCTCTGTAGAGCTGATTGATCTGATCAGTCTCAAGCCCTTTGACATGGACGCGATCAGTGCCTCGATCCGCAAGACCCACAAGGTGATCGTCGTCGAAGAGTGCATGAAGACCGGGGGCATCGGCGCTGAGCTCCTGGCACTGATCACAGAGCACTGTTTCGATGACCTCGACGCTCGGCCGGTGAGGCTCTCGTCCCAGGACATACCGACCCCGTACAACGGCGCCCTCGAAAACCTCACCATCATTCAGCCCCATCAGATTGTTGACGCTGCCAAGGCTCTGAGCGCTGGTCAGATCTGAAATGGCACGTCAACAGGGGTGGATTGCCCTGATCCTGGCTCTGGCCATTGCCGCTGGGGCCCTGCTGCTGTCCTTCCCGCTGCAACTCGGACTCGATCTACGCGGCGGTAGTCAGCTGATGCTGCAGGTCATGCCTGCCGGCTCCATCAAGCGTGTGGACAGCGAGCAGCTCGAGGCGGTCAAGGCGGTTCTGGAGCGGCGTATCAACGGCTTGGGTGTGGCTGAGTCCACCCTGCAGACCGTCGGCAACGACCAGCTGGTGCTGCAACTGCCCGGCGAGCAGGATCCAACCCGTGCCGCCAAAGTGCTCGGCACCACGGCGCTGCTTGAGTTCAGGGCTCAAAAGCCTGGAACTGAAAAAGACATGCAAGCTCTGCTGCAGCTCAAGCGGCAGGCCACAGCTGTTTTGGCCAGCATCAAACCCAAGAGCGCTCCAGATGCAGAACCCACGGCTGGTGCGGGTGAAAGCTCCAAGCCCCCAACACCAGCACTGCCGTCTGAGCAACTGGCCAACTCCCTGCGGCAGCTTGATGTGGCTGTGCCTGCTGGCAGCAGTGAGAGTGAGCAGCTTGAGCTTCTGCTTGAGGCCGTCAACCGCCGGATCGTTGCTCTCTATGAGCCGTCGGCCCTTAGCGGCAAGGATCTCACCGGTGCTGGCCGGCAGCAGCAGCAGAGCGGTAGCGGTTGGGATGTCACCCTCTCGTTCAACCGTGAAGGTGGCGACAAGTTTGCCGAGCTGACGCAGTCGATCGCCGGTACCGGCCGCTTGCTCGGCATCGTTCTCGATGGCCGCTCGATCAGCGAAGCCTCGGTGGGACCTGAGTTTCGCTCAGCTGGCATCACCGGGGGCGGGGCGACCATCACCGGTAACTTCACGGCTGAAGAGGCCCGCGACCTCGAGGTGCAGTTGCGCGGTGGTTCATTGCCGTTGCCCGTCAAGATCATCGAAGTGCGCACCGTCGGCCCCTCGCTGGGTGCTGAAAACATCCGCACCAGCCTGATCGCTGCGCTCTCGGGCCTCGCTCTAGTGGCCGTTTTCATGGTGGTTGTGTACCGCCTGCCTGGGCTGGTGGCGGTGATCTCGTTGAGCCTGTATGGCCTGTTCAATCTGGCGGTCTACGCGTTGATCCCAGTGACGCTGACCCTTCCAGGGATTGCCGGCTTCATTCTGTCGATCGGCATGGCTGTCGATGCCAACGTTTTGATCTTTGAGCGGGTGAAAGAGGAGCTGCGCACCGGCAACACCTTGATGCGCTCGATCGACACTGGATTTTCACTGGCTTTCTCGTCGATTCTTGATGGCCATGTCACCGGCTTGATCAGTTGTGTCGCCCTGTTTGCCCTTGGCACGGGGCTGGTCAAGGGCTTTGCGGTGACCCTGGCGATCGGCCTGCTGCTCAGCCTGTTTACGGCGCTGACTTGCACCCGCAGCATTCTCAGGCTGCTGATGGGTTACTCCGGTTTGCGGCGCAGTAACTACTTCATGCCCATAGGGCAGCTGCCCCGGAGTGCTGCCTGATGGATTCAGCTCTCAAGCCACCCCTGCGCTATCTGAGCATCAACCGCCACCGGCGTTTGGCCTGGTGGGGATCGGCTATGGCCTGCCTGCTCTCCGTTGTGGGCATGGCGTTGTGCTGGCTGAGCCCGGCGATCGGCTTTCCGCTGAGGCCAGGGTTGGATTTCACCGGTGGCACACAGATTCAGCTCGAGCGCCGCTGCGATGACAGCTGCGGTTCTCTTACCGCCAATCAGGTGCAGCGTGACCTGCGGCAGTTGACCCTGGCCGCTGATCCTGAGACAGGAGCCTCGGCGCCCAATCTCGCTTCAGCCCAGGTGCAAGTGCTCGATGGCGGACGCTCGGTGCTGTTGCGTTTGCCCGAACTCAGCCCCCTGCAGGCAGCCCAGCTCAGCAAAGGTCTCACAGGCGTCCTCGGTCCGCTCGAACCCGACGGCACCGCGGTCAACACCATTGGCCCAACCCTGGGTGATCAGCTGCTTAAGGGATCTTTGGTGTCCTTGCTGGTCAGCTTTGCAGCCATCGCGCTGTACATCACCGTGCGCTACGACCGCATTTTTGCTGCCCTTGCCTTGCTCTGCCTGGCCCACGACGTGTTGATCACCTGTGGCTTGTTTGCCTGGCTTGGACTGCTGGCTGGGGTGGAGGTCGATTCTCTGTTTGCCGTTGCCTTGATCACGGTTGCCGGGTATTCGGTCAATGACACCGTCGTGGTGTTTGACCGCATTCGCGAGCAGGGCACAGCGCTCAAGAGCCTGCCGCTGAGCGATCAGGTCGATGTGGCAGTTGATGCCACCTTGACCCGCTCGCTGTACACCTCCTTGACGACCCTGTTGCCCTTGATCGCGCTGATTTTCTTTGGGGGCAGCACACTGTTCTGGTTTGCGGTGGCCTTAACCGTCGGCATTGCTGTTGGCAGCTGGTCGAGCATTGGTATCGCCCCCACCCTGCTGCCTTTGCTGTCGCGCCGGTGAGAAGAGGGGGCTTCGGGCTTCGCCGGCTGATGCATGCGCCATCGCCGCTGGTGATCACCCTTGGTGCGTTGAGTCTGTGGGATCTGCGCATCGAGTTGCAGTTGCTGGCTCAGCACTTCACCTTCGCGGCACTGCGCGAGGCTGCACTGGCTCACCCACTGGCTGTGGTGGTCTTGCTGCTGTTGCCGACGTTGCAGCGTTTGCTTAACTCCAGCGGTCCATCAACTCTCTGACCACCAGCTGCTGGCAGATCACCTGCAGCACCACCACCAGGGGCAGGGCCAGCAGCACGCCTGGCAGACCCAACAGTGCCCCCAGGCTGAGCTGGGCCATGAGCGCCACCGTTGGCAGCAGGTTGACCGTCTGGCTGAGCAGCAGCGGCGTGATCACAAACGCCTCCAAGTTCTGAAGCGTCAGCCGCAGCACCAGCACCTGCAGCACAGCCCCTGGAGACACCAGCAGCGCGATGGCCAAAGGCAACAGGGTTGCCACTGTCGGCCCGATCGTGGGCACGAAGGTGAGCAGACCACAGACCAGGGCGCTGAGCAGGGCCAGGGGAATCTTGAGCAGGGCCAGTCCGGCCCAGGTGAGCACAAACACGCTTAAGGCCGAGAGCGTCATGCCAGCCAGCCAACCTCCGAGGGCGCTGCGGCAGCGACCCAGCAACTCCTGCATGGAGCCCCGATAAAAGCTTGGGGTGATTGCCACCACCAGGCGTTGGTGCGCCCTTGGATTCAGCGCCAACAGGATGGCGAGCAGAACCATCAGCAAGAGCTGCACGACAGAGTTGGCGGCCCCACCGGCGAAGCCAAGCAACTGACTCCCCAGGGGTTGCAGGCGCTGCAACAGCGAGCCATCGAGCAGGCTGCGCTCGAGCTCGGGCGGCCAGCTGATGCCGCGGCTGAGTTGTTCAATCCGGCCAAGCAGTTGCGGCAGCAGCTCTGTGAGCTGTCGCACCTGGTCGATCACCTCAGGCAGCAGCAGTTGAATCAGCAGGGTTCCGACCAGGGCACCGATGCCCAGCACCAGGGCAAGGGCAAGGGGCCTGTTCAACGGCACAAGACGCCGTACCGCTGTGATCGGCACATCGAGCGCGACCGCCAGCACCACGGCGCCAAACAAGACCAGCAACACCCAGCGCAGCTCCCAGGCGAGCAGAGCCAGAACGATCAGGGCCAGTGCCCCTAACAGGGTTCTGGCGTTCATGGTTGGAGCTTGGGCCGCTTCCAGGGATCGAGAATGTCGCGGATCACAACCTCACGCAGGATCACCTGCACACAGACCGCCAGGGGCAGGGCCAGAAAGAGGCCCAATGGGCCAAACAGAACCGTAAACAGAAGCTGCGCCGTCAAGGTCAGTCCTGGCAGCAGGCGCAGTTGGTGATGCATGACAGACGGGGTGATCACGTAGCTCTCAAGGTTTTGAACAGCCACATACAGAACCAGTACGGCCAGTGACTTCCAGGGGCTGTCCAGCAGCGCCACTGACATCGGAAAGATGGTGCTCAGCGTTGGCCCGACGTTTGGAATCACATTGAGCAGGCCAGCCAAGACGGCGTTGGCGGCGACCAGCTTGACGCCCAGCAACGACAGCCCGATGGCAGCCAGCGTGCCCACACACAACGAGCTCAGCGCTACACCCACAACCCAGGCGCTGAGCGCTTCACCGCATTGGATCAGGACCTGCCTGAAGCGTCGCCTGTAGAACGAGGGCACCAGCAGCACGCTCACCTCGCGGTAAGCCGCGGGTTGGGCAGCCAGCATGAGCGCAACGGCGATCACGAACAGCCCCTGCACCAGGCCGCTGCCGAGGTTGCCGGCCAGACCCAGCAGCCGGTTGGCACTGCCGCCTAGATCTGGCTTTTGATCAAGACTGTTGCGCAGCCAGCTGATGCCTGCGTCGTCACGGCCGTAGAGCATCTGGCTGACCGTTGCCATGCTGCTGCGCACCAGACGCAACAGCTCGCTGGCCGCTTCAGGCAACTTGCCCAAAAGCTGCGAAAACTGTTCAACAAAGGGCGGGATCACGGCCGTCGCGATGATCCCCAGCACCAGGGTGACCAGTGCCAGGCTGATCAGCAGTGCCCAGGGACGAGCAACCTGCAGCCGAGAGCGCACGGAGCCCACCAAGGTGCACAGCGCTGTGGCCAGCACGATCGCGGCAAACAGGTGGATCAGGCTCTCGCGCAGGCTCCACAGCAGCGCTGCAGCCGCAACCAGGGCGATGACACCAAGCCACTGCGCCGGTTTCACAAGAGCGCCCTCAGTCTTCAGGGGAGGCTTCAGTGGCCTCGCCGCCGTTCTGGCTACCGCTAAAGCCCAGATCGTGACTGTCGGCGTAGCGCTGGGCAAAGCGCATGAAGCGCTCAAAATCTTCGTTGTTTTTCCAGGTGTACGTCGCCTCGAGAGCACTGGCTTTGCCGTTGACAAAGCGCGCTTTCACTTCGCGGGTGACCAGCGTGCCCTCGTCGTCGACCAAAAACATGCCGGTGATGTCGCCCATGGTTTCAGGGGCGAGAGCATCGGGTTGCTCAAAGACAAACAGAGCCTGGCCGGTGCGACCGTCGCGTGAGCGGGTCAGGCGAATGTCGGGTACGACCGGTTCATCGACGCCGCGAAAGAACTGAATGGCAGCGCCCATGACTGATCCAGAAAGAGCAATGTTAATCGAGCTTCCAGGTCTGCTCTGATTGCCACTGCAGCAATTGGGTGGCCAGGCTCCTATCGCTCTGGGTGCTGCCATCAAGTTGCAGCCTTGGAGCTTGACTGCGTCCTAGCAGCTCGTGGTCGTAGCAACGGTCGTAGTAGTCGAGCATGTGGCGGCATGCCGCTGCCATGTCGCCGTTGGCGATCGCTTCGAGCGCCAGCGCTGTGCGCTGGGGGCCCAGCCGCTTGCTGATGCGGCGTGTGGCTTCGCTGAGGGCTTCTTCACCCTGATCGCCATACACACCAACCAGCCGCTGCACCCGTTCGTCATCACTGCGTTGCAGCTCCACCACAGGTGCCTGCTGCATTTGACGCCACAGTCCTGCCGGGATGCGGCAGCGGCCGACCTGGGCGCTTTCGGCTTCGAGCCAGATCGGCGCAGCCTGGGCGGCGCAGCGGTACAGGGCCATGGCCAGGCGATTTTCATAGTGTTCAGTGCTGGGCTGCGGCGCCATGCCCAGGCCCCCGAAGCTGCTACCCCGATGGTGGGCCAGACCTTCAAGGTCGATTACTGATCCTCCTTGGTTCTCCAGGGCCTGCAGCAGTTCGGTTTTGCCACTGCCGGTGCGCCCGCCAAGGAGCACCAGCGGCCAGGGCCGCTCAAAGCTCGCCAATACCCAGCGGCGAAAGGTCTTGTAACCACCTTCTAAGAGGTGGCAGTGCAGCCCGGAGGTCTCAGCCAGCCAGGCAACGCTGCCTGAGCGCATGCCGCCGCGCCAGCAGTACAGCCGCAGCTCGCTTGCATTCGAGCCTGCCAGCTCAAGCAGGCTGTTGGCCATCTGTGCCAGCCGCGGCCCCACCAGCTCCAGGCCCTGTAGCACCGCTGCGCTGCGGCCCTGATGCTTGTAAAGCGTGCCGATGCAGCTGCGTTCGTCGTCATTGAACAGCGGCAGGTTGAGTGCCCCAGGCAGGTGTCCCTGGCTGAATTCAGCGGGACTGCGCACATCGATCAGCGGGCCACGCAAGGCCAAAAAGGCGTCCACCGGCAGCGGCGGTTGGCTTGGCATCAGCCCTGGGGCATCGGTCTTAGCTGACATAGTGGGCGCAGATTGGCCGCCTCGGCACCCCATGCTCTCCGGTCCTCCGGCTGCCACCGCGACTGCTGAGCAACTGCTGGATCGATTTTTGGCGGCCTCCGAGCGGCAGCGCCGCTCCCTGTTGCCCCAACTTGAGGCTCGCGCTTCCGAACTGGTTGCTCACATTCCTGATCGCCTGAACCGCTGCGACCCCGCTGGAGAGGACTGGGCGGCGGGCTTTTTGATTCAGTTGCTGTTGGGGACGATCAGCCCCGACGCGCAGCAGCAATGGTGGCTGCAACACCCCAACGGCTGGCTCCATGTCACCTCGGCGGCAGGGATTGATCTTGTGCCTTTGCAACGGGCGCTTGTAGAGCTGGATTTTGAGCAGGCCGACCGCCTGACCAGTGCCCTGTTGCGCCAGTTGGCTGGCCCTGCTGCCGAAGCACGCGGCTACGTCTATTACAGCGAGGTCCCGCCGATGCCGGCGGTTGATCTGCAGAGTCTTGATCGCCTCTGGCTGGTGTATTCACGGGGGCGCTTCGGCTTTTCGATTCAGGCCCGGTTGCTTGAGAGCTGTGGCGGCCGCTGGGAGCGTCTCTGGCCTCGCATCGGCTGGAAGAGCGCAGGCCTGTGGACCCGTTACCCGGGATCGTTCACCTGGACCCTTGAGGCGCCTGAAGGGCATATGCCCCTGGTCAATCAGTTGCGTGGTGTGCGCCTGATGGATGCCCTGCTTAATCACCCTGGACTGCAACAGCGCGTGTGAAGCCTCAGGGCCGGCGAACCGTCCGGTTTAGGGTCAAGACATGGCTGCGGTTTCGGCCCGGTGAAGACCCTGCGTTGGTCTGATTTCATCACCCCATCCACCCTGCAGCTCGCACCGCTGCTTGAACTGTTGCTGGAGCCTGTGCGCTGTCATGAGCTGCAGTCCAAGCTGCAGCTGGGATTGCAGGAAGCACTGGTCAATGCGGTACGGCATGGCAATGGCTGCGACCCGAGCAAATGTGTGCGCATCCGCCGGATCGAAACCCCCCGCTGGTGGATCTATCAGGTTCAGGACGAAGGGCCTGGGCTGCCGCTTCATGGCCGCAGCGGCTGCTTACCTGAGGACTGTGATGCCACGGGCGGTCGAGGCTTGTTTTTGATTCATCACTGCTTTGATGATGTGCGCTGGAGCCGCCGCGGCAATCGGCTGCAGCTCGCAGTGAGCCGCTCAGCGGCTACCGCCGTCCGCAGCCTGGATCGCTGATCTCATGGCGCAGCCAGCGCCCGGCCTGCTCGAGCAATTCCAGAGAGCGCGCCCGTGCACCAGAAGAATCAGCTGATCCTGCAGGATCGCCAGCGATGAGCTGCACAAGCGCTGCGGCCAGTTGCTCGGCTGCGCGGCGTGATCGGTCGTTTTTGAGTCGGTGCCAGTCGCGTTCAGCAATGCTGAGCTGGCGCTGCAGTGCGATCGCCTGCTCGAGGGCACCACTGGGCCAATCGCCCTGCCGGTCGCTCACGTTGCTTCTCAAGCGATGAAACCGCGCCATCCTGGCGTGAGCTGATCCTCAGTCGATGCGCGCGCAGCGATCGCTATCTGGCCTGCAACCACCGCGTGTGCTGCATCAGTTGGCCGCGCTGATGAGCCTGCCGGTTCAGACCCGCGGCAGCAGTGGTGTTGCGTTGCGGCGCCACCGCCAGCGACTGGCGCTGGCTCAGCGGTTGCTCGAGGCCATGCCGCCCGAGCTCTTGCCAGCAGGGGGAGCTGAGCGTTTCTGGCGCATCTTGCGCTGGGGCGGGCTTGGCATGCTGCTGGCCTGGCTGCTGCAGCGTTGAGCATGGTCAGCGCGGTTTGCGCGCTTGCCAGACCCGGCTCATGAAGTGCGAGGCGCCGCTGATCGCCTCAAAGCCAGCCTGCTTGAGGCGTTGATCGATGTCGTCGCGGATGTAGTCGGGGTAGTAGGGCTCGTGAAATGCCTTACGGAAGTTGTCCATCACCAATTCGAACTGGGGTGAATCTGCCAGCTGCACTGAATCAGCCAACACCAGCACCCCACCGGGTTCAAGCAGCCTGAAGCAGTCCTTGAGAACGTTCTGGCGGGCAGCGGCCGGCAGCTCGTGCAGCAAGAACACACAGGTGATCGCTTGCATGCTGGCATCGGCAAACGGCATGGCTTCAGCATTGCCCTGCACCAGTTGCGGCAGTTCGCCTGGCAGCTGACTGAGCCAGCGATTGGCCTGCCGCAGATAGGCATGCGACAGATCAAGGCCCACCAGTTGGGCCTGGGGCAGCGCCCCGCGAATCTGGCGCAGAGTGCGGCCCGTACCAGTAGCAACATCGAGCACGCGCAGTTGTGATGCCGGCCGCTCTGCAAACGCACGAAGACCTTGCACCAGCGGGCCGAGCACCCGCCGCCGCATCGGGTCTGCATTGCCGTTGAACAGGATTTCGACCTGCAAGTCGTACAGGGAGGCCGAGGTGTCGCTCAGGTACCCATCACTCTGGTGGTGAAAGTTCTGCAGGTAGTAGTCCGGATAAGCCTGGGGATCGACGTCATCGGGCAGATCCTTGACGTTGCGCTCGCGCCGTCGGTTCCAGGTGCGCGGGGTGTCCAACCAAACCAGTGGGTAGCGCGCGGCCCAGTCGAGCCAAGGGGCGTCAAACAGCAGCGTGGCCGGGTACAGACCCCGTTCGGCCTCCTCCCAGTCCAGATCCTGCAGCTGGTCCATCGATGCTTTGATCTGACGGAACAGCTCTGGCGAGACGGGTTCGGTTTTTGGCGAGCCGTCTGGAGCGACCAAGCTCATGAGCCTCGTGCTGGCTTCCTTGTGCACCAGACCGAGCAGACCTTTGCCCTGTTGCATGGTCTGGTACGCGAGCTTGGTCAGCAGATCGGCCATGACGTCGGTGCGACAAAGATCGTCAGATCCGCCCATTCCAACGGATCGTGGGCCTGAGCGCGTTCCACGCTGGTCCACTCGCCAAGACGTCTTGGCAGCACAGCAACCTCACGACCTAAAACGCACAAAAAAAGCCCCCTGCGCGCAGGGGGCTTGTTGATGACTGTCTGAGCGTTGCAGCGCTGAGCTGTCGATCAGGCGTCGTAGTACATCACGAACTCGTGGGGGTGGGGCCGCTGACGCAGCTGCTGCACCTCTTCGTACTTCAGGGCGATCCAGTTGTTGATGAAGTCTTCGGTGAAGACGCCGCCAGCCAGCAGGTAGTCCTTGTCGGCATCGAGGGCCTCGAGGGCGCCATTGAGCGAGGCGGGCACGGTCGAGATCTTGGCCAGTTCTTCGGCCGACAGCTCGAACAGGTCAACGTCGGTGCCATCACCGGGGTCGATCTGGTTCTTGATGCCGTCGATGCCGGCCATGAGCATGGCGGCGAAGCCCAGGTAGGGGTTGGAGAGGGCGTCGCCGGAGCGGAACTCCAGGCGCTTGGCCTTGGGGTTCATGCCGGTGAGCGGGATGCGCACGGCGGCGGAGCGGTTGCCCTGGGAGTACACCAGGTTCACCGGTGCCTCGAAGCCCGGCACCAGACGCTTGTAGCTGTTGGTGGTGGGGTTGGTGAAGGCCAGGAAGCTGGGGGCGTGCTTCAGCAGGCCGCCGATGTACCAGCGGGCGGTCTGGGAGAGGTTGGCGTAGGTGCCTTCACCCCAGAACAGCGGCTGGCCGCCCTTCCAGAGGCTCTGGTGCACGTGCATGCCGCTGCCGTTGTCGGCAAAGATCGGCTTGGGCATGAACGTGGCGGTCTTGCCGTACTTCTTGGCAATGTTGCGCACCACGTACTTGTAGATCATCACGTTGTCGGCTGCGCTGATCAGCTCGGCGAACTTGATGCCAAGTTCGTGCTGGGCCGTTGCCACCTCGTGGTGCTGCTTTTCGATGGGGACGCCAAGGCTGCCCATGGTGAGCAGCATCTCGGTGCGCATGTCCTGCAGCGTGTCGTTGGGGGCGACTGGGAAGTAGCCCTCCTTCAGCTGAATCTTGTAGGCCAGGTTGCCGCCCTCTTCAAGGCGGGCGGTGTTCCAGGGCGCTTCGATCGAATCGACGCTGTAGAAGCTGCTGCCGCTGCCTGAGGTGTAGCGAACGTCGTCGAAGACAAAGAATTCAGGCTCAGGACCGAAGTAAGCCGTATCGGCGATGCCGGTGGTGGCCAGGTAATCGAGGGCCTTTTGCGCCAGCGCGCGCGGGCAGCGTGCATAGGGCTTGCCGCTGCGGGGCTCTTGGATCGAGCAGATCAGGCTGAGCGTCTTGTGGCTGTAGAAGGGATCGATCCAGGCCGTGTTGGGATCGGGCACCATCGCCATGTCCGACTCATTGATCGCTTTCCAGCCGCGGATCGATGAACCGTCGAAGGCCACGCCACTGCTGAAGGCTTCGGCATCGATCAGGTCCTCGCAAACGGTCAGGTGCTGCCATTTGCCGTGCAGATCGACGAACTTGAGATCGATCAGTTCGATCCCTTCGTCTTTGATCATGCGAAGGACGTCTTGGGCTGTTTTGGCCATGACACGGGAAGGGGATGATGCCGCACCTCGGGCGGCTTGAGGGGGACCGTACGGATCGCCCGTGCCCTGGTTTTGTATCAGACATAACTCTTTTCGCTCTTGCTTTGCTTCGGGCGCGGCAGAGCGCTTTGCGTAACCGTTTCTGTCAACTTGCCCAGATCCCCGCTCGCATCAGGGTTTTTCAGGGCTTGCGGTGCTAGTTTGCGGCCGCTGCAGCGACCCCCTCGACCTGCCATGCGCGATGCCATCACCGGTCTGATCGGCCGTTACGACCAACTTGGTCGGTATCTGGATCGCGAGGCCATCGACCGCATGAACGGCTATTACGCCGAGGCGGCCGATCGCCTTGCGGTGGTTGAGCTGATCAATCGTGAGGCCGCTGAGATCGTGCGCGAAGCTGCCCAGCGTCTGTGGTTGGCCGATCCTGAGTTGATCCTGCCTGGTGGTAACGCCTACACCACGCGGCGACTTTCGGCCTGCCTGCGCGACATGGACTATTTCCTGCGCTAC
The DNA here is from genome assembly GCA_049421025.1 of Prochlorococcaceae cyanobacterium. Taxonomy (GTDB): domain Bacteria; phylum Cyanobacteriota; class Cyanobacteriia; order PCC-6307; family Cyanobiaceae; genus RGUW01. The sequence continues at coordinate 16,562 of JBMSMG010000006.1, read as the reverse complement.
GCCAGCTATGCCCTGGTGGCCGATGACGTCACGATGCTCAACGAGCGTGTGCTCAATGGCCTCGACGACACCTACAAGAGCCTTGGTGTCCCCACCGGCCCAACCGTGCGCAGCATCGCTTTGCTGGCAGATGTCGTCTGCGAAAGGGCCGCAGAAGCCAATCTCTCTGTTGCAACCGGTTGGGTGCGCGCTCCGTTTGAGCACCTCTGCCGCGGTCTGGCTGCCACCAATGTGAGGGCGCGCTGAGCGCCCCTTAGGCTCGCCTGATTGCTCCAGCCCGCCGTCTTGCCTTCCCCCGTGCTGCCACCCGTTAACTCCGGTCATCGTCGGGCTCTTGATCCGATCAACACCCCGTCGCGCCTGCTCCTGGGGCCAGGACCATCGAACGCCCACCCGACGGTGCTGGAGGCCCTGAGCCGCACCCCCATCGGCCATCTCGATCCGCTGTATGTGGAGCTGATGGGCGAGGTTCAGGAGCTGCTGCGCTACGCCTGGCAGACCGACAACCGGCTCACTATTCCGATGAGCGGCACCGGCAGTGCTGCCATGGAAGCCACCCTGGCCAACACCATTGAGCCTGGTGACACGGTGCTTGTGGCGGTGATGGGCTACTTCGGCCTGCGCTTGGCCGATATGGCTGGTCGCTACCGCGCCAATGTCGTCACGCTCGAAAAGCCCTGGGGAGAGGCGTTCACCCTGGCCGAGCTGGAGCAGGCCGTGGCCACCCACAAGCCCACCATTTTGGCGATGGTGCACGCCGAAACCAGCACGGGGGTCTGCCAGCCAATGGACGGCATCGGTGATCTCTGCCGTGCCAACGACTGCCTGCTGCTGCTCGACACCGTCACCTCGCTTGGCGGTGTGCCGCTGTTTCTCGACGCGTGGAAGGTTGATCTGGCCTACAGCTGCAGCCAGAAGGGACTGAGCTGCCCGCCGGGCCTGGGTCCGTTCACCATGGGGCCGCGCGCTGAAGCCAAGATGATGGGCCGTAGCGGCAAGGTGCCCAACTGGTATCTCGATGTCACTCTGCTCAACCAGTACTGGGGCAGTGACCGCGTGTATCACCACACCGCGCCGGTCAACATGAACTTCGGCATGCGTGAGGCGCTGCGTTTGCTGGCCGATGAGGGCCTCGAAGCGGCTTGGGCGCGTCACCGCAGCAATGCCGAGCGGCTCTGGGCAGGCCTTGAGCGTCTGGGTCTGGAGCTGCATGTTCCCGAGCACCTGCGCTTGCCCACCCTCACGACCGTGCGCATCCCCGAAGGTGTCGACGGCAAGGCGTTCAGCCTGCACCTGCTCAACACCTATGGCATCGAAATGGGCGGCGGCCTAGGCGCCTTGGCCGGCAAGGTCTGGCGTATCGGGCTAATGGGTTACAACAGCCAGCCTGAAAACGTTGATCGTCTGCTCGATTTGCTCGAGCGCGATTTGCCCGCCTTTCGCTCGGGTAGCCCAGCTGCGACGCCTCAGCCTGTGGCCGCGCTCTGACGGCGCCGCTGCTTGAACCAGGTGCTGAGCTGATCGCTGGCCTGCTGCCCCAGGACCCCACCGATCACCTCCATGTGGTGATGGGCACTGGGATCGCTGGCCAGATTCAGGCAGCTACCCAGGGCGCCACGCTTGGGATCTGAGGCTCCATAGACCACCCGGCCGACGCGCGCCTGCACAAGGGCACCGGCACACATCGGACAGGGTTCGAGCGTCACAAGCAGCGTGCACTGGTTGAAGCGCCAATCCCCCAGCGTCCGTGATGCCTGTGTCAGAGCGACCAGTTCGGCATGGGCAAGAGGATCGTTGCCCCGTTCACGCCTGTTGCTGCCCCAGCCGATGCAACGAGAGCGTTCGTCCAGGACGATCGCTGCCACTGGAATTTCCCCCTGTCTGCCGGCCGCATCGGCACAGCGCAGCAGGCGGCCCATCCACTGCTCGAGCTGCGTGACGTCAGGGGGAATGGAATCCATGGCTTCGTTGTAGCTGAGCGTGACAAGCGACAATGGGCGCCTTGCGATCGTCACCCGTTGGCCGTTGCGCCCCCAGTTACACGGGCGATCCCTGCCCTGCCATTTGCCAGCCCCGAGCAGCTTGACCCCAGGCTGGAGGAGCTTCTGGCCGGTGCCAGTGCGCAACTCAGTCGCTGGCTGGCCAGCGCCACAAGCCGATCCCCGCTGCCGCAGCTGGCCCTGATTCCTGAGGTCAGCCCGCAGGCAACTGGGCTTGAGCCCATGCGGCTGTTGGCCGATCTTCAGCTGGTCATGGATGGCGCCTACAACCCCAACCATCCGGGGGCGTTGGCTCACCTTGATCCGCCGCCCTTGTTGGCCTCGATTGCCGCAGACATGATCTGCGCCGGCCTCAACAACAACCTGCTGGCCGAGGAGCTTTCGCCCAGCCTCAGTCGGCTGGAGCGCAGCCTCTGCACCTGGTTGGCGGAAGCGGTCGGCCTGCCTGACGGCTCTGGTGGCGTTCCCGCCAGTGGCGGCAGCCTCTCCAATCTGATGGCGCTGGTGACCGCTCGGGTGAGCCGGGGCCTTCAGCACTGCAGTGAAGCGGTGGTGCTGGCCAGCGAGGACGCCCACGTGTCGCTAGGTAAGGCCCTCATGGTCATGGGTTTGCCGCCAGAGGCGCTGCGCCGCGTTGCTGTTGATGCCGACGGCCGCCTCGATGCAGGTGCTCTCGGCGAGCAGCTGGCCAGCTGCCAGCAGCAGGGCATCCCTGTGCTGGCGGTTGTGGCGACCGCTGGCACCACGGTGCGTGGAGCGGTTGATCCACTGCCGCAGATTGCGGCGCTGTGCCGGCAGTACGGCAGCTGGCTGCATGTCGATGGTGCAATTGGCGCTGTCTACGCACTGGCCGGCGACCATGCGCTTCGGGTCGAGGGCCTTGGCTTGGCCGATTCGCTGACGGTCAATCCACAGAAGCTGCTGGGAATTACCAAGACATCGTCGTTGCTGCTGCTGGCGCAGCCCGAGCTGCTGTATCGCGCCTTTGCAACCGGACTGCCCTACATGGAGAGCAGCTGGGGCGGCGGCCATGGTGGTGAATGCGGCTTACAGGGCACGCGCCCGGCCGAGATCCTCAAGCTCTGGCTCGGCCTCAGACAACTCGGTCTCAGCGGTATCCGGGCCATTGTTGATGGTGCGATCGAGCGGCGCCGCACCCTGGCTCGGTTGCTGGCACCGGCAACAGGGCTGCAGCTGCGCCAGGGCTGCCTGCATCTGCTGGCGATGACGCCGCACGCGCTGAGTGCCGATGCGGCCGATCACTGGAGTCTGACAACACGGCAACAGCTGCTTGAAGCCCAATTGATGCTGTCGCGTCCGGTGTATCAGGGCCGCCACCACCTCAAGGCGGTGCTGGGTAACCCTCACACCACCGAGACCCAGCTTGAGCGTCTGGCGAGCATTGTCACCGCCAGCCTGGTTGGTTGCTCATGAGCCAGTCGCGCGGCCGCTGGGTGGCGGTGATCACAGGCGCCCTGTCGGTGCTGATCGGCGTTGCTTACTTGGTGCTGATCACGCTGCTCGACAGCCGCGGCCCTTTGCTGCCGCCACCACCTGAGGCTTTGGGCCTCAGCGCTCCTGTGGCCTCGGTGGCAGTTGCTTCTCCTGCTGACGTTTCAGCGGTTCAACCACCTGGTTGATTGCTCGCTCGAGAAACCGCCTGAGCTCAGCGTCGCGGCGGCTGAGGTCGTACTGGCGTTGCACAACCTCCTGCATGCCGCCATCACCCCAATCTTGGTTTTGGGCGAAATAGGTGATGAAACTGAGCCCTGCCACCCGCGTCAGCCAGGCGGCGCTGACGGCCTGAACGGCCCTGGCGATCAGCAAGGCAGGCAGGTTCAGGCTGAGGCTGGCGCTCAACAGGCTCACGCCCCCTTTGACCAGCCCCAGAGTGGCCAGGGTGCGGCCGACCGACAAAGCCAGCTCCTGCGCCGTGTCGCGGCTCAGCTGGATGCCATACACGCGGGCGATCTCGATCACCATCTGGGCATTGACAGCCGCTGTGCCGAGCAGGTCGAGGCCCGGCAGTGGGGTAACAGCCAGCACGCCTGCCCCGATCCACATGGTGCGATCGACGATCGATTCGGCATCGCTTTGGCGTTGCCGGGCCAGGAGTCCCTGGCTGGCTTCGCTGAGCCGGCGGCATTGCAGCAGCAAATTGTCGGCGATCAGGTCTTCACCGTCCTGGTGCAGCACCGTGGCAATGCGCTGGAGCAGAGCGTCGACCTCAGCCGCCGGCTGCAGGGGTCTGCCACCAGGCCTTGGAACGCTCTGCGGGGCGGCGCTGGCGGCGATCACATCGGCCGCATCGATCAACCCACGGCTGCGCTGGCGCAGCAGGCTCAGCAGGCGGCTCTCTTCTTGTTCGCCACGCAGGTCGCACTTGTTGAGCACCAGCATCAGCCGCTTGCCCAGGCTGGCCAGGGTTTCAAACACCTGCAGTTCGGCGGCCCGCAGATCACCGTCCACCACCAACAACAGCAGGTCGGCCTCTGCTGCGAGCTGACGGGCGCTGCGTTCCCGTTCTTGTCCGCCATCGCCAGCTTCAAGAATGCCGGGTGTATCGATCAGCCAGATCGCCCGCTGGAGTCCGCGCAACCGCAGCCGGTAGCGCTGACTGGTGTCCGTGCTGCCCATTGCCGGCCCAACCGTGCCGACCAGCTCCTGGAGCAGGGCACGGATCAATGAGGTCTTACCCGTTGATCCAGCGCCAAAGACAACCAGTTCGAGGTCGCCGCGCTCGAGCTCCTGGGCCATGCGCGCGCGTTCCGCTTCGAGCACCTGCCGGGACATGGCGTCACGGACCCTCTCAAGGGTCTGATCAATGGCTTCTAGGTTCTGTCGGGCGGCGTCGCGTCTGTTGGCAGGCGCGCTGGCAGAAGTGCGTGCTGCAGAGCCGCCCCGCGCTGTACCGGGCCAGAGGCCCCGTGCCACAAGCCAGGGCCTGAGCCAGGGCCAGAGCACCTGCAGCAGCACCAGCACAATGACCAGAGCCAGTAGCGCCATCACTGGGCCCACCAGGCCATAGGGCAGCACCGCGCTCAGCTGCCACATCAACTGGTTGATGGCTTGCAACACCATTCCCACCACCACCAGGGCAGCCAGCAGGCCTGCCAGCAGCAGCCAAAGGCGATTGCGCATGTTCACCAGTTCAGCCTCGGCCTGCGGCGATGATCTCGCTCCACAGTGCGGCGGCAAGGGCGCTGCTGGACCGCGTCGGTCGGTTGTCGTCGTTGCCGAGCCAGATGCCGACGACCCAATGGCGATCAGGCTCCAGTCCGACAAACAGCAGATCACGGCTGTCGTTGGTGGTACCGGTCTTGCCCCCTTCTCTGCCGCCGCGGTACGCAGCCCTGCCGGTGCCTTGACGCACAACGGCCTGCAGCATGCCCTGCAGCTGGGTGCTGACTTTGGCGCTGGTCGCCCTGCGTCCAGGACTGGCCAGCAGTGGGGCCTGATCGGCGGCCTGGCGGCAGCGCTTGTCGGCCACCCCCTGGCAGCCCTCGGCATCGGTGAGGCGCCTGATCGTGCGAGGGGCGTGCCAAATGCCCCCATTGGCAATGGCCCCGTAGGCGCTGGTGAGCTCGAGCAGGGTCACCTCGCTTTGGCCTAAGGCCAAACCGGGCACGGGTTGCAACGTTGAGTTGATCCCTAGATCGCGGGCCTTCTGGACGAGCGATTCGAGCCCAACCCGGCGGGCCAAGCGCAGCGCTGCGGTGTTGCTGCTGCTGGCCAGTGCTGCTGTGAGGCTGAGCTTGCCGCTGCAGTTTGAGCTGTAGCGGATACCGCCCCAGGCGAGGGTGTCACAGCTCACCGTTGAGCTGGGGGTCAGGCCTCGCTCGAGGGCGAGCACATAGGGAACCAGCTTGAACGTGCTGCCGGGTTGCCTAAGCGCCATGGAAGCTCGGTTGAACTGGCTTTGGCGGTAGTCCCGGCCGCCGGCGATGGCGAGGATGGCGCCATTGCGGGAATCGAGCACCACGACAGCCCCCTGATCGATAGCCAACCCTTTGTGGCGCTCAAGCCAGCGCCGCAGCACCAGCTCAACCTGCTGTTGAAGAGCCAGATCGAGATGCGTATCGACCAGATAGTTGCCCTCCTGGGCTGCCTGCTGCCCCACCAGTTGTTCGAGATCTCGGCGCACCTGATCGGTGTAATACGGGGCTCCGCGTAATGCAGGATTGCTGCGGCAGGCCTGCGGGGCAATCACGACCGGTGCGCGGCTGGCCCGGCGTGCACGATCGTCGCTGATGCGTCCAGTGGCTGCCATTTTGCTGAGTACCTGATTGCGCGAAGCGAGTGCGCCTTCAGGGTTGATGCAGGGGTCGTAGCCGTTGGGCGATGGCAGCAGACCCACCAGCAGGGCAGCCTGTTCAAGGTTCAGTTGCTTGGCTGAAATGCCGAAGTAATGCTGGGAGGCGTCCTCAAATCCCCAGCCAACACCCAAATACACCCGATTGAGGTAACTCAGCAACAGATCACGTTTGCTGTATCGGGCTTCGAGCTGAAGAGCCACCAGCAATTCACGCCATTTGCGCAGCAGGGTCTGGCCGTCGCCGACTTCATCGGGGTAGAGGCTGCGGGCCAGCTGTTGGGTCAGCGTGCTGCCGCCCTGCAGCACGCGTCCGCCAAGCAGATTGGTCACCAGGGCGCGAGCGGTGCCGATTGGATCAACGCCTGGGTGCCACCAGAAGCGGCTGTCTTCGCTCGCGAGCAGCGCATTGATCAGCTCAGCCGGGTAGCTGCTCAGGCCGCTCAGCTCGCGGTGCTTGAGGGTGTCGATACTGCTGATCGCCCTGCCTTGGCGGTCATAGAGCGCGAGTGGTCCGCGCACGGTGGCCAGGCTGCCCCGAATCGGCATCAACCATGCCGACAGCAGCAGCAGGATCCCGCCCAAGCCAAGCCCACTCAAGATCGTGATGCCGGCGGCGCGGCGCAGCTGCTGCAGCTCTCGCAACGGTGGATTGCTGAACACCAGCTCCGGCAGGTCACGTTGCTGCGGCGGGCCCAGGCGAACGCGATCACCATCGCCAAGCAGCAGTTCTCGAATGCGGCGCCCCTGCCACCACAGACCATTGGTTGAGGCGTTGTCCTTGAGCAGCCAGCCAGAGCGGCCGTGCTCGAGCTGGGCGTGCTCGCGGCTGATGGCGGCATGATCGATCACCAGCTCACAGGCGCTATCGCGTCCAATGCGGTAGCGCCCCGGGATCAGCGCTTCACAGCGGCTGCTGCCATCGGCGAGCTGAATCAACAGACGCGGCTCAGCAGGCGCGCGCCAGCGCTGCCAGCGCTCAAGCCAGTGCTGCCGCAGCGCCTCAATCGTCACGGCGGGTTCTGTTGCTCCAGACATCAATGGCCAATGCCAGCACAGCCAGATTGATGGCGACATCTGCCACGTTGAACACCGGGAAGTCGATCGGCACGAGAGCCAGAAAATCGACCACGGCTCCATGGCTCCAACGATCAAGCCCGTTACCGGCAGCCCCGCCAAGCAACAGGCCAATCGCCAGGCTCTGCCAATGCCTCAGCTGGTGTTGCCGCCATAGCCAGTAGCCAACCCCAATCACCACCACGGCGCTGATCACGGCCAGTAGCGGTTGGGCCTGGCTCAGCATGCTGAAGGCTGCGCCACGGTTGTAGACCAGTTGATGGGCCAGCAACCCTGGAATCCAGGGCCTGAACACGCCAACAGGCAGGCTCTGCTCGGCCCAGGCCTTGCTGATCTGATCCACCACGACGACGCCAAGCGCCAGCAGGGTCGCTTGCAACCGTGATGAGTAGCGCAGCAGCTTGCTCATGGATTGAGTTTCAATCCACGCCGCAGCAACCAGGCCAGCACGGCAACGGCGCAGCACAGCAAGACCTGCGTGACAAGCGGCCCCAGGCCATAGCTGATCAGCAACTGCGGCAGGAGCTGCGGCCAGCGACCTGCCACGGCCCCGAGCAGCAGATTGAGCAGGCCAACCAGTTGCAGAACGGCGACACCGAGCAGGCTGATGCCGAACAGACGCAGCAGATCATCCATGCCTTCCTGACGAGCCAACCGTCCCGTCAGCCAGGCTGCTGGCACAAAACCCACCAGGTAGCCGAAACCGGGATCAAGCACGTAGCCCAGACCGCCCCCCCCTTGAAACACCGGTAGCTGAAACAGGCCCAGGCTCAGATAGGCAATGGCGGCGAGCATGGCGCTGCGTGGGCCGCAGACCAAGGCGGTCAGCAACAGTGCCGGCACCTGCAGCGTCATCGGCAGTGGCAGCAGACTCAGTGGGTCGCTCGCACTGGGCCACGGCACAGCTGCTGTGATCAAGCCACCGGCCAGGATCAGCATCAGCCCTGCCAGGGCCCCACTCCAGATGGCGATCGTGCGCAAGTCGGCTGCCGCAGAGACAAGAGTGAGCCACCATCCTGCTGCAGCTAGGGTCCCAAAGCCAGAGCCAGGCTGCTGATGGATCACACGGCAAGTCCGATCGACATCGGCGCATCGGTACGGCTGGTTGCGGCGCTGCCCTACCTCAAGAGCGCTGATCCAATGCCGATGTTGCGCCCTGCCGATCTCGTTGGCCCCGATGAGATCGGCCAGGTGGTCGCCCTTCGTGCAGCTGATCAAGTGGCGGTGCGCTTTCGCCGGGGCACCTTTCTGATCGCCCGCAGCCATCTGCAGTCACTCTGAGTCTCGTGCTTACCGGCTAGGGCCTTGTGCTGATCAGTGGATGGGACCGGTAGGCCTGCTCCGCTGCCTTGAGACCCTCCGGTGGTCCGCACAGGCTCAGACTTGGCGCGCCGAGATGGGATCGGGCCACCGACAGCAGGGCTTCTGCATCCAAAGCGTCGATGCGCTCAAGTGCTTGTGCGATGGCGTCATCGCCAAGGCCAAAGCCGAGCAGTAGGGCCTGGCGGTCGGCAATCTGACTGCAGGTTTGACGGCCCATGGCCTCTTGGCCGCGGTATTTGGCCTTGGCTAAAGCCAGCTGCTCAGGCGTGAGGGGGGTCTCTAGCAGGTGTTGCCATTCATCGAGCAGCGCACTGGTGGCTTCACCGGCTCGATCGGCGGTGCTTGATAGGTGCCATATGAACGGTGTGGGGCCGCGCCGGGCTGGCATGTGAACGCCCACGTCGTAGGCAAGGCCGCGCTCTTCGCGCATGGCCAAAAACAAGCGACTGGACATGCCAAGGCCCAGATGGGCCTGCAGCAGCCGCAGCGGCAAGTTGTCCGCGTCACCGAGCGGCGGCACGCGGCAACCCAGCATCAGCACAACCTGTTCGGTGTCTTCTGGGTGCAGTGCCAAACCCGGTGCAGCAGCAGGATGCTCAAGCGCCAGTGGGGTTCCTGCAGCGGCGCTGGACCATGGGCTCTGGCCCAGGTGATGCTCCAGCAGGTCCTCTGTTCCTTGGGGAATGACCCCACAGAGAACCAGGGCAGCCCCGGAGCCGCCCAGTTCCTGACTGAGGCTTTGAAGGTCAGAGCGTTGGATCGCGCTCAGCTCCTCTTCGACCCCAAGCGGGTCGTGTCCGTAGGGGCCAGCGCCATAGAGCTGCTGGCGCAGGGCTTCATGGCACAACTGAAACGGATCCTCTTTGAGCCTCTGCAGGCTTTGCACATTGAGCTGACGCTCAATCTCGAGCTGGTCAGCCTCCAGCCGCGGCTGCGCCACCATCTCAAGCAGCAGCGGCAGCAACTGGGCAGCATCGTTGCTGGCGCACTTGAGGCTGATCACCAGGGCGTCTTCAAGGGCTTCGGCGCGAAGTGCGGCACCGGCACCCTCGACCAGATCAGCCAATGCCTCGGCTGAGTACTGCCCGCAGCCTCGGGTTAACAGGCCTGCCAGCAGTTGATGGGCGCCGCGTGCACCGCGGCGATCCAGACTGCTGCCACCAGCAATCCACAGGCGCGCGGCCAGCAGCTCAGGGGTTGACCGATGCTTGAGAGCAAGCTCTAGACCACCACTGAGCTCACGGTGCTTCCACAGCGTTGAGGCCGCGTTCATGCCGGCATGGCCTCCAACACGCACGCCTTGGCTGGATCGAGTTGTTGAAAGGCCCGCTCAAGGGCGCGGGCATCAACCGCCTGCAGCAGAGCCAACGGCTCGCCCAGATCCAGCGGACGCCCCCACAGGGCGCTGTTGCCCAGAACCCCGGCCACGCCAGCTGCCGACTCAAGGCCAAAGCGATAGCCGTTGCAGACCAGGCTGAGGCCTCGACTGAGCTCCTGCTCACCAGGTGCGATAGCGATCGCCTGCTCCAGCACGGCATTGACTTCCTGCCTGACCTGCTCGATGTCGGCTGGATCGCACACGGCTTCAAGCAAAGCCAGGCTGCCGAATTCGAGGACTTGCAGATCGAGATCGATGCTTTCGACCAGGCGGAGCTGCTCGCGCAGGCGCTCGACCAGACGGCTACGCCTGCCTTCGGCGAGCAGGCTGGTGGCCAGATCAAGTGCTGCAAGGCCGCCGCGATCGGCCGCAGGCGGTAACGACCAGGCCATCAACAACCGTGCGGCTTCGAGCCTGGCAAAGGGCCGCCGATGCACACCAGGGGTGAGCGCCAGCGTTGCCGGTTCTGGACCTGGGCAGCTGGGCTCCAACGCATTGAGCGGTGAATGCTGCAGGCCTGCCAGCAACGGCTCGAGGCGTGCCTGGCCCAGTGCTCCGCACAGGGAGAGCACGCAATTGGCACCGCGGTAGCGACGCTGCTGAAAACGGCGCATCTCCGTTGGGGTGTGCGCCAGCAGCTGGGCTTGCTCGCCCAGGATTGCCCGGCCATAGGGGTGCTCTTTGCAGCCCAACTGCAGCAGGGTCTGCAGCGCCAACTCGTCGGGCTGGTCCTGGCTCTGGGCCAACTCTTCAAGCACCACGCCCCGCTCGAGATCAAAGTCGTCGCCGCTCAGCCTTGGTTGCAGGACCAGATCGAGCAGCAGCGATGTGGCCTCTGCGGCCGCTTCGGGCGGCACCAGCACGTGGTAGTGCACATCGTCGAAGCCAGTAGCGGCGTTGCTGCTGCCCCCCAGCGCCTCAATGTTCAGATCAAACTCGCCAGCAGCCTGACGCTCGCTCCCCTTGAACACCATGTGCTCAAGAAAATGGGCGAGACCGCTTTCGCTTGGGCTCTCAAAGGCGCTACCGGCCCTGCACCACAGATCGACGCAGATCAGCGGCGCCTCGGGCAACTCCAAACTCACGACCTGACTGCCGCTTGACAGTGTTTCGGTGGTCAGCGCTTCTGCTGTGATCGCTCCAGCAGGGGGGGCAGCGGGCAAAACGAAACCCATGGCAAGATCTGCATTCTGCTGGCCCGAAGCCACTGATGAGCCTGCATCCGTTGATGGAAGCACTGGCGGAGCGCATCCGCAGCCGCTGGCAGAGCTTTCCAGAGCTGGCTGAGCTGCCGCTGGACACTGATCTCGCCGAGATCAGCGGCAGTCTTGACGGCGAAGCCCTGTTCATTCGCAATGAACTGGCCCAGTGCCGCGGTCTGCGCAAGCTGCATCTGGAGACCGCTCGCCTCGGCGCTGGGCTACAGATCCTGCACTGCGTCTTCTTCCCAGACCCTCGCTTTGATCTGCCGGTGTTCGGCGCCGATGTGGTCGCCTCGCCGGCTGGTGTCTCGGCAGCCATTGCTGATCTGTCTCCGGTTTGCGGCCATCTGCCTCCAACCATCGATGCGGCCTTGGCGAGCCATCCGGGCCCTGCGTTCCGGCAGCGCCGTGAGCTGCCGCCGTGGGGTTCGATTTTTTCGGAGCATGTTTGCTTCATCCGGCCTGATGGCCTCGATGAGGAAGAGGCGTTCGTGCAGCGGGTCGATCAGCTGCTCTCTCTGGTGCACAGCAGCTGCATGAGCGTCTCCCCCGATGCCGCCGATGCGCCCGCTACGGTTGAGCGGTGGCAGGGACAACTGAGCTATTGCCAGCAGCAGAAGCGCAACGACAAGACCCGCCGCGTGCTCGAGAAAGCCTTCAACCCGAGTTGGGCCGACCGTTACATCGAAGCGCTGCTGTTCGACGATCCGCCGCGTCCATGAGCGCTCTGTTTGCGCGCATCCCCCGTCTGGGCTGGATTGCTTTGGCTGGCGTGGGCACTCTGCTGGTGCTGGTTGCACTCTTGCGCCCCCAGCCCCGCCGCTTGCAGCCGCCAGCAAACTCGAGCGCTCCTGTTCCGGCCCAAGCCCCAGTGATGAAGGGCGTGGCAGCGCTCGGGCGCCTCGAACCCGCTGGCGATGTTCGCACCCTGGCACCGCCATCTGGGGGCATGGGCATCAGTCCTCGTCTGGCGGCCTTGTATGTGCGCGAAGGCGATGCCGTGCGCCGCGGACAGCTCCTCGCCAGTTTTGACAATCGCGCTGGACTGTTGGCCCAACGGCAATTGTTGACGGCCCGCATCAACAGCCTCGCCAACCAGGTGCGTCTGCTTGAGCTGCAGACAGCCCGCTACCGCGGCCTCACCCGCTCAGGCGCCAACCCGGCCGGCGATCTGGACGAGCGTGAAATGTTGCTCACCGAGAGGCGCGGTCGCTTGCTCGAAGCCAAGGCCGAACTGAAGCGACTCGCTACTGAGATTGATCAGTCCGAATTGCGCTCCCCGATCAATGGTCTGGTTCTGCGCGTGCTGGTTCAGCCAGGCGAGCGTGCCGATGGCGCGGGCATTCTTGAAGTCGGTGCCAACCAGTCGATGGAAGTCGTTGCCGAGGTCTATGAAAGCGATATCGGCCGCATCGCTGTTGGCCAGGCCGTGTCGATCGAAAGCGAAAGTGGTGGCTTCAAAGGCACCTTGCAGGGCAGGGTTGAGCGCATCAGCCCCCAAGTGCGTCAGCGCCAGGTGCTGAGCACTGACCCCAGTGCCGATGCCGATGCCCGGATCGTCGAGGTGCGTCTGAGCCTCAATCCGGCTGAAGCGGCCCGGGTGCAGCGGCTTGCAGGGCTCAAGGTGATCGCTCGCTTTCAGCCTTAAGCAATGTCACCCGGGCCAGCCAATCGTCTGTTGACCTTGTGGCGGGCACGGCGGATCCCTTTGTCCTGGCTGCTGTTGACCCGTCAGCCCATGCGTCTTGCTGTGGCGCTGGCTGGGATCGCCTTCGCCGGAATCCTGATGTTCATGCAGCTGGGGTTCCGCGACGGCTTGTTTGAGGCCAGCGTCACCGTGCACAAGCTGTTTGATGCCGATGTGGTGCTGCTCAGCCCACGCACCATGAGCTCGATCGGCATGGCGAGTTTTCCGCGGCGGCGACTGATTCAGACCCTGGGCGATCCCGATGTTGCAGGGATCAGCCCCGTCAACTGGAATCTGTTGTTGTGGCGCAACCCCGAAGCGCGCACAACCCGCTCGATTCTGACGTTGGGTTTTGAACCCGATGATCCGATTTTTCTCGATCAAGCCATACGCAATCAGGCGCCGCTGCTGCAAAACCGTGGCTGGGTTCTTTTTGATGAGCGCTCGAGGCCTGAATTTGGCCCGATTGCCAGTTGGCTCAAGCAAGGGCGCACGGTCGAGACCGAAGTGTCCGGTCAACGCATCCGTGTGGCCGGCTTGGTCGCGCTGGGGCCGTCCTTTGGTGCTGACGGCAACATGATCACGAGCCGCGAGACCTACTTCCGCCTGATGCCCACCACCCCCGCAGGGAGCATCGAGCTGGGGTTGTTGCGCTTGCGCCCTGGTGCCGATCCCGAACAGGTGGCCCGTAGGTTGCAGCGCCAACTACCCAATGACGTCAGAGTTCTCACCAAAGAGGAGTTTGAGGAGCTGGAGAAGACCTACTGGCGCACCAGTACCGCCATCGGCTTCATTTTCACGCTGGGTGCCGCCATGGGCTTCGTGGTCGGCTGTGTGATCGTTTATCAGATCCTCTATTCCGATGTCAGCGACCATCTGCCGGAGTACGCGACCCTGATGGCCATGGGATACCGCCTCTCGGGCTTGCTTGGTGTTGTGGCCCGTGAAGGGTTGTTGTTGGCTGTGCTCGGGTACCTGCCCGCGTACGTGGCAGGGCAGGGGCTCTACGCCCTGGTGCGCTCTGGAACTCGCCTGCCGGTGGTCATGGACCCGCAGCGGGCCCTGCTCGTGTTCGGCATGATTTTGGTGATGTGCATGGCATCGGCGGCCCTGGCCATGCGCAAGTTGGCCGATGCCGATCCAGCTGAAATTTTCTGAGGCCTCACCGCACGTTCGCCATGGCCATTGCTGCAGCCAGCGCCTCCGCCTCCATGTCCAGACCGGCGATCTGCACGGAGGGCCTGTGTCATTGGTTTGGCCGCGGGCAGGCGCGCCGCCAGGTTTTGCTGGATGTGGACCTGGCGATCCAGCCAGGCGAAGTGGTGTTGCTGACCGGTCCGTCGGGCTGCGGCAAGACCACCCTGCTCACCCTTGTCGGTGCCCTGCGCCAGGTGCAACAGGGTTCAGTGCGCCTTTTTGGCCAGGAGTTGCACGGCGCCGATCGGGGCCAAAGGCAGCAGCTGCGCCGCCGCATCGGCATGATTTTCCAGGGGCACAACCTGCTGCGCTGCCTGAGCGCTGAGCAGAACGTACAGATGGGTGCAGACCTGCTGAGCGATCTTGGCTACCGGGCCCGCCGCGATCAATCGCGCGAATGGCTGCGTGCTGTGGGCCTTGGCGATCACCTGAGCAAGTTGCCCCACGACCTTTCTGGTGGTCAAAAGCAACGTGTTGCCATTGCCCGTGCCCTAGCGGCCCAGCCGGACCTGCTGCTGGCTGACGAACCCACAGCTGCCCTCGACAGCCGCAGCGGCCGTGAGGTGGTCGAATTGCTGCGGCGCCTGGCGCGCGAGCAGGGCTGTGCCGTGCTGATGGTCACCCACGACCCACGCATTCTGGATGTGGCTGATCGTCTGTTGCGGATGGAGGACGGCCGTCTGTTTGCTGAGCCTCAGGCAAGCTCGCTCGACGCTGCGCGCCAGGCTGCGCTCACCGCCGATGGGTAAGCTTTCAACAAGCACATCTCAATGGCGTCCACCGCATGGCCAAGCGCAGGAATCTGAAGAAGGAAAAGCAAGAGCGCAACCGGGCCTATGCCCGCAAGTTCAAAAAGCGCAAGCTGCGTGGTGATGGCCGTGGTGAAGGCGCTGGCAATGGCGTCACCGGTACCGCCAACAACGGTGGCGCGGCTGATTGATTCAGCCAGCTCTGTTTGTTTCAGGTGCAGGGGTGACCTTCGGGGCACCCCTTTTTCATGAGCGAGCTCGCGCATGTTTTTAAGCGTCGTCATTCCTACCTACAACCGGCTCCCCATCCTGCAGAAATGCCTGCGGGCGCTGGAGCGTCAGCAGCTCGCTGATCCGGTAGAGGGCTATGAGGTGGTGCTGGTCGACGACGGCTCCAGCGATGACACGGTGGCCTGGGTTCAGCAGAACGCCACAGAACTGCCCCATGTACGCCTGATCTGTCAGGAGCATGGTGGCCCCGCGCAGGGGCGTAACCGCGGCGTCGACGCTGCCCGCGGCGATGTGATCGTCTTTATCGACAGTGATCTGGTCGTTGCCGATGGGTTTTTGATGGCCCATGCCATGGCACTGCAGAACAGCTGGCAGCAGCAGGGCAACCGGCTTTGTTTCACCTATGGCGCGGTGATCAACACGGCCAACTTTGATGATCCGACCCGCGAACGGCACAAACTGCGTGATGCCTCATGGGCGTACTTCGCCACCGGCAACGTGGCCATCGACCGCTCCCTGCTGGAGCGATCGGGCTTGTTTGATACCGCCTTCCGCCTCTATGGCTGGGAGGACCTCGAACTTGGTGAGCGGCTGCGTCAAATGGGTGTACGCCTGGTTCGCGTGCCACAGGCGGTCGGCTACCACTGGCACCCGCCGCTGTCGCTCGAGCAGATCCCTCGTCTGATCGAGGTTGAGCGCGAGCGGGCGCGCATGGGATTGGTGTTCTACCGCAAACATCCCAGCCGCCGGGTGCGTCTGATCATTCAGTACACCTGGTTTCACTGGTTGCTCTGGGAGCTGCTGACCCTCGGTGGTCTGCTCAACGAGCGCAGCCTGCGCCCCGTGCTGGCATGGCTGATTCGCCGGGGGCAGGCCGCATGGGCGATGGAGCTGCTGCGTCTTCCTCTCAATCGCATCGGTGTGCGCAGCCTGTTCCATCAAGCCCGCAGGGCCGTTTGATAGCTTGGCCTGGTAACACCCACATCCGCACACCTGCGTGTTTCGGGTGATCACACCTTGGCATTCCCGCCGTTTGGTCTTGTGATCCCTGGCAGGTGGAGGCAAACCCGAAACCCAACCACCCATGGCTGTCGTCACACTCGCCGAAATGATGGAGGCTGGTGCCCACTTTGGGCACCAGACCCGGCGCTGGAACCCCAAGATGTCGCGCTACATCTATTGCGCGCGCAATGGTGTCCACATCATCGATCTGGTGCAGACCGCCGTCTGCATGAACAACGCGTACAAATGGGTTCGCAGTGCCGCACGCAGCGGCAAGCGCTTCCTGTTTGTCGGTACTAAAAAACAGGCTTCTGAAGTGATCGCCCAGGAGGCGACCCGCTGCGGAGCTGCCTATGTGAACCAGCGCTGGCTGGGCGGCATGCTCACCAACTGGACCACGATGC
>JBMSMG010000005.1:0-44601 GCA_049421025.1 Prochlorococcaceae cyanobacterium | reverse complement strand
GGGGTCACCGCCAGAGGTGAATTGCCCAGGTCGTAGCCCTCAACGCGCTTGCCGCCGCGCTCACCGGCGCGCAGCCGTTGGGCTGATGGCCAGGCCGAAGCCGCCGCCTCGAGCTCCTGGAGGTCGGCAAAGGCTTGGATCGCCTCGGCGCCGTTTTCAAGGGCCCAGGCAATCGTGGTGGTGGCCCTCAGCACGTCGATCACAACCGCTGCATCGGGGCCGCCTTCGGCCACCGGCAGCACCTGGGGAACGGCTTCGGAGGTGTGGAAATAGCTGAGCAGCATGGTGTCGCAACCGCCGATGCAGGTGCGTCACAGTAGGCACCTCCCCTTGGGCATGCATCGCCACCGCGATGGCAACAACGCTTCCGGCCAGTCGGCGCGACCTGCGCGGTTTTCTGCAACTGCTGGAGCAGCGCGGGCAGCTGCGCCGCATCAGCGCCCCGGTCGATCCCGACCTGGAGCTTGCCGCCATTGCCGATCGGGTGCTGGCGGCCGGCGGGCCGGCGCTGCTGTTCGAGAACGTGATCGGCAGCTCTATGCCGGTGGCCATCAACCTGATGGGCACCCAGGAGCGGGTGCTGTGGAGCCTCGGGATGGAGCGGGCCGAAGAACTCGAGGCCCTGGGCGAGCGTTTGGCGTTGCTACAGCAGCCGCGCCCTCCGAAGGGTGCCCGCGAGGCGGTGCGCTTTGGCTCGGTGCTGCTCGATGTGCTCAAAGCCCGCCCTGATCTGGATCTGACGCCCCCGTGCCACCAGCAGGTGTTCAAAGGTGATCAGGTCAACCTGGACGCGCTGCCGCTGCTGCGCCCCTGGAGCGGCGATGGCGGCCGCATCATCACCTTGGGTCTGGTGATCACCAAGGACCCTGAAACCGGCACCCCCAACGTGGGTGTGTACCGGCTGCAGCAGCAGAGCATCAACACCATGACGGTGCATTGGCTCAGCGTGCGGGGCGGGGCCCGGCACCTGCGCAAGGCAGCCGCCATGGGCAAACAACTCGAGATCGCGATTGCCATCGGCGTCCATCCGTTGCTGGTGATGGCCGCGGCGACGCCGATTCCGGTGCAGCTCAGCGAATGGTTGTTTGCCGGCTTGTATGCCGGTGAGGGTGTGCGGCTGGCCAAATGCAAGACCGTGAACCTCGAGGTGCCCAGCCACAGCGAGGTGGTGCTCGAAGGCACCATCACCCCAGGCGAAGAGCTGGCCGATGGCCCCTTCGGCGATCACATGGGCTTCTACGGCGGCGTTGAGGACTCGCCTTTGGTGCGCTTCCACTGCGTCACCCAGCGGCGCGATCCGCTGTACTTCACGACCTTCAGCGGCCGGCCGCCCAAAGAGGACGCGATGCTCGCGATTGCGCTCAACCGCATTTACACGCCGATCCTGCGGCAGCAGATCCCCGAGATCGTCGATTTCTTTTTGCCGATGGAGGGTCTTAGCTACAAGCTGGCCGTGATTGCCATCGACAAGGCCTATCCGGGCCAGGCACGGCGGGCGGCGATGGCCTTCTGGAGCGCCCTGCCCCAGTTCACCTACACCAAGTTTGTGGTGGTGGTCGACAAGGCGATCAACATTCGCGATCCGCGTCAGGTGATCTGGGCGATCAGCGCCCAGGTGGACCCCCAGCGTGATCTGTTCGTGCTCGAGGACACCCCTTTCGACACCCTTGATTTCGCCAGTGAGCGCTTGGGGCTGGGTGGGCGCCTGGCGATCGACGCCACCACCAAGATTGGACCCGAAAAGCGCCATCCCTGGGGCGAGCCGCTGCGGCGACCGGCCGAGCTCGAGGCCAGGCTTGACGCCCGCTGGGCCGAGCTGGGTTTGGCCGATATCGGCACGACGCCGCCCGATCCGGCGCTGTTCGGCTACACCCTCGAGCATGTGCTGGAGCGTCTGGCGGGGCTGTGCTGAGCAAACAGGCCGCTCACGCGCTCAAGGCGCTGCTGCTGCTGGCCGCCCAGCCCCAGAGCTGGCAGTCAACCCATCAGCTGGCCCTGGCCCAGCAGTTGCCCGAGCCGATGCTCGAGCAACTGCTGCTGCGGCTCCGGCGCGCCGGGCTGCTGGTGGCGCGGCGCGGGCGGTTGGGCGGTTACCAACTGGCGCGTGCAGCCCGCGAGATCTCGCTGGCGGCCGTTCTGGCAGGGGTCACAGATGCTCAAACTGCGCCTGAGCTCTTGCCCTGCGATGAGGCAACAGCTGTCGAGCAGGTCACAGCAGCCTTGGAGCGGCGCCTGCAGCGCGCGCGCCTCAAGGCCCTTGAAGAGCTCACTCTTGAGGACCTGTTGTTTGACCTGCGCAGCGCCGAGGCCAGCCGCGATGAACTCGGCGGTCTGCTCCTGGGTTAAACAGCTGCCATGACCCCAGCCATTGCGCTCACCATTGGCGGCAGCGATTCCGGCGGCGGTGCCGGCATTCAGGCTGATCTCAAGACCTTTATGGCCCTGCGCGTGCATGGCTGCAGCGCCATCACCTGTGTGACCGCCCAGAACACCCAAGGTGTCAGCCGCGTCGATGCCTTGCCCGCGGCGTCGCTCACGGCCCAGATTGCTGCTGTGACCAATGATCTGAAGGTCGCTGCTGTGAAGACCGGCATGCTGCTCAACGCTGAGCTGATCGAGGCCACTGCGGCCGCGCTGGCATCACTGTGTGTGCCGCGGTTGATCGATCCGGTGATGGTCTCGCGCTCGGGAGCTGTTTTGCTTGAGCCGAGCGCGATTGACGCTTACCGGCAGCTGGTGCCCCTGGCCGAGCTGCTGACGCCCAACCTGCACGAAGCTCGCCTGCTCAGTGGCCTGTCCATTGAGAGCGCTGACGATGTGGAGCGTTCGGCTGAGCAGCTGCTGGAGCTAGGCCCGGCAGCGGTGCTGATCAAGGGCGGCGGGCATGGCGCGCTGCGCGGCTGCGACTACCTGCGCGAACGCGGTGTTGCCGGCCAATGGCTGCGCCATGCCGCCATCGACACACCGCACACCCATGGCAGTGGCTGCACCCTGGGGGCCGCGATCACCGCGCATCGGGCCAGAGGGCTGGGCTTGGCCTCTGCGGTTGTGGAGGCCAAGCGCAACGTGGAGGGCGGACTGCGCTCCTCGTTGGCGATTGGCGCCGGTCAGGGGCCGCTCTGCCACTGGCAGCTGTAGGTCTCGATGCTGCCGCGGCGTTGCTTGAACTCTGGATGCTGCGGATCGTCCGCGCGCCACCACCAACGCCCGTCGGTGTAACTGGGCGCGCCGGCGTTGTTGGTGCGCGGCAACTGCAGGTTCACGCCGCGCCAGCTGAGCACCACGTATGCCCCTGGCGCCGTGCCGAGGGCCATGTTGGGGATCGCGTCGGCATCGACAGCGCCGGCAAACACCTGTGCCTCCAGGGGGTCGTTGTCGCAGAGGTAGCGATCGCTCTGCAAGGGTGTGATCCCAGCGGCCCAGGCCGGGCCCGCCAGCAGCAGACTCAACAGCAGGCCCAGCAACCGTGGCAGCAGGTGATGGGGTGTCATGGGTGACCTCAAGGGCGCTGCAGCGCTCAGCGCAGAGCAAGCTCCATAGGATCGCCCCATTCGCCCCCTGACTGTTGTGGCTGAGTTGAACGCTGCTGACGCTCCCAGCGTCCAGGTGCTGCAAGGCGGCGGCAGTCTGGGGGGCAGGGTTCAGGTGCCCGGCGATAAATCGATTTCGCACAGGTCCCTGTTGTTCGGTGCCATTGCCGAAGGCGAGACGCGCATTGAGGGCCTGTTGCCGGCCGAAGATCCACTCAGTACCGCCGCTTGTCTGCGGGCCATGGGCGTTGCGGTCTCGCCCATTCGCGCTGGTGAGCCTGTCACGGTGCAGGGGGTGGGGCTCGATGGCTTGGCTGAGCCTGCCGATGTGCTCGATTGCGGCAACTCAGGCACCACCATGCGGCTGATGCTGGGACTGCTGGCGGGCAGGGCGGGCCGTCATTTTGTGCTGAGCGGCGACAGCTCGTTGCGGGGGCGGCCCATGCGCCGGGTCGGAGCTCCACTGGCACAAATGGGGGCGCTGATCCACGGCCGCAAGGACGGCAACTTCGCTCCCCTGGCCGTGCTCGGACAGCCGTTGGTGGGCACGACGATCCACACACCGGTGGCTTCGGCCCAGGTCAAGAGCGCGATCCTGCTGGCGGCCCTAACTGCCCAAGGCCCCACAACAGTGATCGAACCGGTGCAGAGCCGCGACCACAGCGAGCGCATGCTGCGGGCCTTTGGCGCGGATCTGGTGGTGGGCGGCGGGGGCGACACCGAGGTCACCGTGCGCCCTGGCAACAGCCTGCGGGCACAACATGTGATCGTGCCGGGCGACATCAGCAGCGCCGCCTTCTGGCTGGTGGCGGGTGCCATCACCCCTGGCGCGTCACTGGTCGTTGAAAACGTCGGCCTCAACCCCAGCCGCACCGGCATTCTCGAGGTGCTTGAGCAGATGGGAGCCCGCATCGCCGTGCTCAATCAGCGCGATGTGGCTGGCGAGCCGGTGGGTGACCTTCAGGTCAGCCATGGCCCCCTGCAGGCCTTTGAGATTGGGGCCGACATCATGCCGAGGCTGGTGGATGAGATCCCGGTGTTGGCGGTGGCGGCCTGCTGCGCTGAGGGCATCAGCCGCATCACCGGCGCCGAGGAGCTCAGGGTCAAGGAAACCGATCGCCTGGCGGTCATGGCGCGCCAGCTGGGTGCCATGGGCGCGCGCCTTCATGAAGCCGAAGACGGCATGACCATCACCGGCCCCACGCCCTTGCAGGGCACCACGGTCGACAGCGAAACCGATCACCGCGTGGCCATGAGCCTGGCGGTGGCGGCCTTGGTGGCACGCGGCACAACCAACATCCAGCAGCCTGGGGCGGCGGCCGTGTCGTATCCAGAGTTCTGGGACGACCTGGAGCGCCTGCGCGGCTGAGACGGTGGTGCAGGGTCCCTCACAGCAGGATCTGAGCCCTCGCATCACAGCTGACGGCAGCTTCAGCCTCTACAGCAGCCGCTTTGGTGAGGCGTTCCACAGCGCTGCAGGAGCAGCGCTCGAGGCCCGCAACACCTTTGTTGGCCCCGCCGCGCTGACACGCTTCGCGCCCGGCAGCACCGTTGTGGTGGTTGATGTCTGCGTGGGTACTGGCAGCAACACCGCTGCTCTGCTGGAGGCCTGCTCGGCAAGCGGCCTCCAGATGCAATGGCATGGCCTCGAGCTCGACCCTGCGCCTTTGCAGTTGGCGATCGCCGATGCGGGCTTCTGCCGCCAGTGGACGCCTGAGGCGCTGGCGCCGTTGCGGCAGCTGGCCGCTGGTGATCGTTGGTCATCGCCATGGGGGCAGGGCAGGCTGCTGTGGGGTGATGCCCGCCAGCAGGTGGCTGTGCTCACCCATGCGCTGGCCGCTCAAGTCGATCTGGTGCTGCTCGATGCGTTTTCGCCGCGCCACTGCCCCGAGCTATGGACGCTTGAGTTTCTGGGTGCCCTGACTGAGCTGCTGGCACCCGCTGGCCGGCTGCTCACCTACTGCTCGGCGGCGGCGGTGCGGGCGAGCCTTTTGCAACTGGATTTGCAGGTGACGGCGATTCGTGCCGCAGGCTCCAGCCACAGCGGATCCCGCTGGAGCGGGGGCACGGCGGCCAGTTGGGGCCCCTTGGTGACGGCCGATGAGTCTTTGGCCGATCCCTGGCTCAGGCCCCTCTCGCCGATGGAGCAGGAGCACCTGCGCACTGGTGCTGCCCAGCCGTACCGCGACCCCAGTGGTCAGGCCTCTGCCCACGAGATCCTGGCCGCACGGGAGCAGCTGCGCCAGCAGAGCGCGGCCCGCGGCGCTTTGCAGTCCACCAGCGCCTGGCGGCGGCGCTGGGGGTTGGAACGCCGCACGTAGATTCCGCCGCAGTTGCCCGTCGCCTCGATGCTCGCCGTTGCCGTGTTGGCTGCCGGGAAGGGCACCCGCATGAAGAGCGATCTGCCCAAGGTGCTGCAGCCCCTGGCAGGCGCCACCCTGGTCCAGCGGGTGCTGGCCAGCTGTGCGGGCCTAGAGCCCCAGCGGCGCCTGTTGATCGTGGGCCATCAGGCCGAGCGTGTGCGCGAGACCTTGTCCGCGGCTGCCGGCGTAGGCCCAGATCTTGAATATGTGCTCCAGCAGCCCCAGCTGGGGACGGGCCATGCGGTGCAGCAGCTGCTCGATCCACTGGCTGGCTTTGAGGGAGACCTGCTGGTTCTTAACGG
This sequence comes from Prochlorococcaceae cyanobacterium, assembly GCA_049421025.1. GTDB lineage: Bacteria > Cyanobacteriota > Cyanobacteriia > PCC-6307 > Cyanobiaceae > RGUW01. The sequence continues at coordinate 38,406 of JBMSMG010000005.1, read as the reverse complement.
CGACGTGCCGCTGCTGCGCTCCGAGACCCTCGAGCAGTTGCTCACGCGCCACCGCTCCAGTGGCGCGGCCGTGACCCTGCTCACCGCCCGCCTCGCCGATCCCACTGGCTACGGCCGCGTCATGGCCAATGCCACAGGTGAGGTCAGCGCCATCGTTGAGCACCGCGACTGCAATGACGAGCAGCGCCGCGTTGATTTGATCAATGCCGGCATCTACTGCTTCAACTGGTCCAAGCTGGCGGCGGTGCTGCCCGAGCTCACCACCGACAACGACCAGGGCGAGTTGTATCTGACCGACACGGTGTCGATGCTCAGCCCAGCGATGCATGTGGAGGTGGCCGATGCCGATGAGATCAACGGCATCAACGACCGGCTGCAGCTGGCGCAGTGCGAGACGGTGCTGCAGCAGCGGCTGCGCGAGCACTGGATGCGCGAAGGCGTCACCTTCACCGACCCAGCCAGCTGCACTCTGAGCGAGGGCACTCGCTTTGGCCGCGATGTGGTGGTCGAGCCCCAGTGCCACTTCAGGGGTGATGCGGTGGTGGGCTCCGGCTGCCGCATCGGCCCGGGCTGCCTGATCGACAACGCCACCCTCGGCGATCGCGTCGAGGTCGTCTACTCGGTCCTGCGCGATGCCACCGTTGACGCGGACTGCGCCATCGGTCCTTACGCCCAGCTGCGTCCGGGCGCTGTGTTAGCCAGCGGCTGCCGCGTCGGCAACTTTGTCGAGATCAAGAACAGCAGCCTCGCCGCTGGCGTCAAGGTCAACCACCTGAGCTACATCGGCGATGCCGATCTGGGTGCGGGTGTGAACGTGGGCGCCGGCACCATCACCGCCAACTACGACGGGGTGCGCAAACACCGCACCGTGATCGGCGCTGGCAGCAAGACCGGAGCCAACAGCGTGCTCGTGGCTCCGATCACCCTGGGCGAGGGGGTGACCGTGGGCGCTGGCTCCACCCTCACCAAGGATGTGCCCAGCGGCAGCCTGGCCCTGGGCCGGGCTCGCCAGATGGTGCGTGAGAACTGGTCAGCTCCAGTGGATTGAGCTGCTGAATGTTCAGCCCACAAGCGACGGCAGGTGCGGAATCAGCCGCTCCAATGCCACACCGCGACTGGCTTTAAGCAGAAGCGTGTCGCCCGGTTGCAGCCAGCCGCTCAGGGGTGCTGCGGCCTGCTCAGGCCGCTCGACCACCACCAACCGCGGGATTGATGCCGCCGCCGCCGCCATGGCGCGGCCTTCGGCGCCGGCATCAACGATCACCAGGCCGTCGAGGGCAAGATCGGCCGCCCGCGTGGCCACCTGACGGTGGAGCGCAACGCTCTGCTCACCCAGTTCGAGCATGGTGCCCAGCACGGCAAAGCGGCGGCCTGGTTGGGTGGCCAGCAGATCGAGGGCCGCCAGCACGGCTTCGGGAGAGGCGTTGTAGGTCTCATCAAGCACGCTGAGACCGTTCAGCTGCAGCCGCCGGTTGCGGCCGCCCGGTACCTGCACGTTCATCTCGGCCAGCGCTGAGGCCTCCAGGCCCAGCTCCTGGGCCACGGCCACGGCCAGCAGCAGGTTGCGGGCGTTGTGCCGCCCAGGCAGTGGCAGTGGTAGGCGTTCACCGCTGCTCAGCTCCAGCTCCTGGGGCGAGCTCGGGCGCAGAACACCACGCAGATCGGCAGGGGGCGTACCAGTGGCCTGGTCATCGCCCTCCAGTGCCACCCGCAGCACCCTGCCGCGCCACACCTGGGCAAGGGCTGCCTCAAGCAGTGGATCGCCCGCCGGAACCACCACCACGCCATCAGGCCGTAGTGCTGTTGTGATCTCGCACTTGGCGGTGGCGATCGCCTCGCGGCTGCCCAGCCGGCCGATGTGGGCGGTGCCGATGTTGGTGATCACGGCCACATCGGGGGTGGCGCAGCGGCTGAGCCGATCGATTTCGCCCAAGCCCCGCATGCCCATTTCAACCACCACGGCGGCGTGCTGCGCTCCAGCACCCAGCAGGGTCAAAGGCACGCCGATGTCGTTGTTTTCGTTGCCGCTGCTGGCCCAGACCGGCCCCAGCGGGGCCAGTGCCGCCTTGATCAGTTCGCGGGTGGTGGTTTTTCCGGCTGAGCCGGTGACGGCCACCACCTTGGCCTTCAGGCGTTCTCGGCTGGCTGCAGCCAACTGCTGGTAGGCATCGAGGGTGTCATCGACGCGCCAAAGGAGGCATTGATGGTGTCTGGCCAGCTCGATGAGGGCGTCAAGCTGCAACGGACCTGCGGCCGTCAGGCTGCTGGAGCTGATCAGCACGGCAGCCGCACCAGCTTCGATGGCGGCGGGCACAAAGTGGTGCCCATCAAACGATTCGCCGACCAGGGGAATGAACACCTGCCCGGCTTCCAGCAGCCGGCTGTCAGTGCAGAGGATCAAGCCGCCGGCCTGCTCCTGCTCGATCGATCTGCCGATGTCTGAGGGCTCGAGCAGCGGTGCTCCAAAGAGGGCCTGCAGGTCGGAGGTCTGCAGAGCCATCAGGTCGGGCGATCAGGATCGAGCAGGATCATGCCTGAGCCCACCCGTGCGCGGTAGCCCAGCAGGTGGCCATCGCTAGCGACCAGCTTGAGCTGATCAAAGCCCAGCTCAAGGCTGCGCTCCAGCCAGCGTTCGGCCAAGCGGCGCTGTTGCTTTGGGCTCAGGCCGCCATAGCGCGCGTTGAGGCGCAGTTGCAGCAGGCCCTGCTCAGGCACAGACGTGCTGGCATCGATCAGCTCCAACCCGCCTGCCTGGCCCATGGCCGCAAGCAGCGGATCGGCAAGGGGGGGCTGCTGCGGCTGCTGCTCGAGCACGTTGGCTTCAGCTGCTGGCGTGCTCTGTTGGGGCCGCTCCTGCTGCGTTGGGGGTGACGACGCGGCTGGTGGTTGCGCAACCGGGCTTGGCTCAGCAGCGCTGCTGGTGGTCTCTGCTGGCAGGGGCGTTGGGGTTTGTGTTGGCGTCTGGGATTGCAAGTGCGGCGGGGCTTGCGGGGCCTGTTTGTGCAGGCGTAGACCCGCCGCCAGCAGCAGGGCCATCGCAGCACTCAGCAGCAGCGGCCACAGCAGGGGGGCCAGGTCCCTGGGCCACCAGCTCGGCCGCGGCAACTCGCCGCTGTTGTTGCGCCGCCACAGGCTGCGCAGATCAAGGCGCAGGCTTGCCAGTACGGCCACCACAGCCAGCTGCAGCTGCCGCCATGGGCTTGTGTAGGGCGCCGGCAGGTTGGGGCGGTCGGCCATCGAGCCAGCGTTGCCGGTGCGCCCTGTCTAGCGGCTGGGCTCAGCCCTGGCCGCGCAGCCGCAACAGACCTGCCAGCCCTTTGCGCGAGGGATCGGCGTCCTGGCCCTGGGAGAACTTCTCCACATCGGCGGCTTCGGGGGTGGGTTCTTTCACCCCGCAGACATCGCGGTACATGGCGTCGTACTCCAGCGCTGAGCGGGCCCAGCTGAAATCGACCCCCATGGCGCGGCGTTGCAGCTCCTGCCAGCTGGCCTGGTTGCGGTAGGCCTCCCAGGAGCGCACGATCGCTGTGTAGAAGTCGATCGGCTCGTAGCGATCAAAGCCGTAGCCCGTGCCGGTTGCAGCCAGGGGGTCGTTGGGCGGCACGGTGTCGACCAGGCCGCCAACCATGCGCACCACCGGGATCGAGCCGTAGCGCATGGCCAGCATCTGGCTGATCCCGCAGGGCTCAAAGCGGCTGGGCATCAAGAAGGCATCGCTGCCGGCGTAAATCAACCGCGAGAGGGCATCGTCATAGGTCAGAAACACCGCAAAACGGCCTGGGTGCCGCGAGGCCATCTGCCACAGGCCGCTTTCGTAGGCCCGATCGCCGGTGCCCAGCACCACGATCTGGCTGTCGGTGTAGGCCAGCACCCGATCGGCGACCTGCAGCAGCAGATCGACCCCCTTTTGGTCGACCAGGCGGCTGACCAGACCCATCAGGTAAGTGCGCGGGTTGACCGCCAGGCCAAAACGCTCCTGCAGGGCCTGTTTGTTGATGGCCCTAGGGCTCAGATCTCTGGCGCTGAAGCGGGCCGGCAGGCTGGCGTCGGTGGCCGGGTTCCAGTCGTCGACATCAATGCCGTTGAGAATGCCGCGCAGTTTGCCGCTGATGTAATTGAGCAGGCCTTCGAGCTGCTCGCCGTACTGGGGTGTGCGGATTTCGGCGGCGTAGGTGGGTGAGACCGCGTTGACCCGATCGGCATACAGCAGGGCTGCAGCCATGGTGTGGTCGCCCTGCATGTACCAAGGGCACCAGGTCATGCGCTCGAGCTTCCAGCGCCAGGGCCCCTGGTACTTGAGGTTGTGAATGGTGAACACCGTGCTGATCTCGGGGTCTTGGTGCATCCACACCGGCAACATGCCGGTGTGCCAGTCATGGCAGTGCAGCACCTGGGGTTTCCAGTGGTGCCAGCAGAATTCAGCTGTGGCACTGGCAAAAAAGGTGAAACGCCAGTCTTCGTCTTCACCGCCGTAGATCCGCTCGGGGTCAAACACCGGGTGACCCACCAAGTACAGCGTCAGACCGTTGGTTGGGTGCTTGGTTTCAAAGACGGCGAAGTCATTGCCCATCGTGTGGCCGCGCCACACCGGTTCGGCCGGGATCTCAAGCCGGCTCCACATCCGGCCGTAGCCCGGCATGATCACCCGCACGTCATGGCCTAGGGCCGCTAGCGCGGGGGGCAGCGAACCGACCACATCGCCCATGCCTCCCACCTTCACCATGGGGGCGCACTCGGCAGCCGCAAACAGAATTCGCACGCGGGATCCGGCGGAGGGCGCAACTTTACGGGCACTGTTCGGCCCGGCTTGTAGTCCTTAGGGCAGAACCGTCACTGGGGTGCCCAGCTCAACGAGCTCAAAGAGCTCGCGGATGTGTTCATCGAGCAGCCGCACACACCCGTGCGAAACGGCTCGGCCCACACTGCTGCGTTGCGGGGTGCCGTGGAAACCGGCGCTGGCGCAGTCGCGCACCACAGCCTGGCTTTGGCCGTTGAAGCCTCGCCGTGGCGTGCAGTCTTCGAAAAAGCCGATCCAGCGGCTGCCCAACGGGTTGGCGGGACCGGGCGGAACCTGCTGACCGCTGGCGGGATGCACCCAGATCGGTTGCTGGACCAGCTCTTGCACGGCAAAGCGCCCCACCGGCGTTTCCCAGCCAGGTTTGCCGATCGCCACCGGGTAGCGGCGTTGCTCGGTGCCATGGCGCAGAACCAGCAGCTGGCGGCGGCGTCGATCGAGTACCAGCTCAACAGCGGGCTCTGGCTGATCGTTCCATGGCTCAATGGCTGCGCTGGGGTTGAGCGCTTCGGCGCGTGCAGCGAGAAAAAAACCGCTCTGGCTTAGCGCCAGCAGGAGGGGCAGCAGGCAGCTCAAACGCCGGCTGCGGCTCATGGCAACCAGGGCGATTGCGAAAAATCGGGCGGACGTTTCTCCAGAAACGCGTCGCGGCCTTCTTGACCTTCGGCCGTTCGATAAAAGAGATGGGTGGCCTGCCCGGCCAACTCTTGGATGCCAGCTAGACCATCGGTCTCGGCGTTGAACGCTGCCTTGAGGCAGCGGATCGCCGTAGGGCTGTGGCGCAGTACCTCACGGCCCCAGCGCACGCCTTCAGCCTGCAGGTCATCCAACGGCACCACCGCATTGACCAGACCCATGGTCAGGGCCTCGCTAGCGCCGTACTGCCGGCACAGAAACCAGATCTCGCGCGCCTTGCGCTGGCCGACCACCCGGGCCAGATAGCCGGCGCCAAAGCCACCGTCAAAGCTGCCGACGCGGGGCCCTGTCTGGCCAAAGACCGCATTCTCGGCGGCGATGCTGAGATCGCACAGCAGATGGAGCACCTGGCCGCCGCCGATGGCATAGCCCGCCACCAGGGCGATCACCACCTTGGGCAGGCTGCGGATCAGGCGCTGCAGATCGAGCACATTGAGCCGCGGCAGGCCGCTTTCATCGACGTAGCCGCCATCGCCGCGCACGCTCTGATCCCCGCCGGCACAGAACGCCCAGCCCCCATCAGCTGCAGGGCCGGCGCCGGTGAACAGAACCACCCCAATGCTGGGTTCATCGCGTACCCGCGCGAAGGCGTCACAGAGCTCCTGGACCGTGCGCGGGCGGAAGGCATTGCGCTTGTGGGGGCGGTTGATGGTGATGCGGGCCAAGCCCTCATCGCTGAGCTCAAAGAGGATGTCTTGGTAGCTGCCCGCGCTGCGCCAGCTCACCCGATCGTCAGCTGCTCGGGCCTGACAGCGATCTGCATCAGAGGCGCCGGCAGCAGCAGTCATCACCCACTCCATTGCTTTGAGGCCATTGTGCGCAGCCGCTGGCGCAAGGCGGCATCAGCGCGACGATCGGTGTGCACCTCCAGCACGGCCAGGGGCTGCTGCAGCAGCCAGTCCATGTGCGAGCCGAGCTCGTCGAGCCGCCTCAGGCTTCGGTGGGGGACCCCATGGGCCGCGCATAGCAGGGCCGTGTCGACGCTTTGGGGCATGGCGAACAGACGCTCGAAATCCATGGCTGGGCCACTGGCAGCAGGGCTGGCCTCTGGATGGCGGATCGGCAGTTGCTCAAAGATGCCGCCGCCACCGTTGTTGATCAGCACCACCGCGAGCTGGCCGCGGAGCTGCCGCTGCCAGAGCCAGCCGTTGCAGTCGTGCAGCAGCGCCAGATCGCCCGTCAGCAAGACGGCCTGCCCGAGGGCCTCGGCCACCCCGCAGGCGCTGGAGAGGGTGCCATCGATGCCCGAGGCACCGCGAAAGCCGATCACCGCTCGCGGGGGGCCATCGCTTGCGGCAAAGCTTTCCCAGTCGCGCACCGGGGAGCTGTTGGCCAGCACCAGCGGCAGATCGGCTGGCAGCAGCAGGCTGAGCTGGCGTGCCAGGGCTGGCTCACTGAGGCTCTGCTGTTGGCTGAGCTGCTGATCGAGCCACTGCTGCAGCTCGGCATCAGCCCTGTGCCACTGCGCACGCAGATCGAGATTGGCGCCCACTGCCTCGCCCTGCTGCCAGCTAGCACCTTGGGCGGCACACCAACTGGCAAGCCCTCTGCTCCATTGCCCTGTGGCAGTGCCCAATGGATCCAGGTTGCGCGAATCCCCTTCGCTGATCAGCACCTGCTTGCCGCCGCAGTGCTTGAGCCAGATCTGCAGGCGCCGGCTGGCGGGCAGGGGGCCCAGACGCAGCACCTGCGCGGCGCGCAGCTTGGCGGGTGGCTCCTGCAGCAGCAGGTCGTAGCCGCCAACGGTCTGCAACGCCTGATGGCCCCGTAGTCCGCTGAGGCCGTCGGCCAGCAGGGGCCAGCCGCTGCGCGTCAGCCAGCGGCGCAGGGCGTCGCAGTAGGGCTGCCAGCTCTGCGTCGTGCCGCGCCAGGGTCCAGCGATCACCAGACCACGTTGATCAGGATCGAGCCTCATCTGAGGCGGCAGTGGATCGGGCTGTTGCGGTTCTGCGGCGCGATCGGTCGGCGGCGGGCCCAGCTGCTGCGGGTCTTGCTGGTGCAGGCCTTGCTGCCTCAGGGCCTGCTGCTGCCACTGGGTTTGATCGATGTGCAGCGGTTCATCAAAGGGCAGGTTGAGATGCACGCCGCCCGGCGCAGCAGCAGCTGAGCCGCAGCAGGCCAGCAGCGCCTTGTGTGCCAGCTCGAGCAGGGCCTGGTGGCTCATGGCACCCAGCCCGGCTGGCTCGCCCTGGCCCAGCCAGCGCACCGCTGCTTGTAAGAAGTCCTGTTGGTTGACGGTTTGATTGGCACCGCAGTTTTTCAGGTGGGCGGGGCGATCGGCCGTCAGCAACAGCAGCGGCACGCAGCCCCAGTCGGCTTCAACGGCGGCGGGCAGCAGGTTGGCCACCGCGGTTCCCGAGGTGGTGATCACCGCTGCAGGCCTGCCTGTGGCTTTGGCCCAGCCCAGCGCAAAAAAACCGGCCGATCGTTCGTCAATGCAGGTCAGCAGGGGCAGGCCGCGCGCGTGCAACAGGGCGGCTGCCTGGGCCAAAGGTGCCGAGCGACTCCCTGGGGCTACCACCACCAGAGCCAGTCCGCCTGCCTGCAGAGCTTCAAGCAGCCACAACGCTGCTTGCAGATTGCGCTCTTCTGGAGTTGGGGCGTTGAGCTCGGGCGCCACCGCGAACCGCAGGCATCAGGATGGAGCGATCATCCTGCGCTCTGGCTCCGCCCGCATGACTTCTGGCAGGCCCTTTTGGCGGCAGCTGCTCGGTTGGGGCAGCTGGATCGCCGTGGCTCTGGTGCTGCGCCTTTGGGTGATTGAGCCGCGCTGGATTCCCTCGGGCTCCATGCTGCCGGCCCTGCAGCTGCAGGACAGGATCCTGGTCGAGAAGGTCAGGCCCCGCTTGGGTCTGCCTCTCAAGGCAGGCACTGTGGTGGTGTTTCATCCACCGCCTGTGCTGGTGGCTGCCGGCTACGACCCCAATGCCGCTTTGATCAAGCGAGTGGTGGCGGGGCCTGGTGATCGGGTGGCTGTGCAGGGCGGCCATCTGCTGCGCAATGGCCAGCTGGTCGAGCCTGACTGGGGGGCTGAAGCGATGCGCTATGAGCTGGCGCCCCTTGAGCTCAACGAGCAGCAATGGCTGGTTTTGGGCGACAACCGCAACGCCAGCCTCGATTCTCATCTCTGGGGGCCGCTTCCCCAGCAGCAGGTGATCGGCACGGCGATCTGGCGCTACTGGCCGCTGGCGCGGTTCGGTCCGATACGGACATCCCCCTCTGTGGTGTCCTCTGGTGCAGCCGAGCAGCTGGGTTAGGGTGCAGCTCGTGACGTGGAGCACACCGGAGATGTTCAACCCGGAGTTCCTGGCGACCGATAGTGAGGCCATCAGCGGCAATTCACTGATTCAGTACCTCCAGGAGCAGTCTCCCGATGTGCTGCAGCGGGTGGCCCGCTCAGCCAGTCCCGATATTCAAGACATCATTCGCCACAACGTGCAGGGCCTGTTGGGCATGCTCCCTGGCGAACAGTTCGAGGTGAAGGTTCAGACCAGCCGCGACAACCTTGCTGGCCTCTTGGCTTCAGCGATGATGACGGGCTACTTCCTGCGCCAGATGGAGCAGCGCATGGAGCTGGAAAGCTCCTGGATCGGCAGTGGCGGCTCCCTCGAGAGCGACCCCGACGCTGACCCCGGCGAACTCAAACTCTGAGGCCAGAGCCAAAGCGTTGGCTTCAGGGGTTCTGGGGTACCAGCCCCAGCTTTAGCAGGGTCTGATCGATGCTGGCCAGCAGCTCCCAGCTGCCGCCATCGGGTGCCCAGCTGCGGCTGCTGAGCTGTTCGGCCAGCGCATGCAGCGCCGCGCTGTTGCAGGCCACCGGTGCCGCGTAATGGGCTGCCACCATCTGCTCGATGCCATCGAGCTGGCCCAGGGCCTTGAGCCAGCTCAGCAGGGCTTGACGGCAGCGCGGAAACACCAGACGCTCCAGCACCGGAGCGATCTGAAGCTCACAGCAGCGCTGGCTGAGCAGCTGATCAAATTCGCGCTGCCAGCCTTCAGGCCAGCGAAACGGATACAGGCCGAAATGGCTGCGTGGGTTGCGCAGTCCTGGGGCTAGTGCGGTTTTGAACAATTCGGGTGCAGCCGGTACCTGCAGGCTCTGGGGCCGCAGGTAGGAGGCGAACAGGGCCAGCCTCTGCCAGCCTTTTTGGCGGTTCTCCGGGGTGTCGATGAGCGGTTCATCGCCGCGCTCGCGCGCGTGAAACAGCAGCGGCGTTGGATCGAGATCAAACACCGCAGGGGGCTCACGCTCGATGCTGATCAGCGCATCGGTCACCAGCAGGCTGCCGCTGCTCTTGTGCAGGCAGGCCGCCTCCATGAAGGTGCCCACCCCCAGATCGAGTGGGCCCAGGGCGCACCAGCTGAGTTCATCGCCGTGGGGTAGACCCTGCTCAAACAGCACCCGGGTGCGCCCCATCGGAAAGCCCTGCCAGGCCAGGGGCAGGGGCACGGGGAAGCTCCATTGCCGCGGCGTCACCCACACCTGGGCGCCTGGAAAGGCGCGGGCCATGGCCGGCACCGGCAGCTTGTGCTCCAGTCCTGAGCTGGTGGGCAGCACGATGCTCAGCACAGGTCCGTGTTGCTGCTCCAGCTGGGCCAGCGCCCGGCGCACCTCGGCGGTGGGGGCAACGGGCGCGTAGAGCAGCAGTCCTTCGCGCAGCTTGAGCACCGTCATGCGGATCGGCACCGCCACGTAATAGACCCCCTGGAGCTGCTCAAAGCTCCAGAGCTGACCGGCGATCAGCTCGCGCACCAGGGTGCGCCGCTTGCCATACGGATAGAGCGGCAGCAGCGGCCACCAGGGCCAGCGCTCCTCGCTGGCGGGGGCAAGCGGCGGCAACGTCCCCATCGGCTCAGGCCAGCAGCACCAGCGAGAGGCTCATCACCAGCATTCCGGCCAGCACGCCAGCCATCATCTGATGGTGGCTGCCGTAGCGCTGTGCCGCTGGCAGCAGCTCATCGAGGCAGATGTAGACCATCACCCCGCCGACGCTGGCAAAGATCATCCCCAGGGCAAGCGGCCCCATGACCGGCAGCAGCAGCCAGTAGCCGAGCAAGGCCCCTAGCGGTTCGGCCAGGCCCGAGGCAAATGAGAGCCAAAAGGCCACCGACCGCTTGCCAGTGGCGTAGTGGATCGGAGCTGAGATCGCCAACCCCTCAGGAATGTTGTGAATGGCAATGGCTAGGGCGATGCCAATGCCGAGCTTTGGGTTGTCGAGGGCCGCCACAAAGGTGGCCAGACCCTCTGGGAAGTTGTGAATCGCGATCGCCAGTGCCGAGAACAGGCCCATGCGCATCAATGTGCGGCTTTCCGGGCTGTTCGAAACCGTGGCCGAACGGCCATCGGCAGGGGGCAGCACCACGCCGTGGCTGGGCAGCAGCTGATCGAGGCCGGCCATGACCGCAATGCCGCCGAAAAAGGCCACCACGGTCCAGCCGTAGCCCATCTGATTGCCCAGCACCAAGCTCAGTGCACTGCGCGCCTTGGGAAAGATCTCGACAAACGAGACCTGCAGCATCACCCCAGCCGAAAAGCTCAGTGACAGCCCCAGGATGCGAGGGTTGAAGCGGCGGTTGAGCAGACCCAGCAGACTGCCGATCCCTGTCGACAGCCCAGCAGCCAGGGTCAGCAGCAGGGCAAAGCCGACGTTCTGGTTCAGAGCCGGCAAGGTGTCCACGCAGCCGCGACAGGGGTCGGGCTTGATGATCGCAGCCCGTCAGTTGTATTCCCCAGGGATGTCCTGTTTGGTCACGGTGACGCGGCCCACTTTCTGCCCAGACAGGCGCAGCAGCTCATCACCGCTGAATTCAAAGCCCAACCGCGCTCCGATCTGGGCGACATCGTCAGCGGTGGCGGCAGCCAAGACCTCGCTGCGCAGGCCTGCGTCGTTCTGCATCACACCCAAAAAGGCTTTGAGCTGATCAAGGGCCATGGCCTGTGGCGCTGTTGCAACCAGCGTCTCTTAAGGCGAGTCGTTCTGGCTAGCTGTTGGTTCCCAGCAAAAAGCCCCCTGCGCAGGCAGGGGGCAAAGGGAGAGGCGTTAACGGCCTTGTGGAGTGGTTGTTGGCCTAGCCAATCGAAGGGGCGCTCAGAGCCACAGCGGTGGTGCCGCTGCTGGCTAGATCGAGCGGGAAGTTGTGAGCATTGCGCTCGTGCATCACTTCCATACCGAGGTTGGCGCGGTTCAGCACGTCGGCCCAGGTGGGCAGCACCTTGCCTTGGGCATCGAGGATCGACTGGTTGAAGTTGAACCCGTTGAGGTTGAACGCCATGGTCGAGATGCCCATGGAGGTGAACCAGATGCCGACCACAGGCCAGGCACCCAGGAAGAAGTGCAGGCTGCGGCTGTTGTTGAAGCTGGCGTACTGGAAGATCAGGCGACCGAAGTAACCGTGGGCAGCCACGATGTTGTAGGTCTCCTCTTCCTGGCCGAACTTGTAGCCGTAGTTCTGGCTCTCGCTCTCGGTGGTCTCACGAACCAGCGAGGAGGTCACCAGCGAACCGTGCATGGCGGAGAACAGGCTGCCGCCGAAGACGCCAGCCACACCCAGCATGTGGAAGGGGTGCATCAGGATGTTGTGCTCAGCCTGGAACACCAACATGAAGTTGAAGGTGCCGCTGATCCCCAGGGGCATGCCGTCGGAGAAGGAGCCCTGACCGAAGGGATAAACCAGGAACACGGCCATGGCAGCAGACAGCGGAGCGCTGTAGGCCACGCAGATCCAGGGCCGCATGCCGAGGCGGTAGCTCAGCTCCCACTGGCGGCCCATGTAGGCCGAGATGCCGATCAGGAAGTGGAACACCACCAGCTGATAAGGCCCGCCGTTGTAGAGCCACTCGTCGAGGCTGGCGGCTTCCCAGATGGGATAGAAGTGCAGGCCGATGGCGTTGCTGGAGGGCACAACAGCACCGGAGATGATGTTGTTCCCGTAGAGAAAGGATCCAGCAACCGGCTCGCGAATGCCGTCGATGTCAACAGGCGGAGCGGCGATGAACGCAATGATGAAGCAGATGGTCGCCGCCAGCAGGCAGGGGATCATCAGCACACCGAACCAACCGACATAAATGCGGTTGTTGGTGCTGGTCACCCATTGGCAGAAGTTCTGCCAAGAGCTAGCGCGGCCGCTGCGTAGTGCAGTGGTCATGGATGAAATTGAGTACGGGGGACCCGAGGGTCGTTCAAACGCTAAAAGCAGCGCGCTTTTTCACAGGTTGCTGTCATCAAAGTTGCGATGGCTTCAATCAACGTTGCAATTCATATTGCGAAAGATTGAGCATTTGTTGGCGTGGGCCCCCGCGTTCGCTGCTCTTGCCTGGCTTGCCGCCAGCTCATGCACCGGCCAGAGTCAGCGCTGAACCCACAACGCGGCCTGCGAATCGGCCATGACGACTGCCCCTCGCCTCCGCTCTGGTGGTTGCCCCATGCGCCTGGTGGCGCAGACCTTGCTGCTGGTGCTGAAGTTCAGTGTTGCCATGCGGCTGGGCTCGTTGGCCTTCGCTGCCGATGCTCTTGGCACAGGAGCGACCCTGCTTTCGGGTTTGGCTGCGGTGCTGCTGAGCCGCTGGAGCGATCCACGCCCAGACCGTGACCATCCTTACGGCCACACCAAGGTTCAAGCGCTGGTGTCACTGGCGATCACGGTGCTCTTGAGTTGGACCCTGCTTGAGCTGGCCCAGGCCTGTGCGTTGCGTCTTGCTGCCGCGCAGGGGCTGCTGCAGGGTGCAGCGTTCCCGCTGCTGTGGTTGCTGCCTTTGGCCCTGGGCCAGTTGCTGCTTCGCGGCTGGCGGCATGCCATGGGCTGGACCACCGCCATGGCCGCAAGCGCTGTGGTGCTGGCGCTGGCTCAAGGCTGGAGCTGGTTGGATGCAGCGGCAGCCCTGTTGATTGCTGCTGTGGTGCTGCGGGAGCGCCTGCGCTCGCTGCTGCAGCAGCTGCCCTGGCTGTTGGATCAGATCGCCTTGGCCCCCGAAGCGATCCACCGCGCTGCCATGGAGGTGCCAGGCGTGCTCAATTGCCATGACATCGCCAGCCGCGGTGTGCGCGGCCAGCAGGTGTTCATTGACATGCACATGGTGGTCGATGCCACCGATCTACCCACGGCCCACCGCATCACCGAGTTGGTCGAGGAGCGTCTTGAGAGCCAGTTTGGCCCGGTGCGCTGCACCATTCACCTGGAGCCCCGCGAATACGCCAGCGCGGCGATCACCTTCAAAGGCGCCCATGGTTAAGCATGGCCGCTGATGCGGCACACTTGCGCTCGATAGCACTTGCCGCTGGCCATGGCCGACGACCAGACCACGCCCCGCTCACAGGAGCGTTCCTTTGAGGGACGTCGCTCGGGTCGGCCGCCTGAGGGCCGCGACGGTGGACGCGAGCCCGGTGGCTTCCGCATCCGCCTGAGCGACAACGAAATGCGCGCCGCCAAGGCCGTTCAGGAGGCCTTTCGCCTGCGCTCGACCGTGGCAGCGCTTGGCTTTGCCCTGCGCACCACCGCCCAGCTGCTCGACGAGGGCAAGCTTGATGCCGTGATCGAGCAGCAGCGCAGCCAGGCGCCTGAGCGCGGTGGTCCGCGCCGTGAACGCCGCGATGGCCGCCCCGAGTCCCGCGCTGAGCGTGGTCCTCGCATTGACCCCTTTGCCCGTCCCAGTCGCCCAGCTGCGGCTCAACCGGCCGCTGAGGCCGTCGAGAGCGTGACCAGCAATGAAGAGCCTGCGTTAGAGGCGCCTCTGGCCGAGGAGTCTGTCCTTGAGGTGGCCGAGAGCCCTGCTGATGCTGCTGCAGAAGCCGAAGCACCTGCCACTGAGGGCTGAGGTTTGCGCTGATGGCCAGAGCAAGGGTCCTTTCGGGCGTGCAGCCCACCGGTTCGCTGCACCTGGGCAATTGGCTTGGGGCCATTCGCAACTGGGTGGATCTGCAGAACAGTCACGACACCTTTTTCTGTGTCGTTGATCTTCATGCCATCACCGTTCCCCATGACCCGGCGCGGCTGGCCGAAGACACCCTGAGCACAGCGGCGCTGTATTTGGCCTGCGGCATTGATCCGGCGCGCTCGACCGTGTTTGTGCAGAGCCATGTGCCGGCCCACAGCGAGCTGGCCTGGTTGCTCAATTGCGTCACGCCGCTCAACTGGCTCGAGCGGATGATCCAGTTCAAGGAGAAGGCGATCAAGCAAGGCGACAACGTGTCGCTGGGGTTGCTCGACTATCCGGTGCTGATGGCAGCAGACATTCTTCTGTATGACGCTGATCTGGTGCCTGTGGGCGAAGACCAGAAGCAGCACCTCGAGCTGGCCCGTGACATCGCCCAGCAGCGCATCAACGCCCGCTTTGCTCCCAAGGATGCAGATGGTGAGCCGCTGGCAATTCTGCGGGTGCCTGAGCCGTTGATCCTCAAGCAGGGCGCCCGTGTGATGAGCCTCACTGATGGCACCAGCAAGATGAGCAAGAGCGATCCCAATGAGGGCTCGCGCATCAACCTGCTCGATCCGCCTGAGCTGATCAGCAAAAAGATCAAACGGGCCAAGACCGATCCAGTCATGGGTCTTGAGTTCGGTAATCCTGAGCGTCCCGAGGCCGACAACTTGCTGGGTCTCTATGCCCTGCTGGCAGGGCGAACTCCCGAGCAGGCCGCCAGCGAATGCGCCCAGATGGGCTGGGGTCAGTTCAAGCCGCTGTTGGCAGACGCTGCCGTTGAGGCCTTACGCCCTGTGCAGGAGCGCTACAACGCCCTGCGCGCCGATCCCGCTGCTCTGCATCAGGTGCTCGAGCAGGGACGCCACAGGGCCTCTGAGGTTGCTGCAACGACGCTCGAGCGGGTGCGCGGCGCCCTGGGATTCCTCAAGGCTGGCTGATCGCCGCGGGCCCCATTGATCAGCCGTGCTGATGAAAGAGGGCGCCTAGTCTCAGCGTCTACCGTGAGACTCTCTTTAGATTTTCTTTAGGAGCATGCCGGCGGTGCTTTTGTCCACCCCCAGACGGAAGCTCTAGCGGCGGCCCCTGGCGCTTGAGCAGGGTCGCTCGAGCTCTGTTGTCTGCCTCTGTCGGCCCTTCTTTCCTCGTTGCTGTCGCTGCTGCTGATTCCCCAGCTGGGCGTGGCGTCCCAAGCCCCAGACGCGGCAGGAGCCGCCTCGCTGGCGTATCCGATCACCCCTGAGCGGCGTGCGCTGCTCAACACCATTCGCTTTGCCGAGGGCACCTGGGCCGGTGGTCGCGATGAGGGATACAGGACCCTCTATGGCGGCGGCCGCTTTGAGGATCTCAGCCGCCATCCAGAGATCGCCGTGCGGCGCCGTTATGTCAGTGCAGCGGCTGGTGCTTATCAGTTTTTGCCGTCCACCTGGAAAGAGGCCTCGGCCAAGCTCGGATTGCGCGATTTTGGTGTGCTCAGTCAGGACCAGGCTGCGCTGTATCTGATCGAGCGTCGCGGTGTGCTGATGGCCATCGATCAACGCGGCCTCGATGCCGCGTCGCTGGCGCGGTTGGCACCGGTGTGGGCCTCTCTTCCCACCGCTTCGGGCGGTAGTTATTACGGACAGCCTGTGAAGCGCCGCGCTGAGCTGCTGCAGTTCTACCGCCAGCAGCTCGGTCTGTTGCGGGCCTCAGCCTGAGGCTTCGCTTACGGGGGGCCGAGCCCTGGTAGGGGCGGTAAGGGCGGCAGCTCGGGCATGGGCACCTGGGCCATACGCATGCGGGCTGACAGGCCCCAGACCTCAAGCACCAACTTGTGCCAGGGGGCCAGCGTTCCCATCTCCAGCGCCATCGGTGTGGGTGCCGCCTGCCTGAGGCTCGAGGCGGCGGCCAGCTCAAGACTCGCCTGAGCCAGCTGTTCGCCCAACTCAAGCCTTGCCTGTTGGGGCATGACCTGGTCGGGGCAGTGCTCAAGCAGGACCTGTCCCCGCTCAAACCAGAAGCGGAAATCGCTGAGCAGCGAACCCAGCAAGCCATCGAGCAGGGCGCCTGCTTGTTCGGAATTGGACTCGGGCTCCATGGGCCAACCGTAGGAGTTCCAGGTGGCCTGAAGGTGGCGCCTAGGATCGCCCCTTGTCGCTGAATTGCCGTGTCTGCCCCTTCGGTGGCCCCAGCCGCTTCGGCCCATGGTGAGCAGAGCACGCCGATCCATCTGCCCAAGACCAGTGAAAGCGAGCAGCTGCTGCGCATCCGTCATTCGATGAGCCATGTGATGGCGATGGCGGTGCAGCGGCTGTTTCCCAAAGCCCAGGTCACGATCGGCCCGTGGACCGAGAGCGGCTTCTACTACGACTTCGATAGCCCCGATCCCTTCAGCGAGGCCGA
Source organism: Prochlorococcaceae cyanobacterium (assembly GCA_049421025.1). Taxonomy (GTDB): domain Bacteria; phylum Cyanobacteriota; class Cyanobacteriia; order PCC-6307; family Cyanobiaceae; genus RGUW01. Next base: position 21,622 of record JBMSMG010000005.1, on the reverse strand, counting down.
TCTCAAGGCCATCAAGAAGGAGATGATCAAGATCATCAACCAAAAGCTGCCGCTCGAGCGTCTCGAGGTCAGCCGCGCTGAGGCCGAGAGCAAGATCAGGGCCAACAACGAGCCTTACAAGCTCGAGATCCTTGCCGGGATTTCAGAGCCGATCACCCTGTACACGCTGGGGTCCGAGTGGTGGGACCTGTGCGCCGGTCCCCATGTGGCCAACACCAGCGAGCTCAACCCCAAGGCCTTTGAGCTCGAGAGTGTGGCCGGTGCCTACTGGCGCGGCGACGAGAACAACGCCCAACTGCAGCGCATCTACGGCACCGCTTGGGAGTCCCCCGAGCAGCTCGCTGAGCACCAGCGCCGCAAGGCCGAGGCTCTGCGCCGCGATCACCGCCGTTTGGGTACCGACCTCGACCTGTTCTCGATCGAGGACGAAGCCGGAGCAGGGCTGGTGTTCTGGCACCCCCGCGGCGCCCGCATGCGCCTGTTGATCGAGAACCTGTGGCGCGAGCTGCACTTTGCCGCCGGCTACGAGCTGCTTTACACGCCCCATGTCGCTGACATCAGCCTGTGGAAGACCTCAGGCCACCTCGATTTCTACAGCGAGTCGATGTTTGGCCCCATGCAGGTCGATGAGCGCGAGTATCAGCTCAAGCCGATGAACTGTCCGTTCCACGTGCTGACCTATGCGTCGACCCTGCGCAGCTACCGGGAGCTGCCGATTCGCTGGGCCGAGCTGGGCACCGTCTACCGCTACGAGCGCCCCGGTGTCATGCACGGCCTGATGCGCGTGCGCGGCTTCACCCAGGACGATGCCCATGTGTTCTGCCTGCCGGAGCAGATCACAGACGAGATCCTGGCGATCTTGGATCTGACTGAGCAGATCCTCTCGACCTTCGACTTCCGCAGCTACGAGATCAACCTCTCGACCAGACCCGACAAATCGATCGGCGAGGACGCGGTCTGGGAGCTGGCCACCCAAGGGCTGATCGAGGCTCTCGAGCGCAAGGGCTGGGCCTACACGATCGACGAGGGCGGCGGCGCCTTCTACGGCCCCAAGATCGACCTCAAAATTGAAGATGCGATCGGCCGCCTGTGGCAGTGCTCGACGATCCAGCTCGACTTCAACCTGCCCGAGCGCTTTGACCTCGAATACGTCGCCGCCGACGGCTCCCGCCAGCGGCCGATCATGATCCACCGCGCCATCTTCGGCTCGCTGGAGCGGTTCTTCGGGATCATGACCGAGAACTACGCCGGCGATTTCCCGTTCTGGTTGGCGCCAGAGCAGATCCGCTTGCTGCCCGTCACTGACGAGGTGCGCCCCTACGCCGAGGACGTGCTGGCCCAGCTCAAGGCGGCTGGGGTGCGGGCCTCGGTTGATCACAGCGGCGACCGGCTCGGCAAGTTGATCCGCAACGGCGAGCAGATGAAGATCCCAGTGCTGGCGGTGATCGGCGCCAAAGAGGCTGAGGCAGGCTCGTTAAGCCTGCGCAGCCGCAAGGGCGGTGATCTTGGCAGTGTGGCCTTGGCCGATCTGCTTGCGGCAGCCGCAAACGCCAATCAGCATCGGGATGCGGGCCTCACACTGGCCAGCTGATCCCTCGTTCGTCTGGATCCATGACGACGTTGCTGGCCGGCGATATCGGCGGCACCAAGACCTTGCTCGCCCTCTATCGGCTCGAGCCGGGGGGCAACCTCACCCTGGTGCAAAGCCAGCGTTACCCATCTGGCGATTGGGACGATCTGGCGCCAATGGTCAGCGCCTTTCTGGCCAGCCACCCCCAGTCCGGAGCCGGTGATGCGGCGCCGGCGGCAGCGTGTCTGGCTGTGGCCGGGCCGGTGCAGGGCGGTCAGGCCAGACTCACCAACCTGCCCTGGCAGCTTGATGAGGAACGTCTGGTTCAGGCGACCGGCATTGCTGCAGTGGAATTGGTCAACGATTTCGCCGTGCTGATTTATGGCCTGCCCCATCTGCAGGCCCCTCAGCAGGCGGTTGTGCGTCAGGGGCTCAGTGATGCCGCAGAACCCCTGCTGGTGCTGGGGGCCGGCACGGGCCTGGGGGTGGCCCTGGGGGTTCCCACCGCTGCAGGGCTCAAGGCCGTGCCCAGCGAAGCGGCCCACGGCGAATTCGCGCCGCGTTGCCCGAGCGAATGGCAACTGCGGCAATGGCTGGCTCAGGAGCTCGGTCTCGAGCGGCTCTCGATCGAGCGGGTGGTCAGCGGCACCGGCCTGGGCTGGGTGGCCCGTTGGCTGCTGGCCACCAGCGAGCATGGGCCGGGCCACGCCCTGGGGGCAGTGGCCGCCGACGCCGCCCAGGATCTGCCGGCAGCGGTCGCGGCAGCGGCGGCAGGTGGTGATCCCCTGGCGAGCCGGGCCCTGGAGGTGTGGCTGTCGGCCTACGGCAGCGTCTGCGGTGATCTGGCCTTGGCGGCCCTGAGCCGTGGCGGTATCTGGCTGGCTGGAGGCACGGCGGCCAAGCTGCTCGAAGCGCTGCGCAGTGGCCCGTTTGAGCAGGCGTTTCTCAACAAAGGGCGGTTGCGGGCCGTGCTTGAGACGATGCCGATCACGGCCATTACCGATCCAGCGATCGGCCTGTACAGCGCCGCTTGCCGGGCTCGCATGCTGCTCGGCTGACACACTGGCGCCAGTTGAAACGACTCCATGGCGCGCCCCAGCATCGGGCAGGGCGTGGTGGTGCATGTGCCCGCCACCACCGCCAATCTGGGCCCGGGCTTTGATTGCCTCGGGGCCGCTCTCGAGCTCGACAACGTGTTCGAGATGCGCTGCATTCCAGGCGGCAGCGAGCGTTTCGATCTGATCATCGAAGGCAGTGAGGGATCGCACCTGCGCGGCGGGCCCGACAACCTGGTGTATCGCTCAGCCCAGCGGGTCTGGCGCGAGGCGGGGCTTGAGCCCGTGGCGCTCGAAGCCAGGGTTCGCCTGGCGGTTCCTCCAGCACGGGGACTGGGCAGCAGCGCCACGGCGATCGTTGCCGGGCTCATGGGCGCCAATGCCCTGGCCGGTGAACCGCTGAGCACCGAGAAGCTGCTCGAACTGGCCATCGACATTGAGGGCCACCCCGACAACGTTGTGCCTTCGCTGGTGGGCGGCCTGTGCATGACCGCCAAGGCGGCCTCGCAGCGGTGGCGCGTGGTGCGCTGTGAGTGGTCTAAGCGTGTGCGGGCGGTGGTGGCCATTCCGGCGATTCGGCTGACCACCAGCGAAGCCAGGCGGGCGATGCCCAAGGCCATTCCGATTCCTGATGCGGTCAGCAACCTGGGTGCGCTGACGCTGCTGTTGCAGGGCCTGCGCAGCGGCAACGGCGATCTGATCAGCGATGGCATGCACGACCGGCTGCATGAGCCGTATCGCTGGGGGCTGATTCAGGGCGGCCGCGCCGTGCGCGAAGCGGCCCTGGCCGCCGGTGCCTGGGGCTGCGTGATCAGCGGCGCTGGCCCCAGCCTGCTGGCGCTGTGCCCGCCCGAGGTTGCCGATGCGGTGCAGGCGGCCATGGTTGATGCCTGGCGCCGCGAAGGCGTCGAGTCGCGGGCCGAATCGCTGGGCGTTCAGAGCAGCGGCAGCTCCTGGAGTGCCCTGCCTGATCGGGCCTGAGCGGCACTACGGACCTGCGCGTCACTACGGGGCTGAGTACTTCTACCCAGTCGATAGGGCCGCGCTGATAAATTTCGCAACAGCCCTCAGGGAACCATGGACGCGAACCTTTCAGGCCTGGCCGCGTCTTTCCCCTGGTTGAGCCTGATTGTGTTGCTGCCGACGGCGGCGGCCTTGGTGATGCCGCTGCTGCCAGGCGATGGCAGCGATCCACGGCTGCCGCGCACCGTGGCGCTGGTGGTGCTAATCAGCGATTTCGTGTTGATGCTGCTGGCGTTCAGCCGTCATTACGACCCAAGCCTTGACGGTCTGCAGTTGGTGGAGCGGATCACCTGGGTGCCGGCGCTGGGGCTCGAGTGGAGCCTGGCAGCCGATGGTCTCTCGGCTCCTCTTGTGGTGCTCTCGGGTCTGGTGACCCTGCTGACCGCTGCAGCCAGCTGGAACATCAGCCGCAAAACCAAGCTGTATTTCGCCCTGCTTTTGGTGCAGGCCTCGGCCCAGGCGCTGGTGTTTCTGTCGCAGGACTTTCTGCTGTTCTTCCTGGCCTGGGAGCTGGAATTGGTTCCGGTTTACCTGCTGATCGCCATCTGGGGCGGCAAGGCCCGTCAGTACGCCGCCACCAAGTTCATCCTCTACACGGCCACCGCGTCGCTGCTGATCCTGCTCAGCGGCCTGGCCCTGGCCCTGCATGGTCCCTTCACCTTCAACCTCAGCGAGCTAGCGGCCCGCTCGCCCGGCGGCACCTTTGGTCTGCTCTGTTACCTGGGCTTTTTGATCGGCTTTGGGGTCAAGTTGCCGATGTTCCCCCTGCACACCTGGTTGCCCGATGCCCACGGCGAAGCCAACGCGGCCGTGTCGATGCTGCTGGCGGGTGTGCTGCTGAAGATGGGCGGCTACGCCCTGTTGCGCTTCAACGTGCAGATGCTGCCTGAGGCTCATCTGCAGCTGGCTCCGGCGTTGATCGTGTTGGGCATCGTCAACATCGTCTACGGCGCGCTCAACGCTTTTGCCCAGGACAACGTCAAACGGCGCATCGCCTGCAGTTCGGTGAGCCACATGGGCTTTGTGCTGCTGGGGATCGGCGCCATCGATGCGCTGGGAATCAGCGGCGCCATGCTGCAGATGATCAGCCACGGGCTGATCGCTGCGGCGATGTTCTTTGTGACCGGGGTCTTCTATGAGCGCACTGAGACGCTCTCGATCCCCAACATGGGCGGTCTGGCCAAGGCGCTGCCGATCACCTTTGCGTTTTTTCTGGCCAGTTCGCTGGCCTCGCTGGCCCTGCCTGGCATGAGTGGCTTCGTCAGCGAGATCACCGTGTTTTTAGGGGTCACCGCCAACGATGGCTTCACGATCGGGTTCCGCGTGATCACGATCGTGCTGGCTGCGATCGGGCTGGTGCTCACCCCGGTATACCTGTTGTCGTTGTGCCGGCGTGTCTTTTTTGGTCCCCGCATTCCGGCTTTGGCGATCACAGGCGACATGAAGCCGCGCGAGCTGCTGATCGGCCTGACCCTGCTGGTGCCGACCCTGGCGATCGGCTTTTGGCCCCGTCTGGCCATCGATTTTTACGAAGCCAGCACCAACGCTCTGGCATCGCAGTTGGCCGGACTGCCCCTGCTGGCTCTGAGTCAGAGCCTGGGGGTCGGTTGACCGCCCTGGCCCAAGCCGCCGCCGATGGGCTGGATCGGCTGAAATGACCTCTGCTTCTGCTGCTGTGATGAGCCGCTCGCCTCTGCTGGCCTGTGAGGGCCTGCCCGATTTTGCGGCGATGACCCCCGAGCAGGTCGACGCGGCGATTCCGCAACTGCTTGGCGAGCTCAACGCCGAGCTCGATCAACTTGAGGCGGCTTTGCAGCAGCGTGCAGACGTTGAGCTGGCCTGGGCCGAGCTTATGGATCCGCTGCATCACCTCGGCGAGCGGCTGCGCTGGAGCTGGGGGGTGGTTAGCCATCTCAACGGCGTCTGCAACACCCCTGAGCTGCGCGAGGCGCACCAGCGTCAGCAGCAGGGTGTGGTGGCCTTCGGCAGCCGCGCCGGGCAGTCCAGGGTGATCTATAAAGCCCTGCGCAGACTTGCCCGGCAGCACGACGACGGCAGCCAGCTGCTCGACGGCACCCAGCAGCGCATCCTGGCGGCCGAGCTGCGCGACATGGAGTTGCGCGGGGTGGGGCTCGAGGGCGCCGAGCAGGAGGCGTTTAATGCGTCCACCGCCGAGTTGGCTCGCCTGGCGAGCGATTTCGGCAACCATGTGCTTGATGCCACCAATGGCTGGACCCTGCGGCTCAGCGATCCCGCTGAGGTCGAGGGCCTGCCCACCAGCCTGCTGGAGCTGCTGGCCCAGGCGGCGCGCCAGGCTCCCCAGCAGAGCGGCGATGAGGCCGCCACCGCCGAGGCCGGCCCCTGGCTGATGGGGCTCGACATGCCGCGGGTGGTTCCCTTTCTCAAATACAGCTCCCGGCGCGATCTGCGTGAGCGCGTCTACCGCGCCCAGGTGGCCCGCGCTTCGAGCGGCGATCTCAACAACTGGCCCCTGATCGAGCAGATCCTCACCCTGCGCCTTGAGCAGGCCCGGCGACTTGGCTACGCCAACTGGGCCGAGGTGAGTCTCGCCGCCAAGATGGCCGGCTCGGTGTCTGAGGTGGAGCAGTTACTCGAAGAGCTGCGCGCCGCCGCCTATCCGGTTGCCCAAGGCGAGCTCGAGCAACTGCGCACCTTTGCCGCAACTCACGGCGCCCCAGAAGCAGCCGATCTCAAGCCCTGGGATGTGAGCTACTGGGCTGAGAAGCTGCGCCAGCAGAGCTTTGATCTCGACAGTGAGGCGCTGCGCCCCTGGTTCCCGCTGGAGGGTGTGCTGCAGGGGCTCTTTGGCCTGTGCCAGCGGCTGTTTGACATTCGCATCATCGCCACTGAGCCGGGGGAGGCTCCTATCTGGCACAGCGATGTGCGCTATTTCAGGGTGCTTGATGGCGCTAGCGGTGACCCCCTGGCGGCTTTTTATCTGGACCCTTACAGCCGCCCGGGCTCCAAGCGCGGCGGCGCCTGGATGGATGAGTGTCTGGGGCGCAGCATCAGCCGCGCCGGTGAGCCGGTGCTGCCGGTGGCGTACCTGATCTGCAACCAGAGCCCGCCGGTGGCAGGCACCCCCAGCCTGATGACCTTTGACGAGGTGGAAACCCTGTTCCACGAGTTCGGCCACGGGCTGCAGCACATGCTCACCACGGTCGAGCGCCCCCAGGCCGCTGGCATCAACAACGTGGAGTGGGACGCCGTTGAACTGCCCAGCCAGTTCATGGAGAACTGGTGCTACGACCGCGCCACGCTGATGGGCATGGCCCGCCACTTTCAAACCGGTGAACCCCTGCCCGAGGCCGACTACCAGAAGCTGCTGGCGGCGCGCACCTTCATGGGCGGCAGCGCCACCTTGCGTCAGGTGCATCTGGCCCTGAGCGATCTGCGGCTGCACAGCGTCTGGAGCCCCGAGAGCGGCCAGAGCCCTGAGCAGCTGCGCCGTGAAGTGGCCCGCACCACCACCGTGCTCGAGCCCATTGCTGAAGACGCTTTCCTGTGCTCTTTCAGCCACATCTTTGCCGGTGGCTACTCGGCCGGGTACTACAGCTACAAGTGGGCCGAGGTGCTCAGCGCCGACGCCTACAGCGCCTTTGAAGAGGTGGGGCTCGATGTTGAAGACGAGGTGGTGGCCACCGGCCGCCGCTTCCGCGACACGGTGCTGTCGCTAGGCGGCAGCCGCTCACCGGCTGAGATCTTTGAGGCGTTCAGGGGGCGCCCCCCCAGCAGTGAGGCCCTGATTCGCCATTCAGGGCTGGCGGCGGCGGGCTGATCCCGTCACGATGCTGGCCATGGATCTGTGTGCATTAGCGGCCCGTTTTGCGATTGACGCCGAACCGGTCCTTGTTGAGCCGCTGGGCAACGGCAATGTCAACGCCACCTACCGGGTGCAAACCGTTTCGGGGCGCAGTTATGTGTTGCAACGGCTGAACACAGCCGTCTTTCAACAGCCTGAGTTGGTGATGGCCAACCTCGAGGCCTTGATCGCGCATGCCGATCCGCCGCTCGACTGGCAGTTGCCCAGGCCGGTGCCCGCCCCCGAGGCGCCCACCGGCTCCACAACAGCGCACTCCCCCTACCTGGTGGAGCATGACGGTCATCCCTGGCGCGTGCTCACCTTTGTTGAACAGGCCACGAGCATCGATGTGGTCAGCGATGCCAGGCAGGCCGCCGAGATCGGCCGTGCCCTAGGGCGCTTTCATGCGCTCATTGCCGACTTGCCGGTCGAACACTTGGTCGACACCCTTGAGGGCTTTCACATCACGCCCCGCTACTACAGCGCCTACCAGCAGCAGCTGCAGGCCGGCTCACCGAGGTTGCAGGACCCTGTGGCGCAGCAGTGTGTGGCTTTCATCGCCGAGCGCGAAGAGCTGGTGCCGGTGTTGGAGCAGGCCAAGGCCTCAGGCCGGTTGCAGCTGCGCCCCATTCACGGCGACCCCAAGGTCAACAACGTGATGCTCTGCAGCGCCACCGGGTGTGCTGTGGCCATGGTTGACCTCGACACGGTCAAGCCCGGGCTGCTCCACTACGACATCGGCGATCTGCTGCGTTCAGGCTGCAACCCCGCCGGCGAAGAGACCACCGATCTCGATGCCGTGCATTTTGATCTTGATCTGGCAAAGGCCATGCTCAGCGGCTATCTGGCTGAGGCTGCTTCGCTCTTGAGCGCTGCCGATCGCGAGCATCTCTTCGATGCGATTCGGTTGCTGCCGTTTGAGTTGGGGTTGCGTTTTTTCAGTGACCATCTGGCCGGCGATGTCTACTTCAAGGCTGAGCGCCCTGATCACAACCTCTCGCGAGCGCTGGTGCAGTTCCGCCTGAGCCAGCAGATCGAGGCGCAGGAGGAGGCGATCCGCGCTCTTCTGGCTGAGCTGTTCAACGCGCTCCAGCCGCCTGCGGCAACAGCGCTTCATCCTGAGGCCATGGATCTGGCCTCGTGACTCAGCTGCAATGCACCCTGCAGCCCTTTTCACTGCAGAGTGCTCCAGCCCTGCGGATTGACGTGACGGTTCAGCTGCTCAAGCATCCAGATCAGGATCCTGAGTTGCTGCTGAGCTATCAGATCGATACGGCTGCTGTCTTGCAGATGGATGAGCCTTCGGCTGAGCCCAAGCGTTGCGATGGCTTGTGGAACCACACCTGCCTGGAGGCGTTTGTGCGGGATCCTGCTGACGAGGCCTACTGGGAATACAACCTGTCGCCGAGCGGTGATTGGAACGTCTACCGCTTGGACGGTTACCGCCAGGGTCTAAGGCAGGAGAGTGCGTACGGCACGCTGCCCTTCAAGCTGAAGCAGAGCTCAGGCGCTCTGCTGCTCGAGCTGCGCTGTTGCTTGCCGCCGTCACTCCACCGTGCCGCAGAGCTCCAACTGGGCCTTTGCGCTGTGTTGCAAGAGCACTCAGGCCGGCTGAGTTACTGGGCCTTGAACCACCCGGCCTCAGAACCCGATTTTCATGATCCGCGCGGCTGGACGTTGAAGCTCTGAGATGGGCTCAGAGGCAACGCAGAGGGGCAACGCACAGAGCCAGCACGCCGAGGCATCGCGTAGAGGTTCTGATTAGCCCTGGGCGTGCCTGGAGCGCCGCACAGCCACTACACCCGTAAACCCGCAGACAGGAGCCTTGCATTTGCGCAGTTCCAGCTGGACTGGAACCTGCCCATAGAGCGTCTCGGCCAGATCGAGCATCTGTTCACTCCAGTGCTCAAGGGTCTGGCAGTAGATCTGGCTCGCTTGCTGCTGCAGAGCTGTGATCAGGCGGCTGTAGTCGCAGGTGTCGTCGAGTTGATCACTGGCCGCTGCGGCGCTTAGATCGCTGCTGATGCTGATGTCGACCTCGAACCACTGACCGCGCTCGCGCTCGTGCTCCAAAACTCCGACGTGGGCCCAGAGCCGCAGGCCGCGCACGACGATCTGGTCGCTGCTCTGATCGCTGATCGGATCGCTGCTCACAGCGGCAGGCTGCGGTGGCTGAACTGCCGGGCGCCACTGGCATAGTCGGCGGCGATGTGGCCCTGGCCGCGCAGGCGGTAGCGGTAGGTGACCAGACCCTCCAGGCCCACCGGGCCTCTGGGCGGCAGGGTCTGGGTGCTGATGCCCACCTCGGCCCCGAAGCCATAGCGAAAGCCATCGGCAAAGCGGGTCGAGCAGTTGAGATAGACCCCTGCGCTGTCGACAGCCGCCAGAAAACGATCGGCAACCGCTGGATCATGGGTGCAGATCGCGTCGGTATGACGGGAGCCATAGCAGCGAATGTGCTCAAGGGCCTCATCAACACCGTCCACCACCTTCACCGCCAGGATCAAATCGCTGTATTCGGTGCTCCAGTCGACGTCACTGGCGGCATGGCGCACGCCCAGAGCCATGGACGGCGCATCGCCGCGCAGCTCAACCCCAGCGGCCGCAAACGCGGGGATCGCTTCGGCCAGAAAGGGGGCGGCGATCTGCTCGTGCAGCAGCAACGTCTCAATGGCGTTGCAGGCGGCGGGGTACTGGGTTTTTGAATCGATCGCCACGCGCAGCGCTTGGCTCAGATCGGCTGCCGCATCGATGTACAGATGGCAGATGCCGTCGGCATGGCCCAGCACCGGGATGCGGGTGTTGTCTTGAATGAAACGCACCAGGGCGTTGGAGCCCCTGGGGATGATCAGATCCACCAGGCCATCGAGCTTCAGCAGGGCCAGGCTCTCTTCGCGGCTGGTGAGCAGCTCCAGCGCATCGGCACTGGCGCTGCTGGCGGCGAGGCCGCGCTTGAGCGCCGCCATGATCGCGGCGCAGCTGCGGGCGGCTTCGCGGCCCCCCTTGAGCAGGGCGCCGTTGCCTGAGCGGATCGCCAGGGCGGCGATCTGCATCACCGCATCGGGGCGGGCTTCAAAAATCACCCCCAGCACCCCCAGCGGCACGCTGATGCGCTCAAGCACCAGGCCTGCATCGAGCTCGGTGTGCAGCTGGCGCACCCCAATGGGGTCGGCCAGGGCTGCCACCTGGCGCACCCCCTCAATGGCGCCGGCCAGCTTGGTGGCATCGAGCTTGAGCCGTGCGATCAAGGCCTCGGCCAGCCCTTCGGCTGCTGCTGCTTCCAGGTCGGCCTGATTGGCCGCCAGGATCGTTTCCTGATCGGCCTGCAGGGCATCGGCCATGGCCCGCAGGGCTTGCTGACGGTCGCTGTTGCTGAGCTGGCCGAGCGCCATGGCGCTGCGGCGTACGGCAGCGGCGCGGCTGAGCAGCTCAGCACTCGGTTCGGGCACGGAAGCAGGGTTCATGGCCCCATCATCCCAAGCGCTGTGCAGCCAGCAGCGCCGCTCCAAGCCGGCCGCCACCGTTGCCCAGCTGCGCCTTGCGAATCTGCAGGCCCTCGCGGCTGGCGGCTTGAACCCGCGTGTTCACCTCCTGCCAGAGCGCCGGCAGAAACTGATCGCAGGCGCCGCTGAGGCCGCCCCCCAACAGCACCAGCTCAGGGGTGAGCACGTACACCAGTGAACTGATGCCGATGCCCAGCAGCTGGCCGTAGCGCTGCCAGACGGCGCTGGCCTCGCGGTCGCCGGCAGCGGCTCGGCGCTGCAGTTCTTGGGGCGGCAGATCGCTCAGCCGCGCCAGACCGCGCAGGCTGCAGAACGATTCGAGTGAGCCGCGGTTGCCGCTGTTGCAGGGCGGGCCATCGGGGTTGATGCCGATGAGTCCAGGCTCGCTGGCAGCGCCGGTGCGGCCGGTGAACAGGCGGCCGCCCAGCATCACGCCGCCGCCGACGCCCGTGCCCAGGGTCAGTAGCAGCACATCGTCGATGCCGCGTGCAGCGCCGCTGTGGTGCTCGCCCAGCACTGCGCAGTTGCCATCGTTGCCGCAGGTGACGCGCCGCTGGAGCATCGGCTCGAGCCAATCGGCCAGCGGTACGTCATGCCAACCGGGCAGGTTGATGGCGATGCGGGCGATGCGGCCGGAGGCATCGGCTGGGCCCGGATGGCCAATGCCCACCCGCTCGGCTTGGCGATCGGGATCGAGCTGGGCGACCGCCTCAGCGATGGCCATCACGGTCGCACCGGGCACCGCTGGCTGAGGCGTGGGCACCGTCAGCTCGGCCAGCAGGGTGCCATCGGGCTCAAAACGCGCCAGCTTGATCGCTGTGCCGCCTAGGTCAATACCGATCAGTTGGCGAGCCTGCATGCCAACTCAGAAGCGGAAAAACAGCTGCAGCTGACCCTGCAGGGCCCCTTGACTGTCGACCGAACCTTGCACGTTGAGGATGTCCGTTGCCCGCACATTCAAGTTGAGCTGGGGCGGCACATCGGAGCGGTTTGGCGCCGCCAACACCGACACATTGAAGCGCTCGGTGATGTCGAGGCCGATTTCGGAACCGAGCACCAGCTGCGGGGCCAGGCGCTGCGATTGCAGCACGGCCTGATTGGTCACGTTGGGGTTCAGATAGGTGGGGTAGAGGGCAAAGCTGACCCGCTGGCCGAAGGCATCGCTCAGTCCGCCCAGCACCGGTGAGAGCAGGGTCTGCCCCACCACCGTGGCGATTGCCGCGCCGGCGCCAGCGCCGCCCAGCCCAGCCAGCGAGTTGCCGCCGATCAGGGCAATCAGCTTCGATTCAGGCAACGGCGGGCTGCTGCGCAGGCGGATGCTTTGCGCCAGACGATCGGCTGGACCGCTGAGCGTCACGGTGATGCGCACCAGATTCAGTTGATTGAGATTGCTCAGGCCCCCTTGGGCTTCGATCTCGGCTAGTGAGGGGCTGCCGGCGCTGCCCAGCCCTGAGATCGCGACGCTATCGGCAACACGGGTTCGCATGGCGATGTCGAGATAGGGCACCAGCCCCAGGGCCGGCGTGAACACGGCCACGTTGGGAGCATCAGGATCAAGGCTGAAGCTGGTGGTGAACAGGTTCAGCCGGCCCTGCAACAGCCGCACCACACCGCGGGCCCGCAGCGTGGGGTCAAGGCGCCCTGTGAGCCGCAGCAGACCGGCCGATTTGAAGCTGGCGGCATTGGGAATGACAATCTTGAGGTTGGGACCGAGCTTGACCTTGAGGTCGTTGAAGCCCAAGGGTTTGAAGCGCGGCACGGCCTGCAGCACGTTGCGGCTGCTGTTGGTCTGAACCTCTGCACCGATCAACAGCAAGGGACTCTGGAAGTCCCAGTTTTCCTGCAGCAGTTGGCTCACCGATTGGCGCGGAGGCAGGGGCTTGCTGCTGGGTCGGGCGGCCACCAGACGGCCGGGTTGGGCATTGATGCTGCCGCGATCGACGGCCACCTCACCGGCCATTTGCAGATCGCGCAGGCTGCCGCCGATCTCGAGCCGTCCATCGGCGATGGCCGTGATGCGCGGCACGCTGAAGGGCACTTGGCTCAGTTGCACGACCAGGGGTGGCTGCGTGCCGGTCGGATTCACCAGCCCCAGATGTCCCGACGCCGTGATGCTGCCGGCTGAACCGACCTGGGCCTTGAGCTCTTGAACCAGCAGCTGCTCAAAGTCGAAGACGATCGTGGCTTCGAGGGCCTCGACGGTTTGTTTCAGCAGGCTCAGCTGACCATCGCGAATGCGCAGGAAGCCGTTGGCGATCGGCTCGCGCACGCTGCCGCGCAGCAGCAGCTGTAGGTCAGCACTGCCCTTGCGCCAGAGCAGATCGGGTTCGGCCAGTGCCGTCAACATTTGCAGGCCATCGCCGCGGCTGGCCAATCGCAACTCCAGTCCCTGGCGGTCTGGATCAAGCGGCAGCACCCCAGCCAGATCAATGCTGCTGGAGGTCCCCTCGGCCTGTAGCGCCAGATCAAGCTTCAGATCACGGCCAACCAGCACCACCTCGCCCCGGCTCAGGCGCAGCGAGCGGCCGGCCAGTTCGGCCCCTGTGAGCCCCAGTGCCAGCTTGAGCTCCCGTCGCCCGTTGCCAAGGCCATAGCGCCCTTGGAGGGTGAGCGCACCACGCAAGCTTTCGGGGACCGGCGTTAACAGGGCCAGCAGGCTCAGCGGCAGATTGCTGAGATCGAAGCTGCCTTGGCCCAGCGTCAGCGGACCTTCGAGCCGCAGGGTGACAGGCTCGGCGCTCAGGACCAGGTCTTGTTCCTGCTCAGCCAGCCAGAGGTGCCCCTTGGCGGCCAGATCGAGCTTGAGCTGGCGCGCCGTAGGACCACGCACGCCGAGATCTGCGTCGACGCGCAGGCGCAGTTGCCGCAGCCGCTGCTGCAACGAGGCCCCATCGCCGCCGTTTCTGCCACTGGCGTTCAACTGCGCTCTGGCTTCTGCCAGGGCGACCAGTTGCTGCTGCAGGCTCTGCCCCAGCGTGCTGATCATCAGGGTTCCAAGATCACTGGCGCTGCCAGCAGCGCGCGGCTCGCGGCCCTGCCACTGGGGCCAGAGATCAACCAATTGCTGCAGCGTGTCGCGCTCGAGCGCCCGTGCCGACAGTTGCAGGCCCAGAGCGCCGCGCCAGCCACCACGGGCGTCGAGGCTCAATTGGCTTTGTGCTGTCGGCTTGAGCTGCCCTTGGAGCTGATAGCGCTTGCGCCCGTAACGCCCTTGCAGCGAGGCGCTCATCAGGCGCAGCCCCAGCACGCTGGGGCGCTGCAGCTCGGCGCTGCCACTGAAGCCAAACGGTTGCAGGCCCACTTGTCCTGCGCCGCTCAACCGGCCGCGCAGCCCTTGGGGCAAGGCTTTGGGGCCCAGGCGCAAGGCCAGCCCGTCGAGCAGCAATGCGCTGGCCTGCCAGCGATAGGCACTCGGCTTGCCCCGCAAGCTGAGCTCACCGTCTCCGCGGTTCAAGGTGATGCTGCCGGGCACCCATCGCGGGTTGAACGAGGCCCTCAGGCGGGCCTCAGGTGCTGGGGCCAGCGACTGCATGCTCAGCTCGCCGCCGCCCCCCGCTGAGCCCTGCCAGCGGCCCTGCCACTGCTCTTGGAGCACCAGGGGCCCAGCACCCAGCTGGTCGACAGCCAGCTCAAGCTCGGGTACCAGAGCCATCAGCGGCCCGCTAATGCGTCCCTGTGCATCGAGGCTGCCGGCAAGTCGCGCGCCCACGAGCGGCTGCAGGCGCGCGAGCGGGTAACGAGCCAGGCTGAGATCCAGTTGCAGGGGGCCGCTCTGCAGGCCGCGGCCAGGCTTGAGCTGCAGCGGCAGCGCGCCGCTGGCCTGCAGGTGCTCGCTCCGCAGCGACACCAGCCGCAGGGGGGTCTGCGTCGGCTTCCAGCTCAGTTCGGCGCGCCAGGGTCCCAGCAGAGGATCGCGCCTGTTGGTCAGGTTGAGCTTCAGGTGCGGCTGACGCCAGCTGCCGCGCATCGTCAGCTCGCCCGTGAGCTGTTGTTGCTGCAGCCAGCCCGGTAGGCGTTGGCCTTCGGGCAGATCGGCAGGCCGAAGGGCCAGCGTGCTGCCGAGGGCCAAGGTCCCCTGCAGGGACCCCTTGAGCTGCATTGACGAGCGGCCTCGGCTGAGCTCGAGCGTCTCCAGCGTTAGCCCCTTGCCGTTGTCCCATCGCGCCTGGCCGCGGGCCTGGGCCTGCCAGGTTCCCCAGCGCACGGTGGTCGGTTGCAAGGTCAGCCGTTGCTGCTGACAGCTCAGCACCAGTCGCTCGATACCGCGGCCGGCGCTCGCCTGTGGCCCAGGCCACAGCAGTCCTTGGATCTGCAGGTTGCCTTGACAGCTGTTGCGCACCGGGGCCAGCTGCACCATCACCTGGCCCGATGCGTAGCCAGGCGCGCCCAAGCGGCTTTTGATCGGCAGCAGGGCCGCCAGGTCGCTGAGACTGAGCCGATCAAGCGCCAGTCCGAGGCGCCATTGACTGGGCCGCCAGCCTCCATCACCAGTGACCCTGAGACTGCCGCCTCCCGCCTGCGGACGCAGCACGGCATCGAGTGCCAGGCGGCGGCGCTGCAGTTGCAGATCAACCGCTCCGCTCAGGCCAAAACGTCCCCCTTGTTGCGGCAGGCTGAGCGCTGCGCGCTGGCGCAGCACCACGCGCAAGGCCAAAGCGGGCGGCTTGGCGCGGGGCCTGCTTGGCGGCAAAGTCCAGTAGCGGCCCTGCTCGTTGGCAATCAGTTCGGCTGCTGCTCCGCTGAGTGCCAGCTCAAGGCTGGGTAGTCCGTTTTTGATCGTGGCGATGGGTGCCAGTGCCAGCTGCAGCGACTGCGCTGTGACCTTGGAGCGTCCGTTGCCATTTGGTTTGAGCTGGCTTGGACCGACCAGCAGGCCCCAGGGCCGCAGACCCACGTAGTCACCCAGCACCAGAGGCTGGCCCAGCTGGCGGCTGAGGGTCTGCTCCAGCTGCGGTTTGAGTTGCTGATACAGCCCTGCTGCCAAGCGATCACTGGCAAGCAGGCCAAGTGCAACAGAGCCAAGTGCGCCGGCACCAATCAGCAGGGGGCGCCTGGGCCAGGGCAAAAGCACGATTCCTCGGTTCAACCGAGGGGAGCGTTCGGCGCAATATAAGGGGCTTGCCCTGTCTTACCCAGTCCCTATGGCGACCGATCCGATCCTGCTCGAGGCTGGCCGGTGGCTGGGCATCGCCAGCGGTGTGCTGTTTCTGTTGATGCTGCTCGGGTTTCGGCTGGGCTGGGGGATCCGTTTCCGCCTGGTGGGTGTCACAAGCTTCACCACGCTGCTGGCGATCTCGTGTGTGGCGTTTGCGATCAGCTACCGCCCGCGGATCGCGATCGAAGGCGCGGTGTCGGTGCCGATCGTCTACGACAACGGCGCCGAGCTGGTGATCGCCGCGGCCCCCCCCAGCCTGGAGCAGGCGGCCGTTGCCCCCAGCCTGCAGCAGGTCGCCCTCAACCTGCGCGGCAGCGGTCGCAACACCGCCGATGGTCTGGTGACCGTGCGGCTGCGGCGTATCGAGCCCGCCGGTGACGGCCTGGACCGTCCGGTGGTGCTGGCCGAAGTGCAGCGGGATCTGGTCACTGGGGCTGTGAACCCCCGTTGAGATGGATGATCTCAACGCGCTTCCCGCTCACTTCAGCCGCGAGATCGTGCGTCTGCGCGAGGCGGGCATCACCACCTGGGCAGCCCTGGCCGCGCTCGATGCGGCGATGGTGCGCAGTCTGGGCCGTGCTGGTGGCGCCAGTGAAGCGCGGTTGATCAGGCTGCGGGCTCAGGCGCGTCTGGTGGTCGATGTCGAGCTGGCACCTGGTGATGCCGCTTTGCTGTTGCATGCCGGTATTGCCACCAGCCAAGGCCTGGCCCAGGCTGAGCCCCATCGCCTGCTCCAGCAGGTGGTGCGGCTGCAGCGTCGTTTGATCGGGGCAGCAGCTGTGCCGCTCGATCTGACGACCCTGCGCGGCTGGATTCGACGCGCCGCATCCAGCAGCAGTCGCTCGACGAACTGACCCTGTGCCAGTGCAGAGCGGGCCTTGCTTTCCTGCAATGGAATGATGACTAGCCTGTTTTCTGAGCACACGTGCCGCCGCGCCGCTGCTTCAGCAATGGCGCTGCTTGCTGTTGTGTGCTGCGGGCCAGGTGCATTCGCTCAGCAATCGGCCCTGCTGGAATCGGTCAAGCAAAATCCGCAGCGGGGCAAGGATCTCTGTCTGCAGTTGCGTCAGCTCAACGCCCAAGGCCAGAGCTTCACCTCGTCGCAGGTCACCGCAGCCGTTGCCCGTCAGGAGAATCTCAGTGCCGCTGACGCCGAAGTGCTGGTTACCTACGTGGTGGGCTTTTATTGCCCAGACGTGCGTTGAGTGAATCGCCCTGTCGTCAGCTCTGATCAGAGCCTGATCTGCTGCGATGGCACCGCCTTGATCGCACGGGTGTGGCAGCCCGAAGGGTCCGGCAGCTGGCCTGTGCTGTTGATGCGCCAGCCCTATGGACGGGCGATTGCTTCCACTCCGGTCTATGCCCACCCCAGCTGGTATGCGGCCCATGGCTATGTGGTTGTGGTCCAAGACGTTCGCGGCAGCGGCGAGTCAGGCGGCAGCTTTGCGGGCTTTGGCCAAGAGGCGCTCGATTCAGCTGAGACCGTGCTGTGGGCGCGGCAGTTGCCTGGCAGCAACGGTCGGTTGGGGACCTATGGCTTTTCGTATCAGGGCCTCAGCCAACTGCTGAACCACGATCCCCAGGGCCGCCCCGAAGCCCTGCCCGACGCGCTGGCACCAGCCATGTGCGGGCTCGATGAGCAGCGTCACTGGTGCAGCTCCGCTGGGGCCCACTGGTGGGCGCTGTCACTGGGTTGGGGGCTGCAGCTGGCGGCTTTGCAGTGCCGCCGCCGCGGCGATCACCACGGCTGGACTCAGGTCGCTGGCAGCTTGCAAAGCGGGGCCTTTCTGCGCGACGGTTTGGCGCTGCTGCAACAGCACGACCCCGCCAACATGGTGCTGGCGTGGTTGCAGCGCCAGCCGGGCAGCAGCCCAGACTGGCCGGCCCATGCAGTTGATCCGCTGCTGTGGCACAAGCCCATGCTGTTGATCGGTGGTTGGCACGATCCCCAACTCGAGGGGGTGCTCGACCTCTATGGGCGCGCCCGCTCGGCAGGTGCGCACCCTGAGTTGCGTGTCGGCGCCTGGACACACCTGCACTGGCAGGGCGGTTTGGATCGCCAGCAATTGGCCTTTTTTGACAGGTTCCTCAAGGCACAGGAGATTGCGCCTGCCTCCGCAGGCACCGTTGCGCTTCAGGAGGTTTTGACCGGCACCTGGTTGCAGCGCGCGGCTGAGCGCTCGAGCGCTCAGCACTGGGGGCTGCGTAGTTCAGGCTTAGCGGCTATTGATGCCTCTGAAGGCGAGCTCACGGGCGGCGCAGCAGCTGGGGTGGTCACGCTGGTGCATGACCCCTGGAGGCCCTTGGGCGGCCGCGGCGGGCATTTGGGCCTCGATGCCGGCTTGGCCGAGCGCGCCGATCTCGATGCGCGCAGCGATGTCGCCTGCTTCACCACAGCGCCCATCGAGGCCGAGCTTGAGTTGTTTGGCCGGCCTGAGCTGAGTGTGGTGGCCAGCGCCGATCAACCGGGTTTTGACCTCTGCGTTGCACTGTCGAGGCTCGATGCCGCTGGTGCCGTGCTGCAGCTGACAACTGGTGTCTGCCGTTGCCTGGGTGAGGGTTGCCTTGAGCCTCAGCGCCGCAGCGTTGCGCTGCAGCCGCTGCTTGCCCGTCTGCAGCCTGGTGATCGGCTGAGGTTGTCGATCGGCCTGGCGGCCTGGCCCCAGATCGCCGTCAACCCCGGCACCGGTGAGCCGGCCGCGCCCGTTGGGCCCAAGCACCGGGTCATCACCGTGGCGCTTGAGCTGGCGGGTGCCGGCCTCTGCATTAACCCCTTGGTTGGGGCAAACTGAGCCCGCTCAGCTCCGTTTCCATGCCACGCCGCCAAGGGTTTCATCGCTCCTGCATCGGTTTGGGCTCTGCTCTGTGGCTCGTTGCGGCAGCGAGTGCACTACCAGGGTTCGCTCTGCCAGCCGCCCAGGGGCAGAACAACACAGCACAGAGTGCCCCTGCTCCCGCACTGAGCGTCGAACAGGCCCGCGCGGCGGCCACTCGCGTGTTCGATGTGATCCAGCGTGGTGATGCCAAGGCCCGGTACAGCCAGTTCTCACCCGAGATGCAGGCGGTCACGAGTCCGTCGATGATCGCCGCCACGATGCGCTCGCAGCCCAAGGTGCTCAGCTTCAAGCTGCTGAGTGTGCAGAGCTCGCTCAATGGCAGCACTGTTGAGGCGGATCTGACCACCACCGCTGGCCCGCGCACGGTCTTTTTGGTGCTGACCAACGAGGGCAAGATCGCTCGTTATTACTTCGATCGCATCGACGATTCGACCAGTCAGGTCGCCAGCCAGTTCATGCAGGCTCTGAGCACGGGTCACTTCATCACCGCCCATAGCTTTTTAAGTCCCCTGTTCCAGAGCGACATCACGCCAGAGGCCCTGCAGTCCAAATGGCTTGGCCTGCAGCGCGAAACCGGTGCCTTTGTGAAGCTGGGCCGCGTTGTTGAAGCAGAAACCACCCCCGACTCGCGGCTTGTGCTGGTGAATGTTCAGTTCAACCGGCTCACTGAAAACGTGTTTGTGGTGCTCAACAACGCCAATCAGATCACTGGGCTTGATTTCCCTCAGAGCGATCAGGCTCCATAAGTTCGTTCGCTGAAGCAAGGCGCCGCTGCTGGAAAAACGGGCTTAAGCTCCCGGCTCCGCCCGCTTCGCACCCATGGCCACGCTGAGCCTCGACTGGATGGTTGAGGACGCCCATCGCCTGGCCGAGTGTCGTCACGATCATCCTTTTGCGGTGCTAGGGCCCCAGCCGCTTGCCGCGGGCGGCTGGGTGGTGCGGGTCTGGATGCCCGAGGCCGAATCGGTTGCCTTGCTGCTCCCGGGCAACGGAGCCGCAGCCGGCATTGCTCTGGAGAACCCCAATCACCCCTGGGTGTTTGAGACCCAGCTCGACCACAATCCTGGCAGCGCCTACCAGCTCAGGGTTCGCCGTGGTGGCATCGAGCACACCCAACACGATCCCTGGGCCTTCAGGGGCGAGTGGATGGGCGAGCTGGACAGGCTGCTGTTTGCCGAGGGCAACCACCACCACATCTGGCGCAAGATGGGTGCCCACCTCACCGAACGCGATGGCATCGCCGGTGTGATGTTCTGCCTGTGGGCCCCCAACGCCCGCAGCGTGGCGGTGCTGGGTCAGTTCAACAGCTGGGATGGCCGCCTGCACCCGATGCAGAGCCGCCTTGGGGGCTGCTGGGAGCTGTTCATTCCCGGTCTTGGCTCCGGCGAGGTCTACAAATACGAGATCAGAACCCAGCAGGGCCACTGTTATCAGAAGGCTGACCCCTACGGCTTTCGCCACGAGGTGCGTCCTGCCAACGGCTCCATCACCGAGCCGATGGACCAGGGCCGCTACCCCTGGAGCGACAGCGCCTGGATGGCCGAGCGCGACAGCCGCAATCCGCTGGAGCAGCCGATTGCCGTGTATGAGATGCATCTGGGCAGCTGGATGCATGCGGCCGCCGATGAGCCCTTCATCGAACCCGATGGCACGCCGCGCCCGCCCGTACCAGCAGCTGATCTCAAGCCTGGCGCCCGCCTGCTCACCTACCCGGAGCTTGCCGACAAGCTGATTCCGTATGTGAAGGCCCGCGGCTTCACCCACATCGAGCTGTTGCCGATCTCAGAGCACCCGTTTGATGGCTCCTGGGGCTACCAGGTCACCGGTTGGTATGCGCCCACCAGCCGCTACGGCACTCCGGATGAGTTCAGAGCCTTTGTGGACCGCTGCCACTCAGAAGGCATTGGCGTGATTCTCGATTGGGTGCCGGGGCATTTCCCCAAAGATGCCCATGGCCTGGCCTTCTTTGATGGCGCCCACCTCTATGAGCACGCCGACCCCCGCATCGGTGAGCACAAGGAATGGGGCACCTTGATCTTCAACTACAGCCGCAACGAGGTGCGCAACTTCCTTGTGGCGAACCTTGTGTATTGGTTCGAGGAGTTCCACATCGATGGCATCCGCGTCGATGCGGTGGCCTCGATGCTCTATCGCGACTACCTACGCCCCGACGGCGAGTGGATCCCCAATGAGCACGGCGGCCGCGAGAACACAGAAGCCGTGCAGTTCCTGCAGCAGGCCAACCATGTGCTGTTTGAGCATTTCCCCGGTGCGCTCTCGATCGCCGAGGAATCGACCACCTGGCCGATGGTGACTCAGCCCACCAACATTGGTGGCTTGGGCTTCAACCTCAAATGGAACATGGGGTGGATGCACGACATGCTCGATTACTTCGAGCTCGACCCCTGGTTCCGCCAGTTCCACCAGAACAACGTCACCTTCTCGATCTGGTACGCCTACACCGAGAACTTCATGCTCGCCCTCAGCCACGACGAGGTGGTGCACGGCAAGAGCAACCTGCTGCACAAAATGCCGGGCGATGACTGGCAGAAGTTCGCCAACGTGCGGGCGCTGCTGGCCTACATGTGGACCCACCCCGGCAAAAAGACGATCTTCATGGGCATGGAGTTCGGCCAGCGGGCCGAATGGAATGTCT
>JBMSMG010000004.1:0-45961 GCA_049421025.1 Prochlorococcaceae cyanobacterium | reverse complement strand
TCGCCAGTTCGAGCACGCTGGCGCGGGTGATGCCCTCGAGGATGTCCTGATCCACGCCGGGGGTGATCAGCACGCCATCGCGGACGATGAAGAGGTTCATGCCGCTGGCCTCGCTGACCTTGCCGCGGCTGTTGAGCAGCAGGGCCTCGTCGAAGCCACTTTTGACCGCCTCGGTCTTGGCCAACGAGCTGGTGATGTAGGCGCCGCTGATCTTGCCCCGCAACGGCAGAGAGCGGTCTTCCTGGCGGGTCCAGGAGCTGATGCGGCAGCTCACGCCCTCGGGCGAGAGGTAATCGCCTAGCTCGAGGCCGTAGATCAAGAAATCGGTCTCGATGTTGTGCAGGCGCGGGGCAATGCCCAGATCGCTGGTGTAAACAAACGGCCGCAGGTAGACCGGGCAGCTGGGTTTGTTGGCCCGCAGGAATGCCGTGATCGCCCCAAGAATCGTGGCTTCGCTGAGCTCGGTCAGCAACAGCCGGGCGCTCTGGCTTAGGCGCCGCGCATGGCGATCGGCTCTGAACAGCAGAATTTCGTTGCTGTCAGCGGGGTTGGGCAGGGCCCGCATGCCGCCAAAGGCACCGGTGCCGTAGTGCAACGCGTGGGTGGCCACCGAGAGGGTGGCTTCGGCAAAGGGCACGCAACGGCCGCCAAACCAGGCATAGGGCAGAAACTGGTGCATGGTTCGGCAGGGCTGTGCTGGCCTGGTTTGCACCGATCTTCTCACTGCAGACGTGCGCTGCGGCGGTTGAACGCTGTTCCGGCAAAGATGTCTAGATGCACAGGCTGGCCGTCCAACCCGGAAGCAACGACCCGTCTGAGGCCGGGGCTCTGATTGAGCAGGAGCCAGCACCGGTGCTGGTGCTCAGCAGTGCCGATACCGATCTCAAAACGCTCTCTGCACTGCTGGATCGCAAGCCAGAGCTGCTTGGCGTGCCGCTGCGCTGCCTCAATCTGGGCTCCTTGGTGAGCGCCGCCCAGATCGATCACTACATCGCCAGCACTGCCGTGCAGGCGTCGCTGATTGTGATCCGTCTGTTGGGCGGGCGAGGGCACTGGAGCTATGGGCTCGAGCAGCTACGCCTGTGGGCCGAGCAGGCCAGCGGGCGGCAACTGGTGGTGTTGGCAGGGACTGCCGATGAAGACCAGCACCTCTGTGCTCTCGGCAACGTTGATGCGCAGTGGGCACAGGACCTCGCCCGCCTCTGGCGTGAAGGCGGCGAGCTCAATCTGGCCGCAGCGCTCAGTGCACTCCGCGGGCTGCTGCATGGCGCGAAGGCACCAGTCGCCAGCCCTGTGCCCCTGGCTGACCCTCTGCCCTACGACTGGCGCGATGAACCAGGGCCGCGGGTCGGCGTGATTCTGTACCGCGCCCTTCTGCAGGCCGATGACACCGGCTGGATGGACGCGCTGTTGGATGCGTTGCGTGGCAGGGCTCTGGCGCCAAGAGCCCTGTGGGTCAGTGGGTTGCGTGATGTCAGCGTCTCTGAGGGCGTCATGCGGCTGCTGGCGCGTGAGCAGGTCGAGGCCGTGGTCTGCGGAACCTCTTTTGCCAGCGTCCGCTTTGAAGAAGCAGGACTCGGGGCCCCGCTCTGGGATGAGCTCGGAGTCCCTGTGCTGCAGGTGCTCGCCAGCAGCCAATCACGGGCGAACTGGCAAAGCAGCAGCATTGGGTTAGGTCCTCTGGATCTGAGCCTGCAGGTTGCGCTGCCTGAACTGGATGGTCGGCTGACCACCCGCATCGGCGCGTTCAAAGAACCGTTGGCGCCCAGCAGTGACGTCGGAACCCTGCTGCACCACTACAAGCCGGATCAAGAACGGCTGGCCTGGGTGGCTGACTTGTGCCACCGGTGGGTGGAACTGCGGCAGACACCGCCTGATCAACGCCGTGTCGCGCTCGTCTTGGCCAACTATCCGACGCGCAACAGTCGCTTGGCCAATGGCGTGGGGCTCGATACCCCGGCCAGCACCGCCCTGCTGCTGCGATGGCTCGCCGCAGCGGGTTATGGCCTTGATGCAGCGTCCCTACCGGCCAATGGCGATGCCCTGATCAGCACCCTGCTGACAGGACGCACCAACGATCCCGAAAGCAGCCACCGACCGCCGCTTGATCACCTGTCGTTGGAGCGTTACCTGAGCTGGTATGCGCGCTTGCCAGCAGCAGCTGTTGCACAGCTTGAGCAGCGCTGGGGGCCGCCTGATCAAGATCCGGCGCTCGAGGTCGATGCCACAGGTAGCAAGGGCTTTGCCGTACGCGGGTTGCGCTTTGGCAACGTCGTCGTGCTGGTGCAGCCCGAGCGGGGCTATGACCGCGATCCGGCACTGAGCTACCACTGTCCAGACCTGCCGCCCACACACGCCTATTTGGCGCAATACCTGTGGCTGCGCGAGCAGTTTGCTGCCCATGCCGTGGTGCACGTGGGCAAGCACGGCAACCTGGAATGGCTTCCCGGTAAGGCCCTCGGCCTCTCAGAGAGTTGCTTTTCGGAGTTGGCGTTGGGGCCGATGCCCCACCTCTACCCATTCATCGTCAACGATCCTGGTGAGGGATCGCAGGCCAAGCGGCGCAGCCAGGCGGTGATCGTTGACCATCTGACACCGCCTCTGGGCAGGGCGGGTTTGCATGGGCCGTTGCTGCAACTTGAAGCAACACTCGATGAATACTGGGAAGCTCGGTCACTTGGCAGCAGCCGCTGTGCGTTGTTGCGCGAACAGTTGCAAGCGCAGCTCAAGCAGCTCAGCCTCGAGGGGGTCCTGCAGGCGGCAGCTGAAGATGCCGAGGGGTCATTGGACAGCTGGCTAGATGCTGCCGATGGTTACCTCTGTGAACTCAAGGAAGCACAGATCAGGCTGGGGCTGCACACCCTTGGCACCTTGCCTGAACGCAGCAAGGCGTGCGAACTGTTGCTGGCCCTGGCTCGGGCGCCCCAGGCGGGTTTGCCCGGGCTCAGCCAAGCGTTGGCAAAGGATCTTGGCTTGCAGTTCGATCCATGGGCTGACGATGACGCGGCGCCCCTGAGCCCTGACGACCGCCAGCGTCTCGTGCAACTCAGCGATGCCCAGCCCCTGCCTCTGCGCCTTCAGGGCGATGCGGTGGCGCTGCTTGAGGACTGGGCTCTGGAGCTTGTCGAGCAGCTCTGGGATGGTGCCTCACCCGAGAGCGTCATTGGGTCTGTGGCGCATGGACAAACGAGCCAAGCCGTTCTGTCGCACGTGCACCACGTGCTGTTGCCGCGGCTGATGGCCAGTGGCGCTGCAGAACGGCAAGCCTTGCTTCATGGCTTGGCTGGGCAGCGCGTCAGTGCGGGGCCATCGGGCGCACCCACACGCGGCCGCCCTGATCTGCTGCCGACGGGGCGCAATTTTTACAGTGTCGATCTGCGCGGGCTGCCCACCGAAAGCGCCTGGGATCTGGGCCGCCGCAGCGCGGAGTTGTTGCTTGAGCTGCACCTGCAGGAGCAGGGTGAACACCTGCGCGTGCTGGCTCTATCGGTGTGGGGAACCGCAACGATGCGCAATGGCGGCGAGGACATCGCCCAGGCGCTGGCCTTGATGGGCATCAGACCGCTTTGGGATGGTCCCTCCAGGCGTCTGGTGGACCTGGAGGTGATCCCATTGGCGGCGCTCGGGCGTCCCCGGGTTGATGTGACCTTGCGGATCTCTGGGCTGTTCCGCGATGCCTTTCCCCAACTGGTGGCCTGGTTCAGCCAGGCCTGCCAGATGGTGGCGCGGCTCGATGAACTGGACCAGGAGAACCCGCTGGCTGCTGCGGCGAGGCGTGAGGGCTCGTGCTCACGCGTCTACGGCAGTGCCCCTGGCAGTTATGGCGCTGGTCTGCAAGGTCTGATTGAGAGCGGCCACTGGCAGGAGCGCAGCGATCTTGGTGAAGCCTTTTTGAACTGGAGCAGTTGGCGCTACGACGCCCAGCCGGGCAGTAGCAGCGATCGCTGTGGCATCGAAGGCCATGCCGATCGCGCCGGTCTGGAAACGCGACTCGCTGCGGTTGAGGTGGTCCTGCACAACCAGGACAACCGCGAGCACGACCTGCTCGACTCCGATGACTACTACCAATTTCACGGTGGTTTAAGCGCCGCAACCGAGCTTGTGCAGGGGCAAAGACCCGCGCTGTGGTTTGGCGATCATTCGCGCGCACAGCGTCCACGGCTGCATCGCCTGGAGCGCGAGATCGACAAGGTCTTGCGCAGTCGGCTGCTCAATCCACGTTGGATCGAAGCGATGCGAGGCCATGGCTACAAGGGCGGCTTTGAACTGGCCGCCAGCCTTGATTACCTGTTTGCCTATGACGCCAGCACGGGCCGCATGCCCGATTGGGCCTATGGGGCGATCCAGGAGGCCTGGCTTGACGACAATCAGGTTCGCCAAGCGCTGGAGCGCAACAACCCCTGGGCCCTGCGCGACATGGCTGAGCGCCTGCTTGAGGCCCACAACCGCGGCCTTTGGGAAGGCGCGCTTGAGGAGCAGCTTGAGCGGCTCAAAGCCCTCGTGCTCGCCAGTGAATCGTTGACCGAACAGCACGGCGGCACAGCGCCGCGCTGCTGACACTCAAGGGTCTGGGCGCCCTCAGGAGCGCAAGTCTTTGGCCATAGCCTTGAACGGATTGATGTCGCCGGGTTTGCCGACCTGCTGGGTGATCGCAGGCTGAGACTGATTGGCGGCCTGCTCCTCTTGAGAAGCCTTGATGGCGGCAGGACCGCCAGGCACGTTGACGCCAACGGCAGAACCCTTCATGCGCTGATCAAGCTCGGCTTGGCTCAGGGGCTGAGCAAAGGTCTTTTTGACCGGCTTGGGAATGCCACCGGTGAGGTTCACCGATTCTTCGACGCTCTGGGTGCCGCCAAGACCCTCGCTCATGGTTTCAAGCTTGGCTTCCATCGACGCCACCTCGGCCACCATCTCCTTGTTGCCGGGGCTGTCGAGGGTGCCCGGGAAGGTATGGCGAATGGTGTTCGAGCGTTTCATGAACGCCACATCACCCAAGCTGCTGGAGGCTTCAGGCTCCAGATAGAAGGCGTTGTCGGGCTTTTTGGAAGCATTGGCTTCGGCGGCACTGGAGGCAGCCTTGGCGCCGAACAGTCGATCGAAGAGGCCCATCTGCGGTGGCGATCAAGCTCGCCAAACCCTAGCGGCCGCAGAGGTCATGGCCATGGGTATCGGTGCCACAACTCTGCAAAAGGCCACGTTTGGCTAGATCCCGAGCAATCGCCTCACAAACCACAGGCGTCGGGCTCCAGCGGGGCTGCATGTCGTAGTCGTACCAGGTTTCAGCACCGTCAAAACCGAGCGCTGCCGCTGCTGCGATCAGCCGCTGATGCGGCAGGCGGTAGCGGGCAGGATGGGCCAGCAGAGCCAGACCACCAGCTGCATGGATGGCTTGGACGACCGCGCCAGCCTGCAGGGCTGAGCCCACTTGACTCACACCGTCGAGGTAAGGGCTCAAACTCCCGTGCTCAGCAGAGAAACCAAGGGCTAAGACATGCACCAGGCAGCCATCGAGCAGGGCGCTGATCTCGACCCCTCGCCAGAACTGCGGCACGCAATGCCCCTGGTCAGCCTTGGCAGCAAACACCTCAGCAATGGGGCCGTGGGCCGAAGTGCTGTGGTGATCGGTGACGGCAAGGTGCTCGAGCCCGATGCTGATGGCCTGATGGGCGAGCTCTTGGGGGCTCAGGCTGCCATCGCTGCAGTGGGTGTGGCAGTGCAGGTTGACTCGCGTTGGGCAGCACTGAGCCCCAACCGAGCTCAACACCTGGGCCAGGGGATGGTGGTGACGCTCGAGTAGGCCGGCTTCAGCAACCATCAGCTTGCAGCAGATGTCGCCTCAGCACTGGCGTTGTCCCGTTCGGAGCGAAGCCGCCTGAAGCGCGCATAGAACTGAATCGAAGCCGCCATGAAGATCACCAAAGCCACCACGAACCAGGTCGCGGCACTCGTTGGGAACTGGTTTTTGAACACCACCAGCATCACCACCACCACAAGCAAAAGCGTTGGCAGTTCGTTCAGTGCACGCAGCTGACGGCCGCTCCAAGCGCAGACACCCCGTTGCAACTGGCCCATCAGCCGATAGCAAAAGGCGTGATAGACGAGCAAAGCCAGCACAAAAGCCAGCTTGGCGTGCATCCAACCCTGCTGCAGCCAGCTTGGGTTCACCAGCAGCAGGCCGATGGCGCAGACCACGGCGACCACCATGCCGGGTGTGGTGATGATGTTGGCCAGACGCCTCTCCATCAGCCCGTATTGCTGCTCAAAGGCCTGCTTGAGCTGTGGCTCCAGCTCGGCCGCTTCCTGGTGATAAATGAACAGGCGCACCAGATAGAACAGGCCGGCGAACCACACCACCACACCAACGATGTGGAGGGTCTTGAACCAGAGATAGGCCTCGGGCGGCATGTTCAAAGCCAGGGGCATGTCAGGGCAACGCTCGTGCTCAGGCTAGGGGCGAGCGCGGCAGATTCGGACGTTCAGATCAACAGCTGGGCCTGTGCAGCGCTGCCGTGCTGCGAATCGCAGTTAACGCAGCGGGCTCTAAACGCTCGAGCTGTTTGATCACCAACGCCATGCGCGGATTGCGGCGCAGCTGCTCGTGATGGCGATCCAGAAAATCCCAGTAGAGGCTGTTGAAGGGGCAGGCCTGATCACCACTGCGCTGCTTGACGTTGTAGCGACAGCCTTTGCAGTAGTTGCTCATGCGGTTGATGTAGGAGCCACTGGCGGCGTAGGGCTTGCTGGCCAGGCTGCCGCCATCGGCAAACAACCCCATGCCCAGCACGTTGGTCTGCATCACCCAATCGAAACCATCGATGAACATGCGGTGAAACCAGGCCGTCAGGGCCTGTGGATCCAACCCCGCCAACAGGCCGTAGTTGGCCAGCACCATCAGCCGCTGAATGTGATGGGCGTAGCCATTGGCTGCAAGCTCTGCCAGCACCGCATCCATGCAGGCCATACCACTGCTGCCCAGCTGCTCAAGCCAGTCGGGCAGTGGTGCGGTTGCGTTGAAGTGGTTACTGCCGCCGTAATCGGCGCCAAACCACCAGTACAGACCATGGGTGTACTCGCGCCAACCCAGGATCTGGCGGATCAGCCCCTCCAGGCTGGCCAAGGGGGTGCCCTGCTGCAGACCTGCTTGCTCGAGCCTGCGGATCACCTCCAGTGGGTGAAGCAGACCCAGGTTGAGGTAGGGCGAGAGCAAGGCATGCCACAAGGTCGGCTGCCCAACCACCATGGCGTCCTGGTAGGGACCGAACCCATCGAGCCGGTTGACGATGAACTGCTCAAGCACGTGCAGTGCCTGCGTGCGATTCACGGCCCAACCGAACGGCTGTAGCTGTCCTGGCAGCGGCGGCTGCCCTGCGCTCTGGCGCTCAGCATCGAGCGCTTGCACCTTGGTGATCACGGCCTGTGTTGTGGCGTCGGGCTCGAACCACAACGGCGCTGGACCTGCCAGCCCTTTGGGGGGTGCCTTGCGGTTCTCGCGGTCAAAATTCCACTGGCCACCAAGCGGGGCGGTGCCATCAGCAGCCATGAGCACGCCAAAACGGCGGCGACCCTCCCGGTAAAAAGTCTCCATGCGCAGCTGCTTGTAGGGACGGGCCCAAGCTGCAAAGTCCTCGCGGCTCCACACAAACGCATTGGAGCGATGCCAATGCAGCCCAGGCACGTGCAACCGCTCAATCGCCAGTTGAAACGGACGTTCAGCCGGCTCCATCACATGCAGCTCGCTGATGGCGTGATCGCCCAACCACTGGCGCAGCGCTGCACTAAAGGAGGGCGCTTCGATGTAATCAACGCACCAACCACTGGCCTGCAGTTCAGCAGCGAAGTGGCGCATCGCGCTCCACACCAGAACCAGTTTTTGGCGGTGATAGGCGCGAGTACGCAGCACGCCGCTCGATTCGATCAGCAGCACCCGGCAGCGTTGGCGTGCCTGCTCGGTACCAAGCGAACGCTGCAGCTCTGCCAGAGCTGCCTGCTGCTGTGACAACTGATCCCCCAGGATCCAGATGCCGATGCTCATGCGCTCAGCTCAGGGGTGAAGCGACAGGCCCGCCGCGCCACCGCTGTGGCATAGCCCCGCTCAACCGGACCCTCCAAGGGACTGAGAAGGCCGGTGCGGCAATCGATCAGCAGTCGCTCATGGCGCCCCTGCTGGTCACTGACCCGAAGTCGCAGCTGCCACGGATAGGACGTGCTGCGGCTGAACTGATCACCGCACACCGGGCCAACACAGATGCCTGGGCTGGCGAGTACCTGGGCTGCAGAGCCGAGCACAAGCCAGGTGCAAAGGGCCACCAGGCAGAGCCAACGGCGCCAAATGGTGATGGGCCCAATCATCAAGACGCCAGCTCGGCCACGGCACCATCTTCCGTGCCGGCGCCCTCTTCTGGCTCTTGCGGGTGGAAGTAATCCCAAACGACCTGAGCCAATGCCGGTCCCATGCCCGGGGCAGCTGCAATCTGGGCGGGGGATGCCAGCTGAATGGCATCAATGGAGCGGAAATGGGCCAGCAATTCACGCACCCGCCGCGGGCCCAGGCCTGGAATGTCAGACAGACGCGAGCGTTTCATCCGCTCACCGCGCTGCTGACGATGAAAACTCACCGCGAAGCGATGGGCTTCATCGCGCAGGCGGCGCAGCAGTTGGAGCCCCAGCTGATCGGCTTCGCTGTCGAGCGGATCTTTGGCACCCGGCACAAACACCTCTTCGCGTTGCTTGGCGAGCGAGCAGACCACCAGATCTTCATGCAGATTGAGCTCACGCAGGGCTTCCATGACCGCGGAGAGCTGGCCCTTGCCGCCGTCGATCATGACCACATCGGGCCAGTCGCCCAAGCCACCGGTGTGCAGGGCACTGTCGGTGCTGCGGCGCAGGGTTGCCAGATCGGCCCCCTCGGCCTTGGCCTGCGCCCAGCGCCGAAAGCGCCGCCGCATGATCTCGGCCATGGCCATGAAGTCGTCGGAGTGGCCTGAGCGAATCGAACTGCTCTGAATCTTGTATTTGCGGTAGTGCTGCTTGGCCGGCAACCCGTCGATGAACACCACCTGTGAGGCGACGGCGTCACTGCCCTGGATGTGGCTGATGTCGTAGCCCTCGATGCGACGTGGCGCGGTGGTGAGATCGAGCAGCTGGGCCAGATCTTCGGTGGCGAGGAGGTTCTGCTCGCTGGCGCGCTGGGCGCGTTGCAACTCATAACTGGCGTTGCGCACCACCAGCTCGATCAGGTCTGCCTTCTGCTGGCGCTGGGGCACCACAAGGCGTACCTTGCGGCCGCGTTGCTCACTGAGCCATTCAGCGATCAGCTCCTGCTGAGGCAGGGGGTGCTGCAGCAGGAGCTCCGGGGGAATCTCAACACCCTCGACCTGGCTGTAGTGCTCTTCGATCACCGTCTGCAAGATGCGGCCGAGATCGTTGGGTTGTGCTTCAACGCTTGCTGCATCGGCCATGTAACCCAGCCGGCCGACGAGTTTGCCGGCCCGCATCTGAAACAGCTGCACCGCTGCAACGCGCTGATCGGCTGCCAACGCGATCACGTCGCGGCTGATCGAGCTGTCGCCGATGCTCATTTTCTGATCGGCGGTCAGGGTGTCGAGGCCCTGCAACTGGTCACGAACCCGTGCAGCGCTCTCAAAATCGAGCCGCTCGGCGTAACGCTCCATTTGCGCCCTCAGCAGATCGATCAGTTCGTCGTTGCGGCCCTGGAACACCATGGCCACCTGCCTGAGGGTCTGGTGGTAGGCCTCGGAGCTGATCTTCTGCTGGCACACCCCCGGGCAGCGGCCGATGTCGTAGTTGAGGCAGGTGCGGTCTTTGTAAAGGGGCTGGGGCCGCTGCCGCAGCGGAAACACCCGTTTGACCAGCGCCAGGGTGCGGCGCAGCAGGCCGACGTCCACATACGGCCCATAAAAGCGGTCCAGTGGTGAGCGAAAGCGGCGACGCCGGGTGATGAAGATGCGCGGGTAGGCCTCGCTCCAGGTGATGCAGAGATAGGGGTATTTCTTGTCGTCCTTAAGCAGCACGTTGAAGTGCGGCTGGTTCTGCTTGATCAGGTTCGACTCCAGGGCCAGGGCCTCGGCTTCGGAGTCGGTGACGATGAACTCGATCTCGCAGACCTGCCGCACCATGAGCCGAATGCGGGGGCTGTGGCCGTGGCCGCTGCCGCTCTGGAAGTAGCTGCGCACACGGTTGCGCAGCACCTTTGCCTTGCCGATGTAGAGGACCCTGTCCTCCTCATCGCGCATCAAGTAACAGCCTGGCTCGCTGGGGATCTCGGCGAGCCTGGCCTTGAGCCGCTCTGGTTGCTGCAGCAGGGGTATGGCGCTCATGCCAGGCGCCGCGGGCAGGGGTTGATCAACCGCCGTACTGCCAACCGGTGCTGGCCAGTTCGAGGGCAGGACCGTCTGCATGCAGAGTCGCGCTCTTCACCTCGCCCACAAAAACAGTGTGGTCACCGGCAGCAACCTGCCCCACCAGCTCGCACTCAACAGCGCCGACAGCATCGTCGAGGATCGGCAGTCCCAGCTCACCGAGGCTGAAGGGGGCGGCGTCGAAACGACCACCGATCGCCTTCTGCGGCTTGAAGAACACAGCGGCCAGATCCTTCTGGTCGGCCTTGAGCACATTCAGCGAAAAGCGGCCGGTGCGCTGAATAATGCCGTTGCTGGTGCTGTCGGCTCGAACGGCCATCACCACCAGCGGGGGTTCGAAACTGCCCTGGGTCACCCAGCTGGCGGTGAAGCCATTGACCTCATCGCCTTCGGCAACGCCGCAAATGAAAACGCCATGGGGAATCTTGCGCAGCAGGGTCTTCTTGGCGTCGGCGTTAAGGGCCATGGTGGTGTCAGAACTGATCGGACTCTAGAAAGCACAACCACGGGCCATAGGCTCGATGCATGCGTGCCCTCTACCCCGGCAGTTTTGACCCCCTGACCCTGGGCCATCTCGATCTGATCGAGCGGGCCAGCGGTCTGTTCGAGGCGGTTGTCGTTGCCGTACTGCAAAACCCGAGCAAAACGCCCGCCTTCAGCCTTGAGCAACGCCTCGCTCAGATCGCTGCAGCGACAAGCCATCTGCCGGCCGTTGAGGTCGGCAGTTTTGATGGACTCACGGTGCAGTACGCCCGCGAGCGCGGCACCGAGGTGATCCTGCGCGGGTTACGGGCTTTGAGCGACTTTGAGTTTGAGCTGCAGATCGCTCACACCAACAAAAGCCTGGCGCCTGACATCGAAACCGTGTTTTTGGCGACGGCCACCCAGCACAGCTTTCTGAGCAGCTCGGTGGTCAAGGAAGTTGCTCGCTTTGGTGGGGATGTCCGTCACATGGTGCCAACGGGAGTGGCAGATGACCTCGCCAGGCTCTTAAATCGGACATCCCCAGGACCCTGAGATGGCTGACTCGCAGATCACCGTGCTGGACCAGCTGGATCAGCTCGAGGAGGTCGTGCTCGATGGCAGCCGCATCCCATTCAGCGGCGGCCGTCTGGTCAATGAAACCGATGCCCTTGAGGTGATCGACGCGCTGCGCGAGGCGATCCCACCCCAGTTGGGCCTGGCCCGCGATCTGATCGCTCAAAAAGATGACTTCATCGGCAAAGCCCGCAGCCAAGCCGAGGAGATCCTGCAGAACGCACGGCGTGAACGCGAGCAGCTGATCAACAACTCTGGGATCCGCCAAGAGGCCGAGCGCCAGGTTCATGAACTGCGTGAACAAGCCAGACAGCAATGCGATCAATTGCTGCTGCAAGCACGCCAGCAAGTCGCCCAGGCCGAGCAAGAACAGCAGGCTCGCCTGGCTCAGTTGGAGCAACAGTTTGCCGTGCGCCGTCAGCAGCTCGAGCAAGAAGCCGCAGAGCGCCAGCGGCTGCTGATCGAACAGCACGACCGCAACCGGCAGCAGGCCATGGCCGAGCTTGAGCAGATTCGCCAGGAAGGATTGCGCGTGCAGCAAGCTGCACAAGCTGAAGCCGAACGGCTGCAGAACGATGCCTTGCAGTTCCGTCAGCAGACCCAGCAGCAGTGTGATGCTCTGGTGGCCCGCAGCCGCCAGGAGGCCACAGCGGTGGTTGAAGGTGCCAACCGTTATGCCGAACAGGTTCTGGGCGAACTGGAAGGCCGTCTGCGTGAGCTCTCGCAGGTGGTGTTGGGTGGACGGCGGGAGTTGGTGCGGCTGCAGAACCCAGATACCCAATCAGCTCCCCAAGACGAGCGCGGTGGTGGCTCGCGCCGCTCACGCGTGGCCAGCAAACTGCGTCAGCTCGCCAGCTGAACTTGAGCCTCAGGGGCAGAGCCCGCTGGTCTGGCTGGCCCGCAGCACCGAACCAATGGTGCTGTTGGGGTCGTAGGCGCCGTTGCTGATGGCACTGACGTAGCGAAGCCCATCGGGCGTTTCGAGCACACCGCTGATCGAGCGCACACCACGAATCGTGCCGGTTTTGCCAAAGAAGCGGCCCTCAAGGCTGGAGCCCTTAAACAGATTGCGCAGGGTGCCGCGCCGGCCTGCGACAGCCATCGAGGCCAGGTAGTTGCGGCTGTAGGGATGGTGGTCCATGCGCAACAGCAGGGCTGCCAGCATCCTGCTGGTCACCCGGTTGGCGCGATCAAGGCCGCTGCCGTCAGCGACGCGAACGCCCTGCATGGGCAACCCCTGCTCGCTGAGCCAGACCATGGTGCGCTGGCGTGCTTCGCCCAAGTCCCAACTGTCTGCAGCCTGACGCAACAACACCTCGGCGGTGAAGTTGTGGCTCTCGGTGTTCGCCAGGCTGAGCAGGCTGTGCATCGAGGCTGAAGGCTCTTCGTGCAGCAGCACCGCATCGGCAGGCAACGGCTGCCGCGCCGAGACCATCGACACCTGGACCTTGCCGCCCTGCTGGGCCGCTGAGCGTTGCAGCAAGGCCGATAAGCGCGACGGCGGATTCATCACCGCGTCATGAATTGCATTGCTGGTAACAGCCAAACGGGTCACCGGTGCGCCATAGGCGTAGTAGCGATCGTCGGCATCCCAACCGGTCGGCCACCAGGCCGCTTTGGGCTCTTCGGCGATCTGCAGGCGCACCACCGTTCCAGGGGTGCCGCTGCTCCCGCCTGAGCCAAGGGCAAGCTTGGCAAAGCGCTGCAACTGGGGCAGGGCCAGATCGGGGTCGCCTTCACCGGTCAGACGGAAACTGCCATCGCCCAACCTCCAGAGCTGGGAGCGCAGTCGGTGATCAGGGCCCAGCTGATCCAGGGCATAGGCCGTGCTGATCAGTTTCTGGTTGGACGCCGGAATGCGCGGCACCAGACCGTTGACATCGGCCAGCAGCCGGCCATCGGCGGCAGCGACAGAGACACTCCAAACCCTGGCTTCAGAACCAATGACGGCTGCTAAACGCTGCTGCAGGGCAGGACAGCTGACCTGCTGCTGCAGCTGGGGCAAACCCAGCGGCGGTGGCGCCAGGGGCAACGCCGCTAATGGCACCTGAGCCAGCAGCTCGCCCGGTGCCGGCAGCGAGGGATGCTGCGCAACAGGCTGGGCGGCGACAACTGGTTGGGCTGCCAGCAGCGACGCCAGCAGGACCGGCGCTCCCAGCCATGGCGCAGACACGCTCATCAGCCCCGCACCTCTAAGCCGGTGACGCTGCCGAGCACGCGAAAGTTTTCGCCTTCGAGCTCAACAGGTGCACCGACCTTCAGGGTCTGGTTGCCAAACACAACCCCGCCACTGGCCTTGCGGCCCTGGCCACTAAGCACAAAACGCGCATCAAGGGTGGGCAGCGTCTGTTGGTTGGGGTCAGCAGCGCTGACCACGGTGCCGTTGGGCTGAACAGCGGTAAGCCTGCGCTGCAAGGAAAGCACCTGCTTCAGCGCGACACTGCCGTGGGGCTGGTTGCGGATCACGATCGAGACCTTGCCGGCCTGTTGTGCTGAGGCGATCAGAGCAGCAGGGTCTGCAACGGCAATACCGCGTACATCGACCAGCACGGTCACCTCTTGCATG
Source organism: Prochlorococcaceae cyanobacterium (assembly GCA_049421025.1). Classification (GTDB taxonomy): domain Bacteria; phylum Cyanobacteriota; class Cyanobacteriia; order PCC-6307; family Cyanobiaceae; genus RGUW01. The sequence goes on along the minus strand of JBMSMG010000004.1, from coordinate 31,978 downwards.
CCACCGGTGGCGGTGGCAACGGTGGAGCTCAATTTCGGGCTCCAGATCACACCAGCAGCGGCCAGCAGCACGGCGGCAGCTGCCCCCAGGTCCACAAGGCTCCAAGTGCGGGGTCTGTTGGCCTGCGGAGCGTCGGACATGGGGGCGGTCAAGCTGAGCGGCAGTGTACGGAGATCGGGCTGCTCAGACCAGGGTGTTCAGCCGCGCAAACCCTCGATCAGAGCGTCAACAGCGCGCAAGGTGCCTGCGACACCGCTGCCCCCATCGCCGCTGAGCTCTGCGGCGATGGCCTCGCTATCTGGCTTTTGCTCAAAGCTGCAGACAGCTCGATAGCCATCAGCATCGAGCCGGTACAGCTCCCAGTTGTCTGGGTAGGCATGCCGCAAGGCTCCACCGTCGAGCGGGATCAAGCTGTAGGCACTGCTCCAGGTTGAGACGAAGCCCTTGCGCCGCTGCCGCGCCACGCTGCCAATGCCAACGGCTGCATCTTCGAGGCGGCCGTTGACCATCACCACAGCCCCGCGATGGGCGTTGCAGAGCGGCTCAAAACTCTCGTAGTCGGCAGCAGCGGGTGCGAGCACCAACAACACCGCCTCGCTGTTGGTTTGTTGCTCCTGTTGCTGCTGCAACTGACGAAAATCAACGATCTGAGCAGCCAGATCAGGTGCATCGCGCCGGGCCAGGGCTGCCCCCCCCGCGTCGCTGCAGACCAGCACCACATCGCTATTGAGATCCAGCAAAGCGCGTTGCATGCGCAGCACCGGTGCCAACAGCCGCAGACCTTCAAAACGCCATTCGACACTCCAGCGCCTGCCGGCTTGGGACTGCAGGGCCTGCTGCAGGGCAGCCAGGGTTTCGGCTTCGGCAGCAGCCAGGTCGGCAGGCAGCATCAACAACGGCAGCAGGGTCTGCAGACACTAGGTGCCGCGTTCAACCGCAAGCCACCATCGCGGCTTGCAGAGCTGCAGGCAGCTGACGCAGTTGCCGAGCATCGACGTCCGGCAGCAGGCTCAGCCTGAGCCCTGCTGCTGCCTGCTCTGGTGGGTACCCCATGGCCAGCAAAACCCGGCTGGGTGCCGTGTCGCCAGCGCCACTGCTGCAGGCCGAACCGCTGCTGGCTGCGACACCTTGTTGCCACAGAGCACGCACCAGCGAGCGTCCCGACAGGGGCCTGCCAGTGGCGCTCTGGGCCGTCAGGCTGATGTGATGCGGCAGCCTCTCCTGATGGGCAGGATCGGGCCCGCTCAAGTGCACCCCAGGCATGGCGAGCACTGCGGCCAGCAGCTCATCGCGCTGCTGGCGCAGCGCCAAGGCCTGATCAGAAGCGAGCCACTGAAGCCGCTGCTGCAGGGCTGCGGCAAAACCAGCGGCAAGCGCCACAGCTTCAGTGCCGGCCCTTAGACCCTGCTCTTGAGAACCGCCGCCCAGCTGAGGCTTGAACAACGGCAGGCAGGCAGGCCGCACCAGCAGGGCACCAATGCCCCTTGGCCCGCCAAGTTTGTGGGCTGTCAGCGTCAGCAGATCGATGCCTGAGGCGTCAAACAGCAGCGGCTGATGCGGTACGAGCTGGACCGCGTCGCTGTGGAACAACACACCAGCAGCGCGGCACAGGCTGGCGATGGCATCGATGGGTTGCACCGTGCCCACCTCACTTTGAGCGGCCATGACTGAGACCAACCGGGTCGGAGGCTGCAGCAGCGCCTGCAGCTGCTCGAGCAACACGCGGCCGGTTGCATCAACAGGCAGGGTGCAGACCTGCCAGCCCTTGCGGCTCAGCTGCTCTGCAGCGGCAACAAGAGCCGGATGCTCAACGGCTGAAATCACAAGCCGCGCAGGCAGCGCAAAGGCCTCAGCCAGTCCAAGCAGGGCCAAGTGCACCGATTCGGTGGCCCCCGAGCAGAAATGAACGGCTTCTGGCGTCGTTCCAAGCAGCTCTGCAGTGAGCCATCGCGAGCGCTCGAGCGATTCGAGCGCCGCCAGTCCGAAGCCATGCAGGCTCGATGGATTGCCCCAGGCCAACTCATGCGCTTGATCCATGGCCAGGCGAGCGGCCTGCGTCAGCGGGGTGGTGGCGCAGGCATCGAGGTAGAGGGGTGGCTCAAAGACCACGCTCGATGCGGGCACGCGTACGCGATTCGAGCGAATCAGCAGCCAGATTCACCAGATCGTCGAGTGAACTGCGCTCGAGCAGGGCCATGGCCCTGGCACGAGCTTCGGCACTGGGGCAATCATCTGGACGCACACAGCCGTTGACGCAGGCCGTGGCGCAATCCACAGAACCCTGTGCAGAGTCAGGGCGTCGCTCCACGGGACTCGGCGCTGGCTGGTGCTGCTGAGCGGGGTTCGGCATCTCACCCCAAAGCTCAGGTGTGACCATGCCATCAAAGACTGCTTCGGCTGGGCCGCTCATCCACACCGATGCCGCAGCATCACCGCTCCAGGCAATGGTCAGCGGACCACCTGGCAGGTCAATGCGTGCCTCGGTGGCGCAGAGCCCAAGGCGCTGGCAGGCCACCAGCGTGGCGCAGGCGCCTGTGCCGCAAGCCAAGGTCGGACCAGCACCCCGCTCCCAGACACGCATCACCAGATGCCCGGGGTTCAGCACCTGCACAAAATGCACGTTCACCTTGGCTGGAAAGGCAGGGTGAACCTCAAGAGCAGCTCCATAACGCTCCAGATCCACAGCAGCCACATCGGCTACCGGAATCACCACATGGGGGTTGCCCATGCCAACTGCCGCCACCTCGAAGGATTGGCCTTCGACCTCAAGCCTGCCCTGGGCGAGTCCTGAAGCTCCGAGCGCGAGTGTGGTCGGGATCGACTGAGGTTCGAGAAATGGTGCGCCCATGTCGACGCGAATCATGCCTCCCTCGAGCAACTCGGGCACGATGCGACCAGCGAGGGTCTCGACCTGCCACTGGTGACCAGGCTGATCGCCATCGCTGTCAGCCAGGAAACGAGCCAGGCAGCGAATGCCATTGCCGCACATTTCAGGCTCGCTGCCGTCGGCGTTGAAGATGCGCATGCGCACGTCACCACCGGCTTGCGGCGGCAGCGCCGCGATCACACCATCGGCGCCAATGCCGAAGCGTCGATCGCACAGCCGCTGGATTCGCTCGCGCTCGAGCGCTGCAAAGGCAATAGCGGCCGGAGAGTCCTGGCGTGCATCAACCAGAAGAAAATCATTGCCCAGGCCTTGATATTTGCTGAAATGGAGCACGTTGCAGGGCTGCCTACCTAAGGACCTGATCCTATGAACAGCGCCTTCGACCGCCGCGCCCCCAATCTCGACACAACCCAGCCGGGTATTCGTCAGCTTCAGGATTGGATCCGCCACAGCACGGCAGTGCGTGTCTTGCTCAACAACGGGCATGAGCTCGAGGGGCAGCTGCGCTGGCAGGACCTTCGCTACTTCGCCCTTGCCAGCGGCGAAGAGCAACCGCTAACGCTGATCAATCGCGACTCAGTGGCGCTGATCAGACCGTTGCTGTGATCTTTCCTGTGGCACGATCTGGGATCCAGCCCCAGGCAGATCCAAGCTGCCTTACCGACGTTGCCTGAGCCGCAGCAGACCAGCGAGCGCTACCAGCCCCAGGAGCTCGAGTTGCGCTGGCAACAACGCTGGAGCGATGGTCGTTCTGCGCGCAGCAACGCGACAGGCGACGGTGAGGCCAAGCCCTTTTATGCCCTGTCGATGTTTCCCTACCCATCGGGAAACCTGCACATGGGGCATGTGCGCAACTATGTGATCACCGACGTGATCGCGCGAGCCGCCCGCATGCGCGGCCATCAGGTGCTGCAGCCCATGGGCTGGGATGCCTTTGGACTGCCAGCCGAGAACGCTGCGATCGAGCGCGGGGTCGAGCCGGGCCCCTGGACCGACCAGAACATCGCCAGCATGCGCGAGCAGCTCAAGCGCCTGGGGCTCTCGATTGACTGGGACCGTGAGGTCACCACCTGCCACAGCGACTACTACCGCTGGACCCAGTGGCTGTTTTTGGAGTTTTTGGAGGCGGGTCTGGCCTACCAGAAGGACGCCACGGTCAACTGGGACCCGATCGATCAGACCGTGCTCGCCAATGAGCAGGTCGATGCGGACGGCCGCAGCTGGCGCTCGGGCGCCCTGGTCGAAAAGCGCCAATTGCGGCAGTGGTTCCTCAAGATCACCGCCTACGCCGATCAACTGCTCGATGACCTCGACACGCTGACGGGCTGGCCCGAGCGGGTGCGCACCATGCAGGCCAACTGGATCGGCCGCAGCACCGGCGCCGAGCTGTCCTTTGAGGTGGTCGACGCCAGTGGCAACGTGACCGGTGAGCCGATCACCGTCTTCACCACCCGGCCCGACACGATCTTTGGGGCCAGCTACCTCGTGTTGGCGCCCGAGCACCCCCTGGTCGCGGCCCTCACCAGCTCGGCTCAACAGGTTGCGGTCGAAGCCTTTGTTGATCTGGTCAGCCGTCAGAGCGAGCAAGAGCGCACCGCCGACGACAAGCCCAAACGGGGTGTTTCGATCGGCGCCCAGGTGCGCAACCCTGCCAATGGCGAGCTGATCCCGATCTGGATTGCCGACTATGTGCTGGCTGACTACGGCACCGGCGCCGTCATGGGGGTACCGGCCCATGACCAGCGCGACTTTGTGTTTGCTCGCCAGTACGAGCTGCCCATCAAGCAGGTGATCGTGCCCGAGGGAGCAGACGAGCACGCCTTCGAGGGCGGCGCCTTCACCGGTTCAGGCGTACTCATCCATTCGGGGCGCTTCGATGGCCTCAACAACAGCGCGGCCAAGGCAGCCATCGTCGCAGCAGCCGAAGCCGATGGCTGGGGCCAGGGCCGGGTGCAGTTTCGGCTGCGCGACTGGTTGATCTCCAGGCAGAGGTACTGGGGCTGCCCGATTCCGGTCATTCACTGCGGCAGCTGCGGCGTGGTGCCGGTGCCAGCTGAGCAGCTGCCTGTCGAGCTACCGCGCCAAGTGGCCTTCAGCGGTAAGGGCGGCTCACCGCTGGCTCAGCTGGAGAGCTGGGTCAACGTGGCCTGTCCCTGCTGCGGCCAGCCCGCCCGGCGCGAGACCGACACCATGGACACCTTCATGTGCTCGAGCTGGTATTTCCTGCGCTACGCCGATCCTCACAACAGTGATCTGCCCTTCAGCAAGCAGGCGGCCGACCACTGGCTGCCGGTCGATCAGTACGTGGGCGGCATCGAGCACGCGATTTTGCATTTGCTGTACTCGCGCTTTTTCACCAAGGTGCTGCGCGACCGGGGCCTGCTGAGCTTCAGCGAACCTTTCACCAGGCTGCTCACCCAGGGCATGGTGCAGGGCATCACGTACAAGAACCCGGTCACCGGCAAATACATCCCTCCTGTTGATGTGACCGATGCCAGTGATCCGCGCGACCCGGTGAGCGGTGAGGTGCTCGACACGTTCTTCGAGAAGATGTCGAAATCGAAGTACAACGGCGTCGATCCAGCCCAGGTGATCGAGCGCTACGGCGCCGATACAGCCCGCATGTTCATTTTGTTCAAGGCTCCGCCTGAAAAAGATCTGGAGTGGGATGACGCCGATGTCGAAGGTCAATTCCGCTTTTTGCAGCGCATTTGGCGCCAGGTGCAGGCGGCACTGGAGCGGGGCCTGAGCCTGGAGGCAGGGGTACCGGCCGGGGTCTCAGCCAGCAACGACGCCGAAACCGAACTGCGCCGCTCTGTGCATAGCGCCATTGCAGCGATCAGCGAGGACTTGCAGGACCCCTACCAGTTCAATACGGCGATTGCCGAGCTGATGAAGCTCAGCAATGCCATGGCCAGCCATCTCGAGAGCTGCGGCGATGCCGTTGCCACTGAGGCAACTGGATCTCTACTGGTGCTGCTGGCCCCATTGGCCCCGCACCTGGCTGCCGAGCTGTGGCAGCAACTGGGCGGCGGCGGTTCGGTGCACGAGCAACCCTGGCCAAACTGTGATGCCTCGGCACTGGTGCGCGACACCATTCCCCTGGTGATTCAGATCAAGGGCAAGGTGCGCGGCAACCTCGAGGTGCCGGCCGATGCCGACAAGGCCACCCTCGAGCAGCTGGCCCTGGCCAGCGACATCGCCGCCAAATGGCTCGAGGGCAAGGCTCCCAGCCGCGTGATCGTGGTGCCCGGCAAGCTGGTCAACCTGGTGCCCTGATCAGGCGGCCTGCCTGATCCGCCTGAAGGTGAGGTTGATGCGCGGCTGCTGCACGCGCTTGCGACGCGGCAGCTCATGCAGCCAGTGCTCCTGGGTCGGCGGATCCATGAGCAACAGGTCACCGTGGGCCAGCTCAACAGCGACAGGGCCTGAGCCGTTGGCCAGCTTTGAGCGCGGTTTGGGTTTGAATCGCAGGGTGCGCGACACGCCCAGGCTCAGCGACACAATGGCGGCGCCAGGATCAAGCTCCGGCTCGTCGTCGGCATGGCAGCCCATGGCATCGTCACCGTCCCGGTAGAGGTTCAGCAGCAACGAATTGAGCCCATGGCCGCAGAGCTGCTCGAGCTCCTGGCGAAGCTGCAGCAGCACCGGTAGCCAGGGCTCGCCCACCTGATCGAGCCCGCTGTAGCGGTAGGTGCAGCCTGGATCGGCCATCCAACAGGTCAGCCTGGGCAAGGGGTGACGCTTGCCAAACAAATGAATGTGTTCTTGCTTCCAGGGAACCGAAGCCAACAGGTCTTGCTGCAGCGCATCGGCCGCCGCTAACCATCCGGGCAGGTGACGCAAACGCAGCCCCGGTGCCGACAAAAAACCCCCGGGGTCGCCGGGGGTCTGTTGACTAACCATGATGCGGTTGTGGCCAGGTTGGCTGGCCATCGGCATCAGCCCAGACCGATCTGGCTGAGGATGCCTTGGCCGGTGAGCAGCTCGGTGGCCAGGCCAATCACGAAACCCATCATTGCCAGGCGGCCATTCCAGGTTTCAGCGAAGGCCACAAAACCGAAGCGGGAAGTGGAATCAGCCATGAGTGTGTTCGTTGATGACGAAACTTGAAGCAACTGTAACGGCTTGTGAACCCCCCTGGGTGTGTCGCCCGCGACCAATTCGGTTCGGATCTCCGCCGCCACAATCGGTGCTCTCTTGCAAGCGCCCCATGCCAGGACTTTCCCTGTGGCTGCTTCCGGTGGTGCTGATCGGTTGCAGCGCCTGCAGCCAGCCACGTGCCCTGGCCCAAAAGCCTGTCACCGGTGCCTTGACGGCGCTCGAGCGGCAACGGAACTATCCATCGGTTCCGCAAAGAGCTGCTGAACTCGCGGCACTGCTTGAAGAGCTTGAAGTGGCGTTGCGCGACTCCAAGACTCCCCAGCAAAAACAAGCAGAACGCGGCCACAAGCAACAGGTGATCTACCGCCAGCTCGGGCGTCAACCGGCGCTGGCCCAGCAGGTGCGGCGGCTCTTGTCGCCGCAGTGGCGGATGGTGTTTGACCACCACATCGGTGCTAGGCAGGCGCTGCAAGCGATGAATCCCAAGGGCATCAAGCCCACAACCCTGCCGGCCTGGCGGATCCGCAAGCCTGAGCCACCAGAGCGCCTGCTGGCCTACTACCGCAAGGCACAGCAGGCCACCGGCATTGCCTGGGAGGTGCTGGCAGCGGTGAACCTGGTTGAAACAGGGCTCGGCCGCATTGACGGCGTGTCATCGGCCAATGCCCAGGGGCCCATGCAGTTCCTGCCGACGACATGGGCAGAGCGTGGCATCGGCAAGGGTGACATTCGTGACCCTCACGACGCCATCCAAGCAGCGGCGCGCTATCTGGTGCGTCGGGGAGGGTTACGCGACATTCGCAAAGGGCTCTGGGGCTACAACAACAGCGCTTACTACGGCAAGGCGGTCCTGCATTACGCGGCCCTGCTCAAGGCTGATCCTGAAGCCTTTCGCGGTCTCTACCACTGGCAGATCCACCTGCTGACCAGCGCCGGCGATCTGTGGTTACCCGAGGGCATGGCCTACAGCAGCCGGGTGCCCGTCACGCAACACCTGAGCCGCTACCCCTGGAGCGCGCCTTGACTCAGAGCTTGCGAAACACCAACTGCTCGGGGTGGCCCCAATCGCCTTCGGCGCTGTAGCCCCGTTGGTTGGCACACAGGTGGCGCAGGATCCAGAAGAGCGCTTCGGGCGACTGTTCGCCTAAAGACTCGCGCAACGCAGCAATCGTGCGCGGTTGACCATCGGCCAGGGCCGCTTCGAGCCGCTCCTGCAACGACAAAATCTGCGCCGCTGCCTTCTTGCCCGCTTCGACGCCGGGTTGGTGGTACGCGTTGATGTTCACCAGCTCGCCGTAGAGGCCGACCGCCCGTTCAAAGAGGGCGATCAGGGCACCCAGGGAGCGCTCGTTGAAGCTCTCGATGGTGATGGTCAGACTCTGGCGGCCACCCTCCAGCAAGGCTGTGCGGGTGCCCTGCAAGAAACCGGAGAGGAAATCAGCAGGATGCTCTCCATCGACGGCCGCAATATCAGTGGGATCTCGCAGCACCTCGATGAAGGTGACAAAGAAGTTGTCGATCCCATCGCGCAGCTGCTGCACATAGGCGTGCTGGTCGGTGGAACCCTTGTTGCCGTAGACGGCAATCCCCTGGTGAACCACCTGGCCGCCGCGGTCCAGCTTTTTGCCCAGGCTCTCCATCACCAGCTGTTGCAGGTAGCGGCTGAACACCTCGAGCTGATCGCGGTAGGGCAGCACGACCATGTCGCGCTGACCACGGCCATGCCCTGCCACGTACCAACTGGCAGCCAACAGGGCTGCTGGATTGGCCTCCAGGGTGGTGCTGCGCGTCAGGGCGTCCATGGCAGCCGCGCCTGCAAGAAAAGACCGCAGATCAGCCCCGATCAAGGCTGCAGGAAGCAGTCCAACGGCACCCATGATGCTGGTGCGACCGCCAACCCAGTCAGGTAGATCAAAGCGCGCAAGCCAGGCTTGCGAGGCAGCCAGTTGATCGAGATGACTGCCGCCCATGGTGACTGCGACAGCTTGTGCCGGCCAGTCGCAGCCGTGGGCCTGGAGCCGTGCGCGGGCCTGCTCCATGCCAATGCGCGGCTCCGGCGTGCCGCCTGATTTGCTGACGACAATCACCAAGGTGGTGGCCAGACGCTCGCCCAGAGCCGCCAACGTGCGGCTCATGCCGTCGGGGTCAACGTTGTCAACAAAGTGAAAGGGCAGACCCTTGTCTTTGCACTGCAGGGCACGGATCATCAGCAACGGCCCGAGGCCCGAGCCGCCGATCCCGATCCACAGCACATCGCTGAAGCGCCGCTCCCCTGGAGCGCTGATGCGCCCATCGAGAACCTGCGCTCCGAACATCTCGATGCGATCAATTTCGCTGCTGATGTGCGCGGCAATCGTGGCCTCAGGCGCCAGTTGCGGCGAGCGCAACCAGTAGTGGCCGACCATGCGCTGCTCGTCAGCGTTGGCGATGGCTCCGGCTTCCAGGCGGGCCATTGCCTCAAAAGCAGCGCCAAAGCGCGGGCGCAACTGCTCAAGATCAGCACTGCCCAGAGCCATGCGGCTGACATCGAGCCAGAAGCCAAGACCTGCGTCGTACCAGAGCAATTCAGCAAAACGCTCCCACTGCTGCTGGGGAGTCGCCACAAAAGGATCAGCAGCCAGCGGCATGGCGCCCAGGGGCAGAACACCCCAGAAGTTATCGGTGTTCGCTCCGATGCGCAGCCCGAACTGTCATGAGCTGACGCTTGCTCAGCAGACAGCAGCAAAAGCGCCCAGAACCGGCCGAGATCGTGGTGATGTGTTTTAACTTGAGTCGTGATTTGGATTGCCAAGCACGTGCCGTCGCGGCCCCTGCACACACGACGCGTGTTCTGGTTGGTCTGCCTGGCTTTGCTTGGCACCTCCCAGCTGCTGCCGCGCACCCAGGCGCCATCTCCCCTGAGCGGTCTGAGCGCAGTGGGGTCGCTCAACACGAAGCCACCGCAAACAACGGTTGATCCGCTTGAGTTTTCAGCTGCCGAACTCAAGGAGCTGCACCGACGCTTCGGGGTCCACGGTCCGCAACCCCGCCTTAGCCAGTTGTTCACCGCGGGGCTCGATCAGCTCGAGCCCCTGCGCAGTGTCACGTACACCCGCCTGGTTGATCTCAAACCGGTCGTCCTTCGCGAAAGCCGCCGCCAACAGATCAATCCGATGCTGGTGATGGCCGTGCTGTTTGACGAGCTGCAGCACGCCAAACCCGGCGAAAGCACGCCGCTGGCGGCCCACTCAGGGTTGTTCAGCACGCTGGGCCCAGCGCAGCTTGGACTCGGCGAAATGGTGCATCAAGGCTTGTTGGCACGCGATGCCAGCCCTGCAGAGATCAAGGCAGCCCGCGAGCAACTGCTTGATCCCGAGCGCAATGTGGCCTTGCTGGTGGGCAAATTTGCCCGGCTCAGTCGTGACCTCGGCTATGGACGAGGAAGGACGCTCGTTGCCAGCGGGAACCCCGTCGATGCCAAGGCTCTGGCCGTGCTCGCCTACCTGCACAACGGCAAGCTCGATTACCCCAGGCGCATCTTGCGCTACATGCAGGACCCTGAGCTGCATGCCTTGATCTACGGCCAACGCAAACTGGCCACCACGCCCCTGATCTGACGCCATCTGGTGCGATGCGCTGCTGCCCTGCTCAACGGCAGAGCATGCCCAGGGCCTCGAGGCGCAGCTGCAGAGCAGCCCAATCAAAACTGCGGGGGTCGGAGCGTTCACCGCCCAGATCGACGTGGGCGTGTGTTGTGATGCGCTCTGGCGTGATGCGGAACCGCCGCATCCAATCGCTCAACAGGGCGGCCAGGGCGTCGTACTGGGCAGAGGTGTAACCGCTGTGCGCAGGGGCATCGTTTTCGCCATCGAGGGGTGTTTCCAGACTCACGTGCAGCGCAAAGTTGTTGACCGAACCCTTGAACGCCGGATTGGTGATCACCCACTCGCCGTCAAAGGCTGAATTGCCAGAACCAAAGGCGCGCCGCAGCGGATCGAGCACCTGCACCACGGCGCCATCAAGGCCGATCAGGGCGTGGTAGCTGACCTGGTCGATGTCATTGGGATGGGGCGTGACAAAGGTGTTGATCGCTGAACCAATGCCATAGACCGTTTCGTGCAGCACGACCAGCCGCGGAGTCGGATCGATCCGGTTACCGAAGGCATCGCGGGCAAACCGCTCGCCGTAGTTCGACGGATCGATGGCCACGGTGGCTTTAGAGCGTTGCAGCTGTTGCAGCCGCAGCGCCAAACGATCCCTCAGGGCTGCATCGCCTGACAGCCCGCAGCTACGTTGCAGCGGCGAGCGCCAGCGAGGCTGCTGGGGTGGCTGGGGCGCCTGAGAACCCTGCACCTGGGCACGGCGCACGGTGCTTTGCAAATCTTGGGCAAAGAGCTGGCCCAGCACATCGACCGAGCCCTGGCCGGCCTGCTGCCGCCAGGCCAGCAGCCAACCCAAACCGCACAGGGCCAGAGCTGCAGCAACGAGCCACAAGCTTCGTTGCAGAGGCTTTGGCGCGCTCATGGCTGCAACATCAGCCAGGCCTGGCGACGGCTGCTGGCTTCAGCTGGGGCATCAGGGTCGATCTCAAGCGTCCAGCGCTCGATCGCTGGCGGCTGCGGCTGCAGGCGGACCGTCTGCAGCAAGCCATCGCGGCAGATCAGCAACGCACGCGGCGGACTCTGCTCGCCTGCTGCGCAGTAGCCCGCAAGCAAGGCCCAGTCATCGGGGCTGCGCAAGCGCTCACCATCAAGTGCCACCAGCTCATCGCCAACCTGCAATCCCGCCTGCTGGGCAGGACCATCACGCTCAACACGGGCGATCCATAGGCCACCTGCAGGTCTGTGCTCCAGCGTCCAACCGGCCGTTGGCACGCTGGCGCAGACCGGCACCAGCTTGAGGCCCACATCAGCCAACATGGCCTCAAGCGGCGGATCGTCTGTGCTGCTGAGCCAGCGCGGCAACAGTTCAGCGAGATCGGCGGCGTGGTTCGCAAACGCCGCCAGCAGATCGGACTGCTGATAGCCGCGTCTGCTGCGTCCATGGCTGCGCCACAGCTGCTGCAGCACAGCGCCGATCCAGCTGCCATGGCGTCTGAGGTGCAGATCGAGCACCAAGGCCAGCACCGCCCCCTTGAGGTAGTAGCTGACCTGTTGGTTGGCTGCGTGGGGGTGCGGACGGTAGAGCTTGACCCAGGCCTCTTCGCTACTGGCCTGAAGGCTCTGCACAAACCGTCCCTGGGCAAGCAGGTAGCGGCTCAGGTCCCGTCCCAGATCAGCCAGGACGTCGCTGGCCTGGCAGCAACCGGCAGCATGGGGCAGCAGTTGATCGACGTAACTGGTCACCCCTTCGGCAAACCAAAGGGTCGGCACCACCACAGCTTGCTGGTAGTCGATGGGCGCCAGCTCAACGGGCCGAAGCCTGCGCACATTCCACTGGTGCAGATATTCGTGGGCAACCAGCTGCAGCAGCTGGCGGCGTCCATGCGGCTGTTTGAGAGTGCGGCGTCCGAACTGAAGCACCGTGCTGGCGTCATGCTCAAGCCCCCCATAGCCCGCTTCGCTGAGATGCAAGACGAACAAATAGCTCTGGGCAGCTGGAGCATGGACCCCCATAAGCAGGCAACAGGCTTGGCAGACCCGCGTCACATCGGCAAGCCAATCGGGATCTAGAGCTGGCAGATCACCCCCCCAACTGACCCAGCGATGGGGTACCCCTTCGACCGCAAAGCTGTGGCTGGGGTGGGGGCCAGCCTCGAGCGGACTATCGATGAGTTGATCAAAAGTGGCGGCCAGCCAGCTGCCATCGCCCTGCTGAGGCAAGGGCACGAAACCCTCCCAACTGGGCGGCAGTTGCACATGCAGCCGGTGCGGCGACCAACGTTCACCCTCGAGCTCAAGCACCACCGCAGCCAGGGCTAAAAAACCGTGCTCAGTGCTGAGGTGGCAGGTGCGCACCGTTAGTTCGGTGGCCTGCAAGGCGTAGCTGATCTCGAGCGGCACGCCGGGCTCAAGCCCATCGAGCTGCCATTGAAAGGGTGAGAGGCGCTCCAGCCTGAGGTCGTGTTGAGGCTGGCTGGCTGTGAGCCCCTCAAGGTGGGAGACGTACTCACGCAACAGGTACGAGCCTGGCGTCCAACGCGGCAGGGCCAGCCTCAGCCGGCGCTGGCGTGGCAGGCACTGCAAGCGAACAGTGAGCCGCTGGCTCTGGGGTCGGCTCAGATCAAGATGCAGCTCAACCACCAGCGATTCAGGCGTTCAGCCAGACCTCGGCAGAGCTCAGCGCCGGATCTTGGGCGGCCTGCCGCAGGGCGGCATGGGCTGCATAACTGCGGGTCACCCTCCCAAGGAGGCGCTGCAATGCTGTGCTGCGTGCGATGCGCTGCAGATCAGCCACCAGGGCCAAAGCACCATCGCGCTGTCGCTGCCAGCCGAGCACGTGGCCGCTCGCAAGCTGAACCCTGACTTCGACCGCGTGCTGCTCACCACCAAAGCCGGCCACAACACCACCAGCGCTGGGCTGCAGACCCAAAGTGCGCAGTGAGGCGATCAAGGTCTCGGCATCATCCAGCACCGTTGGCAGGATGGAGAGGTGGGACATGAACCGCAATCGGTTTGACAAACCCTAGCCACGACGAGCTGCAATTCCAGTGGCCGTTGCCACCGAAACCACGCGCCCATCGGCCTCTGCGGCTCGCCGTGATGGCCTCAGGAAGCGGCAGCAACTTTGAGGCCCTGGTGCTCGCCTGCCGCACTGGCACGCTGCAGGCCGAGGTGGTGCAGCTCATCGTCAACAACCCCGGTTGCGGGGCCCAACAACGCGCTGAGCGGCTGCTGATCAACTGCAGCGTGCACGATCACCGCCTGCACGCAAGCCGCGAAGCCCTCGATGCGGCGATCGTTGCACACATGGCAGGCCTCGACATCGATCTGGTGGTGATGGCGGGCTGGATGCGAATCGTGACCCCAGTGCTGATCGATGCCTACGCCGGGAAGTTGATCAACATTCACCCGTCATTGCTGCCCAGCTTCAAAGGCATCGATGCGGTGGGACAGGCCCTGCGTGCCGGGGTGACCCTCGCCGGCTGCAGCGTGCATCTGGTGACAGAAGCGGTTGACGCGGGCGAGATCTTGATTCAAGCCGCCGTACCCGTGCTGGCAGACGATGACCACGCCAGCCTGAGTGCTCGCATTCAACGGCAGGAGCATCAATTGCTGCCGGCGGCGGTGGCACTGATGGGCCAACGCCTGGCGGCTCAGGGGTAGAAGGGCAACAACGGCAAGCCAGTGTTGGCCTCCAAACCGGCCAGCAGATTGAGACATTGCACGCCCTGGCCGGCCTGCCCCTTGATCAGGTTGTCGATGGCACTCATCACGATGAGCTGGCCGCTGCGGTTGTCGACCTGCACCGAAAGCAGCGCCCGGTTGGTCTGCCGAACCCATTTGGTCGAGGGGTAGGTCCCCACAGGCAGCACGGCGACGGTCTCGCTCTGGCGATAGAGCGAACGCAGCACCGTGTTGCAGTCGGCCGCGGTCAGGCCAGGGTCGCGCAGCCGGCAGTACACCGTCGCCAGCAGCCCGCGCACCATCGGCATCAGGTGTGGGGTGAACTGCAGGGTGATGGCGCTGCCGGCCACCTGGGAGGCCAGCTGTTCGATTTCACTGGTGTGACGGTGTCCCACCACGCCGTAGGGACTGACCGCTTCAGCGGCTTCAGCCAACAGCAGATGCTCCTTGGCTGCCCGCCCACCGCCTGAGGTGCCGGTTTTGGCGTCGATGATGATTCCACTTGGATCAATCAGGCCCTGACGCAAAAAGGGCAGCAAGGCGAGCAGGCTGGCTGTGGGGAAGCAGCCAGGTGCCGCCACCAGGCGCGCGGCAGCGATCTGCTCGGCATGCCACTCAACCAGTCCGTAGACCGCTTCGGCGCAGAGGTCGTCATCGCTGCGCGGCACCTGCCTGGCTTCAGCGGCATAGACCTCCTGCCACTGGGCCAGTGAGCGGTAGCGGTAATCGGCCGACAGATCGACCACCTTGAGCCCGCGCGCCAAAAGCGGCGGCACCAACTGAGCAGCCAGGCCATTGGGCAGGCTGAGCACCACCAGATCGGCCTGCGCCGCAATGGCCTCAGGATCCGGTGATTGCACCACCGGATCACCTGCAAGAGGCAAAAACGGGTTGAGCTCACTCCAGCGCTTGCCGCTGCTGCGCTCGCCGCCAAGAAAGGTGACCTTGAAGTGAGGATGCTGCTGGAGCAGCCGCAGGGTCTGCAGGCCGCCATAGCCGCTGGCACCGATCACGGCAACGCGCTCAAGAGCCACAGTCAGGGGTGAACGTTTCGGGATTTATAAAGGATGATTGCCAGCAGGGCCCGCGCTCTGATCTTGCGCCGTTGCCACAAGCACCCTTAAACGACCTCGACCGCATTGCGTTCGATGCGATCGCCGATGCCCTGGCTGCAATTCGCAATGGCGAGTCGATCGTCGTGGTCGACGACGAAAACCGCGAAAACGAGGGTGATCTGATCTGTGCGGCGCAGTTCGCCACGCCGGAGCAGATCAATTTCATGGCCACCGAGGCCCGCGGCTTGATCTGCTTGGCGATGGAGGGCGAGCGGCTCGACCAGCTTGACCTGCCGCTGATGGTCGACCGCAACACCGACAACAACCAGACCGCCTTCACAGTGAGCGTGGATGCCGGCCCTGAAAACGGCGTCAGCACAGGCATCTCTGCCGAGGATCGAGCCCGCACCATTCAGGTGGCGATTCACCCGCAGAGCCGCCCAGCTGATCTGCGCAGGCCTGGGCATATTTTCCCGCTGCGTGCTCGCACCGGTGGGGTGCTCAAGCGCGCAGGGCACACCGAGGCGGCCGTCGATCTGGCGCGCTTGGCAGGGCTGTATCCAGCCGGGGTGATCTGCGAGATCCAGAACCCAGATGGATCGATGGCGCGGCTGCCGCAGTTGGCCGCCTATGCCCGGCGCCATGGCCTGCGGCTGATCTCGATTGCCGATCTGATCCGCTACCGGCTCGACACCGAGCGCTTTGTCAGGCGACAGGCTGAAGCCCGCATGCCCAGTGCTTTCGGCACGTTTCGAGCCATTGGTTACCGCAATGAACTCGATGGCAGCGAACATGTAGCCCTGGTTAAAGGGCAGCCCGAGCGCGCCAACGCTCCTGTGCTGGTTCGTGTGCACAGCGAATGCCTGACTGGCGATGCCTTTGGTTCACTGCGCTGCGACTGCCGGCCACAGCTCGAGGCGGCCCTGCGCATGATCGAAAACGCCGGCGAAGGTGTCGTCGTGTATCTGCGTCAGGAAGGCCGCGGCATCGGTTTGATCAACAAGCTCAAGGCCTATTCGCTGCAGGACACCGGCCTGGACACCGTCGAAGCCAATGAACGGCTTGGGTTTCCTGCCGACCTTCGCAACTACGGAGTTGGCGCCCAGATCCTCAGTGACCTCGGCATCAACCGCTTGCGGCTGATCACCAACAACCCCCGCAAGATTGCCGGTTTGGGCGGCTACGGCTTGCAGGTCGAAGACCGGGTGCCACTGGTTATGGATCCTGGCGACCACAACGCCGCCTACCTGGCCGCCAAGCGCACCAAACTTGGACACCTGATGGGCGCCGGACCGAGCTGCCCGGTGGGTGGGGCAACTGCCGTTCTGGCCTGGCATGGCCAGCTGCAGGCCGATGGCGCTGTTGCGCTGCAGCAACAGTTGGCCGAGCTGGCTGAGCGTGCCGGCCTGCGCGCCGAGAACGAAGACGACCCGCGCATTTTGGCCCTGCTCAACAAGCCCCAGGTGGCCATGGTGCTGAGCACGGCCAGCGCCACAGACGGGGCCGAGCAGTTCGCCACTGAGCCCCTACAGGGTTGCCTGGCAGCGCTGGCAGCACCAGAAGGGACCCGTTGCGTCAGCCTGCTGCTGAGCCCTGACCCCCAGCGGCTGGCCCATCCTTCAGCGTTGCTGGAGGCAGAGCGGCGCCCCTTGCTCGAAATCAGAGGGACAGGGTTCCAGATGCCGCAACAACAGCCTGGAACCCTGATCCAATGGCAACGTTGACTCAGGCCTGAATCGTCACCTTGGTGATACGGGTGCCCTTGGCGATCGCCATCACCACATCCATGTTGGCGGTCTTACCAAAGACGGTGTGCACGCCATCGAGATGGGGTTGGGCACCATGGCAAATGAAGAACTGCGAGCCACCGGTGTTCTTGCCGGCATGGGCCATCGACAGCGAACCGGCCTCGTGTTTGTTGGCGTTGATCTCGCAGTTGATCGTGTAGCCGGGGCCGCCAGTGCCGGCCATACCGCGCGAGCCTTCACGGCTGTTGGGGCAACCGCCCTGGGCCATGAAGCCATCGATCACCCGATGAAAGGCCAGGCCGTCGTAGTAACCCGATTCAGCCAGCTTCACAAAGTTGGCCACGGTGTTGGGGGCATCGCTCTCGAACAGCTCAAGCACCAGGGTGCCGGCGTCGGTCTCCATCACTGCCTTGGTCACGATCGTCGCCGCAAAGAAGCGACTGTATGCGCCGGTGCCAGGGAGAATGCTGAAAACGGCGTTGGCCATGAGCGAAACCAGCCTCAATTTGACGACGGCACGGCTGGGGGTGATCGGAGGCAGCGGCCTCTACGCCATGGAGGGCCTCAGCGATGTGCGCAAGGTCAAGGTCAAAACCCCCTACGGCAAGCCGTCTGACAGCTTGATGATCGGACGCATTCACGATCTGGAGGTTGTGTTTCTGGCGCGCCACGGGCGCCATCACAGCTTCACCCCCACCGAAGTGCCCTATCGCGCCAACCTGTGGGCGCTGCGCAGCCTGGGGGTGCGCTGGGTGCTCTCGATCTCGGCGGTGGGATCGCTGCAGGAGCACATCCGCCCCCTCGACATGGTGGTGCCCGATCAACTGATCGATCGCACCCACCAGCGGCCGATCACCATGTTTGGCGAGGGGTTGGTGGCCCATGTGGGCTTTGGCGATCCGTTTTGCCCTGTACTCAGCAGGCTTCTGGCCGATGTGGGCGAGAGCCTGATGCCCGAGGGACGCCAGCTGCATCGCGGTGGCACCTACCTGTGCATGGAAGGGCCGGCCTTCTCGACACGGGCGGAATCACAGCTCTACCGCAGCTGGGGCTGTTCGGTGATCGGCATGACCAATCACACCGAAGCGCGGTTGGCGCGCGAATGCGAGCTGGCCTACAGCACCCTGGCGATGGCCACCGACTACGACTGCTGGCACCAGGAGCATGCTTCGGTGACCGTTGAGATGGTGATCGACAACCTCAAGGCCAATGCGGCCTTGGCACAGCAGATCGTGCGTGTGGCAGCCGAACGCATTGCCGTACAACGCCCGCCCAGCAGCGCTCACCATGCCCTGCGCCACGCCTTGATGACCCCCAAGGCGAAGGTGCCTGCTGCCACTCGCCGTCGGCTCGACCTGCTGACGACCCCCTACTGGGGCGCACTAGACGGCTGAGCCCCGCGCGCAGCGGCCAGGGCTGTGCGCAAGCCAGGCCCGTGGATGCTGAGACAAGCGCGTGCGGCTGCGGCATCAAGTCCGGCCAGTTGCATCAGCAGGGCCACTTTGACCGAGCCGCCAGCACGTTGCAGCAGCTGCAATCCTTCGGGCCTAGGGACCTCCGCCAGATCGCGCAGGATGCGCAAGGCGCGATCTTCGAGCTTGGTATTGGTGACGGCCACATCGACCATGCGGTTGCTGAACACCTTGCCCAGCCGCACCATCACACCGGTTGAGAGCATGTTCAGCGCCATCTTGGTGGCGGTGCCGGCCTTGAGGCGTGTGGAGCCGGTCAACAGCTCGGGGCCGCTAAGCAGACGAATGTCGATGTCGCAAGGCATCGGCGCCTGCTCAGCCGGCACACAGGCCATCGCAATGGCCAGGGCGCCCAGCCCCTGGGCATAGGCCAAGGCCCCCAGTACATAAGGGGTGGTGCCACCGGCAGCGATCCCCACCAGGGCATCACTGCTGCAAAAGCCGCGCGCCTCAAGATCGCGCACTCCACCGGCAAGGTCGTCTTCCAGGCCTTCAGAGCTGCGCAGCAGGGCTGGTGCACCGCCGGCGAGCACACCCTGCACAAGCTCAGGGTCGCTGCAAAAGGTGGGCGGGCACTCGGCGGCATCGAGCACGCCCAGCCGGCCAGAGGTGCCTGCCCCCAGGTAAAACAACCGCCCGCCTGAGCGCAGGCGCTCGGCAATGGCATCGATGGCCTGGCTCAGCTGCGGGGCTGCAGCGGCGACGGCCTGCTGGGGACGCCGCTCTTCATCACAGAAGAGCGCAACCAACTCGGCCGTGCTGAGCAGATCAAGGTCAGCACTGTCGTCATGGGCCTGCTCGGTCAGCAGATGCCCGCGGTCAGCGGCGCTGCTCACAGCAGCCCCTCAAGCCGGCGGCGAAAGGCCTCCAGTTCGGCATCGCCACTGCTGATCGTGGGCTCGGACTGGGGTTCGTCAGCATCCTGCTCGCGCCACAGGGTGGTGTCCATGTTGCGCTCCGGCGGAGCGATCAGCAGGCGCTCTTCGGCGGTCTGGGGCAAAAACCCCTCAGGCACGAAGCGTGCCTCGTAGCCGGCCTGCTCACAAAAGCGCTCCATTTCGTCGCGCTCAAGGGCCTCAACGGTGGGTGTTGGAAAGTCCTGGGCTTCCAACAGGCCTGCATAGCGCTCGGCATCGTCGCGTTGGGAGAACAGCAACACCACCGTGCGACCAGCCAGCTCAAGGGAATGGATGCCTTCTTGATCACTGCCAGCGTCAAAGAGCAGCACGTGCACCAATTCGGGAGCCACCACAAAGCCATGAGGTCAGGCCCCAGTGTGTCATCGGTTCTGGCGATCAGAAACCGTCGCGTTGATTGTCTTCAGCCAACTCTTGCAAGCGCCGGTACAGAGCTTCCTCGGCCGCATCGAGCTCCTCTGGCACCACGATCCGGATCTCGACGAGCTGATCGCCCTTGTGCTCGCCGCGCTCAAGACCGCGACCACGCAACCGCAGCAGGCGCCCACTCGAGCTGCCCGGGGGCACGCGCAGCTGCACATCGCCGCTGAGGGTGGGCACAAGCACGAGCGCACCGAGGGCTGCCTCGGCGGGCGTGAGATCGAGCTGATAGGTGACGCGCAGTCCATCGATGCGCAGCCCTTGCGGGGTGCGCACGCGCAACTGCAAAAAATGATCAGCACCGCCTGGCGCCACACCGGCCAGGCGCAGGCGCCAGCCATCGCCAGCCAGCGGCGGTGTCCAGACCTCAACAGCTGAGCCGTCGGGCAGCTCAAGCTCGACGCGCTCACCGCTCAGAGCCTGCTCCGGGGTGAGCTCGACCAGCGACTCAACCGCCGAGGACGCCTGCACAGGGGGCGGTGGCGGCGGCGCTGCCGTGACTTCGCCACCAGGGTCAAAGCTTGGTTCTGGGGTGCTGTCGTCCTGGGGCTCTGGCTCTGCAGCTGCGCGCCTGCCAAACAGGGTGGCAAGGTAATCGTCAAAATGTGGAAAGTCGCTGGCAAAGGGATCGTTTGCCAGCTCGTCCTGGTGGGGTGAAGCCGCTTCCCAGAGCTCCCGCCGCTTGGGGTCAGAGAGCACCGCATAGGCCTCGTTGACGAGCTTGAACCGCTCCTCGGCCACGGGGTCGTTGCCGTTGAGATCCGGATGCCAACGGCGGGCCTGGCTGCGAAAGGCGCGCTTGAGACTGCTGGAATCGGCCCCCGGCTTAAGGCCAAGAACGCCCCAGTAATCGGGCATGGTGGTCTGCGGAGCTGGACTCAACGCTCGCCCCAGGGATCGTCGTCATCCCAGCGCGATGTCGGCGCCGCCACCGGATTGCGGTCGCGGCGAGGACGCGCCTCAAACGAACGCTCGTCAGTGGCGCGCTCGTCAGTTGGGCGGTCCTCAGGGGGGCGCTCGTCGTAGAAACGCTGGTCGTAGAAACGCTCGCCGTAGAAGCGCTGGTCGTCGGAACGCTGATCGCCGTAGCGCGGCTCGCGATAGCCCTGATTGCCGTAGCCCTCATTGCCATAGCCCTGATCGCTGTAGCCCAGATCGCCGTAGGAGCGCTGCTCATATCGCCGCTCATCGAAGCGCATGCTGTCGCGGCGGCGCGGTGGCGGCATCGACCAGGGATCGCTGCCGGGCCGTTCCCAGTCGTCCCACTCCTCATCGGAGAACAACTCATCTTTGAGCGAACCAAGCGTGTTCTTCAGGCCCTGCAGGGGGCCTTGCTCGGCCTTGCGTTCACTCAGCAGTCGGCGGTTGAGGCCGTAGAGCGCCTCCTGCAGCTGGCTGACGGCGATCTCCAGTTCTGCCAAATCGGCGCGGCCGGCGGCCTCTTCGGCTAACAGATCCTGCACCTCTCGCAGGGCCAGCTCGAGCGAGCGTTGTTGCCTCTCGGCACCGTAAGGACCGAGCTCTAAGGCAGCATCCCGCAGCCGCCGCTCTGCCTGGGCCACCAGCGTCAGTGCTCGATTGCGGCGGTCAATATCGGCGCGCTTGCGGCGATCCTCAGCAGCTTTCTGTTCGGCTTCGGCGATCAGCGTCTGGATCTCCTCTTCGCTGAGGTTGGTGCCACCTTGAATCGTGACGCTTTGCTGACGGCCGGTGGTGCGATCGCTGGCTGAAACCTGCAGCAAGCCATTGGCGTCGATGTCAAACGACACCTGAATCTGCGGCACGCCGCGTGGCGCAGGTGGAATGCCGGAGAGCCGGAAGCGACCGAGCGATTTGTTGTCTTCGGCCATCTGGCGCTCGCCTTGAAGCACATGGACCTCGACAGCGTTTTGGTTCGCTTCGGAGGTGCTGAACAGATCGCTCTTGCGCACCGGAATCGAGGTGTTGCGAGGGATCAGCACCTTCATGACCCCGCCAATCGTCTCAAGCCCCAGCGACAGGGGCGTCACATCGTTGAGCATCAGATCACGCAGCTCACCGGTGAGGATCCCTGCCTGCACGGCGGCGCCGACCGCCACGACTTCGTCGGGGTTGACCGATTGGCAGGGATCGCGCGGCACCAGGGTGCGCACCATCTGCTGAACCATGGGCATCCGGGTGGAGCCGCCAACCAGCACGACATCATCGATGTCATCGGCTGCCAAACCCGAGTCACGCAGAGCGCGCTGCACAGGCCGCAGCAGCCTGTCGAGCAGGTCGGGACACAGCCCCTCAAAGGTGCTGCGCTCCAGCGTTGTCTCGATGTGCAGGGGGCCTTCTGCGCCAGTGGCGATGAAGGGCAATGAAATCGGTGTGCTCTGCACGCCGCTCAATTCGATCTTGGCCTTCTCAGCGGCTTCGGTAAGCCGCTGCAGGGCCTGACGATCGCGGCGCAGGTCGATGCTGTGCTCCGTCTCAAAGGCATCGGCCAGCCAGTCGACGATGCGCCTGTCCCAGTCGTTGCCACCGAGCTGGGTGTCACCGCTGGTGGCCTTGACATCAAAGACGCCGTTGGCAATGCGCAGCACCGACACGTCAAAGGTTCCGCCGCCCAGGTCAAAGACCAGCACCCGCCGCACCGAACTGCGGTCAAAGCCATAGGCCAGAGCGGCCGCAGTCGGTTCGTTGAGAATGCGTTCCACCGCAAGCCCCGCCAGACGGCCGGCGTCGCGCGTGGCCTGGCGCTGGGCGTCGTTGAAGTAGGCCGGAACGGTGATCACCGCAGCCTCAACCGGCTCGCCCAGGTAGGTGGCTGCGTCATCGACCAACTTGCGCAAGATGCTGGCGACCAGCTCTTCAGAGGCGTACTCGCGTTCGGTGGCGGGGCAGACAACGCGCACCAGGCCACCGTCATTGGCACGCACGGTGTAGGGCACCGAGAGGCTGCCTTCGTCGAGTTCCTCCCAGGAGCGCCCGACAAAGCGCTTCAAGTTGGCAAAGGTGTTGCGCGGGTTGAGCACCAGCTGGCGGCGGGCCAACTGACCGACCAGCAGCTCCTGATCGCGGCTAAAGCCCACGACCGAGGGCGTGGTGCGACCACCTTCGGCATTGGCGATGACCACGGGCCGGCCGCCTTCGAGCACCGCCACCACCGAATTGGTTGTGCCCAGATCGATGCCGACGATTCGGCCCATGCCGCTCCTGTCCCCCGTGCGTCGTGTACCAGGGTCCTACGACCCAGCCGTGGCGTGGTTAATCATGGCTTAAACGGGTGTTGTGGGCGAGTTTTTAAAGTCAAGGCATCGGATTGACTCCCTGATCAGGGGGTGCAGCTCTTCTGCATGACTTCGGCACCCCCGACATCGACTGCGGCAGCTGAGTTCACGCTGCGGCGCAGGCCAGCCTCAGAGCAGCTTCTGGACCGGGGCTTCCATCTGCTGTCGATGACTCTGGCGGCCTTCGTGGCAATCCTGCTGCTGGCCATTGTGCTGACGGTGTTCCAAGGGGCCCGCGAGGCAATGGCCACCTTTGGTACACGCTTCGTGACGACCTCGTCATGGGACCCGGTCAGCAATCAGTACGGGGCCTTTGTGGCCATCTACGGCACGCTGGTGACGTCGCTCCTGTCGCTGTTGATTGCTGTCCCCCTGGGCGTGGGAACAGCAATTTTCATCACAGAGGACCTGATACCGGCCTCAATCCGCAATGCCATCGGCCTGATGGTTGAACTGCTGGCGGCAATCCCCTCAGTGGTGCTGGGTCTGTGGGCCATCTTTGTGATGGAACCTGCCATTCGCCCGGCCTTGCAGCTGTTGCATCAGTTGCTGGGCTGGAGTCCACTGTTTGCCAGTGAGCCTCAGGGCCCCGGCATGGCACCGGCAATCTTGATCTTGGTGGTGATGATCCTGCCGATTATCACGGCCATTAGCCGCGACGCGCTCAACCAGGTGCCGCTTGAGCTGCGCCAAGGCGCCTACGGCATTGGCACCACGCGCTGGGGAGCCTTGTTCAACATCATTTTGCCGGCGGCGATCTCCTCGATCACAGGCGGCGTGATGCTGGCGCTGGGACGAGCCATGGGCGAGACCATGGCCGTCACCATGATCATCGGTAATTCCCTTAACTTTGATGTGTCTCTGCTGGCACCCGGCAACACAATTGCCTCAATGCTGGCCAACCAGTTTGGCGAGGCCGATGGCATTCAGGTCTCGGCCTTGATGTATGCGGCTCTGATCCTGATGCTGCTCACACTGGTGGTGAACGTGGCGGCCCAGTGGATCGTGCGTCGTCTCAGCCTGAAGTACTGAACGATGAGCTACACACCTGTCACCTACGACAACACGCCACTGTTTGAGCGACGTCCGCTCACCTTTAATCCGGCTCTGACCCGCAATCGATTCAACGCGTTCTGCACCGGGCTTGCAGCCTTGTTTTCAACCGTGGCGGTGCTGCCACTGTTTCTGGTCATCTTTTATGTGCTCATCCAAGGCGGTCGCCTGTTGAGCCTGAAGCTCTTTGCGGAACTGCCCCCACCGCCTGGCCTCGATGGCGGCGGCATTGGCAATGCGATCGTCGGCACGATCGTGGTCACCCTAGTGGCTGCATTGGTCTCAATACCAATCGGTGTTGGTGGAGGCATCTTTTTAAGTGAGTACTCACGCAATGGCTGGTTTGCCCAGAGCGTGCGCTTTGCCAATGACGTGCTCTCGGGGGTGCCCTCGATCATCAGTGGCGTCTTCGTCTATGGGGTGATCGTTGCCACGCGCGTCATTGCCGGGCAGAGCTACAGCGCCATGGCTGGCGGCATCGCACTTTCGGTGTTGATGCTGCCCACGGTGGTCAAAACCACCGACGAGGGACTCAAGCTGGTGCCTCAAGAACTGCGCTGGGGGGCCTATGGGGTTGGCGCTTCGAAGGTCGTCACGATTCTGAGGATCACACTGCCTGCTGCCTTCACGCCCATTGCGACGGGGGTAGTCCTGGCGATCGCACGGGCAGCAGGGGAAACCGCCCCGTTGATCTTTACAGCACTTTTTTCGCCCTTCTGGCCTGAGGGAATCTTCAGCCCGATCGCGACCATGTCAGTTCTGATCTTCAACTTTGCAATCATGCCGTATGAAGCACAAAACGAATTGGCATGGGCCGCTTCATTTGTGCTTGTGATCATGATTCTGGGCGCCAATCTGCTGGCACGTTGGATCAGCCAGCTTGCCCGCTCATGAGCCCCCTTACCATCACCTTCTCTTCACAAAATGCCAGCAACGTGCGCCTAGATTTGATCCCATGAGCAGCTCCCTGATGAATTCGCAATCGACGGCAAGAGATGTCTGCATGTCTCTGCAGAACGTCACGATTTCCTATGGAAAGTTTGAGGCTGTCCGCAATGTCTTCATGGACATACCACGCGGCAGGGTGACGGCATTCATTGGTCCATCGGGCTGCGGCAAATCAACGGTCTTGCGCGCTCTCAACCGCATGAACGATCTGGTTCCTGGATGTGCGCTGAAGGGACGGGTGCTGTTTGATAACAACGACCTCTACGATTCGCGCATTGATCCAGTCGAAGTGCGTCGGCGCATCGGCATGGTGTTTCAAAAACCGAATCCATTCCCAAAAACCATTTACGAAAACATTGCCTTTGGTGCCAGGGTCAATGGCTTCAAGGGGGATATGGATGAATTGGTCGAGCGCTCCCTGCGCAAGGCCGCGGTCTGGGACGAATGCAAGGACAAACTCAATGAGAGTGGACTGGCTCTCTCGGGCGGTCAGCAGCAGCGCCTGTGTATCGCCCGTGCTATTGCGACAGAGCCAGAAGTCATCTTGATGGATGAACCGTGTTCAGCCCTCGATCCGATTTCGACATTAAAGATTGAGGAAACAATGCATGAACTTAAGCGCAGTTACACCATCGTCATCGTCACCCACAACATGCAGCAAGCCGTTCGGGTTGCCGACATGACTGCTTTTTTCAATGCCGAGGCCGTTGAAGGTGGAAGCGGCAAGGTGGGTTACCTGGTCGAGTTCAATGACACAGAACGCATCTTTAATGCGCCCTCACAGCAAGCGACCCAGGACTATGTCAGTGGTCGCTTCGGCTAAGTGAGCAGGTCAAGCCAAGGCGAGTGTCATGGCTTGGTTGCCAATCAACACATTGGCAGTTTGACGCCATAGAACTGACAAAAAAACCGGCTCAATGAGCCGGCTAGTTCATCACGGAGAGGGAGGGATTCGAACCCTCGATAGAGTTGCCCCTATACAGCATTTCCAGTGCTGCGCCTTCGACCACTCGGCCACCTCTCCAGCGGCACAGTGGGGCAGGTGGCAATCTAGCAGCATGAGCACCAGCCATCCCATCACCGTTCACTGGCGACAAGCAGGTCGTGTCATCACCCACGACGTGCGTGAAGGCGACTACATCTTGCGCAGTTTTGAACTGCAGGGTGATCCCTTGCCGTTCAGCTGCCGCAATGGTTGCTGCACAGCCTGTGCGGTGCGCGTGCTTGACGGCACGATCGATCAACGCGAGGCACTCGGACTCTCCAAAGAGTTGCGTGCCAAGGGTTACGGGCTGTTGTGTGTGGCCCGCGCCACAGGCCCTCTGGTGGTTGAGACCCAAGACGAAGACGAGGTCTACGAACTTCAGTTCGGTCGCCACTTTGGACGGGGCAGCGTGCGGCAGGGACTGCCGCTTGATGAGGAATGACACAAACGCCCATGCCATCTGATCCAAGCCATGCCCTCTCGAGTGAGGCCGCCCGAGCCAGTGGCCTCAGCGACGCTGAGCTAGCTGAGCTGGTCGCCATTGCCCGCCGAGCGGCCCAGGCCGGCGGCGCCCAACTGAAGGAGCACTTCGGCAGGTTGCAATCGATCAGCGAAAAGGGCAGGGCCGGTGATCTGGTGACCAACGCCGACACCGCGGCTGAAGCGGCGGTGCTGGCTCTGCTGGGCCAGGAATCTGCTGGTGTTGCCGTCCTTGCCGAAGAAACGGGTCACACACCCGGCAGCGGCATGCAGCAGGACCTGCAGTGGTGTGTCGATCCACTCGATGGCACGACCAACTACGCGCACGGCTTTCCGCTGTTCTGCACCTCGGTGGGATTGCTGTGGCGGGGCACCCCCATGCTGGGCGCGATCGCTGTGCCCAGGCTCGACGAGCTGTTCTGGGCCGCACCAGGCCAGGGCGCCTGGTGTAACGAACAACCACTGCACGTCAGCCGCTGCGCGCGGCTTGCCGATGCACTGCTGGTCACGGGCTTTGCCTATGACCGCACCACCCGTCTCGACAACAACTACGCCGAATTTGCCTGGTTCACTCACCGCACCCATGGCGTCAGGCGTGGCGGCGCTGCGGCGGTTGATCTGGCTTATGTGGCCGCGGGGCGGCTCGATGGCTACTGGGAGCGCGGCCTCAGCCCCTGGGATCTGGCAGCCGGTGTGGTGCTGGTCGAGCAGGCTGGCGGTGTGGTCAGCGCCTACGACGGCAGCAGCTTTGAGCTGCGCAGTGGTCGGCTCATTGCCACTGCGCCTGAGCTGCAGCAACAGCTCATCGATGGTCTAGCCGCGTGCCAGCCACTCAGGGGCAGCAGTTATGGAGCCGCAGAGCTCGATAACACCACTCCATAGGATCGGTTGAACCCCCTGTCGTTGCTCTGGCATGGCCCTGCAACCCGCTGCCGGTGCGCGTGACCTCAACCCCAGACAGGTTGAAGGCAACCGGCGGGTGCGCCTGCAACTGGCCGAGGTCTACCGGCTCTGGGGATACCGCGAGGTTGACCCACCCAGCATCGAGACCCTCAAGACCCTCGCAGCAGGCGGTGGTATCGCTAGTGAGGAACTGGTGCGTCTGGTGGCCGATGAGCCCCTGGGTCTGCGGCCTGAGCTGACGGCATCGATTGCAAGGGCTGCCTGCACACGCATGGCCGAGCAGCCGATGCCGCTGCGGCTCTGGGCCGACGGCAATACGTTTCGCAGTTCTCTGGGCGAGGGCGGACGCCAGCGCGTCACCCAGCAGATCCAAAGCGGGGTGGAACTGCTGGGAGAACCCTCACTGAGCGCCGATGTCGAGCTGATGCAGCTGCTGCTGGCTGCAGCCGGTGCACTGGGGCTTGGCCCTCATCACAAACCCACGTTGCTGATCGGCCATCACGGGTTGCTGCAGGCCCTGCTTGCGTCATTGAGTGACGCGCAGCGCGAGGCCGCCCGCACGGCGCTGACGGCCTACGACCAACTGACGCTGGCCGCGTTGCCGCTCGAGGCCGAGCAGCACCACTTGCTGCGCAGCGTGCTGCAGCTACGCGGCAGACCTGAGGTTGTGTTGCCCCAACTGCAGCAATGGCTGGGCCCACTGCCCCTGCTGCAGGCGCTGCAGGAGATGTTGGACCTAGTGGCGCCAACAGCTCAGCAACAGGGCGTCACCCTGCAACTCGACCCGAGCTTTGAGCCCCATTTCAATCTCTACGACGGTTTGGTGTTGAAGCTGGTCTGCCAGGGCGACGGCGTCCCCGTGGCTGTTGCCAGTGGCGGGCGCTATGACGGCTTGGTCGGCCGTTTCAGCACCCCGCAGAGCCTGCTCACCATGCCAGCTGCTGGGGTTGGTTTTGGCTTTGATGTCGAGCAGCTGCGCGAGTTGCTGCAAGGCAATCGCCATGACGCGGCACCCCAACTGGTGGCCTACGGGCGCAAGGAGCAGCGCCAGGCGGCCATGCAAGCGGCCCAAGCCCTGCACGCCCAGGGCCGTGCAGCCGAGGTTCACAGCCAACCCCTGGCCAGCAAAGCCGAGGCCGAGGCTCTGGCAGCCATGCGCGGCTGCAGCAGCCTGGTTTGGCTCGCTCCCTAAGGCAGCCTTGCCTACGATGCAGGCGCCATCTTGAGCAGCGCCTTGGCTCATACGATCGTCACCGACATTTGCGAAGGCGTGGCCGACTGCGTCGATGCCTGTCCTGTGGCGTGCATCCACCCAGGTGAGGGTGCCAACAGCAAAGGCACAGCCTTCTACTGGATCGACTTTGACACCTGCATCGATTGCGGCATCTGCCTGCAGGTCTGCCCTGTGGCTGGCGCGATCGTGCCGGAGGAAAAGCCCGCGCTCCAGCGCCGCAGCTAGAGCTAGGCCAGCAACACGGCGCCAGCAGGCGCGTTGGTCATGGCTCAGCCCGCGTTTGTGCTCGAATCAAGCGCCTTTGCCGAAGGCGAAACCATCCCGGCAGTCCATACCCTCGAGGGCTTGAACCTGTCGCCGCCGCTGCGCTGGAGCGGCGAGCCAGCCGCTACCCAAAGCCTGGCGTTGGTGGTCGATGACCCCGATGCGCCAATGGGGCTCTGGCAGCACTGGCTGCTGTTCAACATTCCAGCTGAACTGCATGCCCTGCCAGCTGGGCTCGAGCGCTCAGCCGAACTGGCTAATGGCTGCCGTCAAGGCCTGTGCTGGGGCGTTGAGACGTTTGATCGTCTTGGCTATCAAGGGCCTCAACCGCCACCTGGACGGCTGCACCGCTACCGCTTCAGCCTCTACGCACTTGATCAGCAGCTGCCGCTACCAGGCGGCTGTCAGGTGTTTGATCTGCAGTCGGCAATGGCAGGGCATGTGTTGGCCCAGACAACCCTGACAGGCCTCTATGGCGAAGCATCAAAGCCACTGCAATCCAGTGGCGAACCCTGCCAGGTGTCGAGCTGATCCACCGCAGCCAATCGTTCAAGGACAAGCTGGAGATCAAGCGCTGCCAGCTCACCATCGGCGGTCCATTTGAGACAGGTGCGCGTGAGGCAGCTGTGTTCGTGGTTGGTTGTGGTGCCGTCCATAGAGAGCAGCCTCCTGCGCGCACGAGCTAGGCCACAATCCCCCTATGGGGACAGTCAGCCATGCACACATCAGCGGCGCAGCGCTGCTGCAGTTAGAAGCCAGCGCCCGCAGTCAAGGAAGCGGCATCTCTGCAGAAGATCTTGAGGGTTGCTGGCGCTTGCGTCAGGTCTGGTCCAAAGGGAGCAGCCATCCCGCTGCCGCTAGCAGTTGGATGCTTGGCAGCTTGCAGGCCCAGCTGCGCATCAGCCGCAAGGCAGCGGGTCTTGTGCTGGGTAACAGCGTGCAACTTGGAGCACTTGAACTGCGCTTCACCGGTCCTGCTGAGCTGCGTGGCAAGCGTCCACTGCTGCAGTTTTGGTTTGAACGGCTGGAGCTACGCCTCGCTCAACAGGTGATCTGGAGCCGCAGCCTTGGCAAACCTGAGCAGCGCCGTGTGCCCTTTTTTGCCCTGATCGCCCGTGAGCCCACGGGGTGGCTGGCCGCCCGCGGGCGTGGCGGTGGCCTCGCGCTGTGGGAGCGGCTGGAGGCGGCTGAGTCAAACTGAGCCGCCGCACTCCAGGTTCCATGGCTGATGCTCCCTATCTGATCGCTATGGCGCTGGTTGAGCAAGACGGACGTCGTGCCATGCCATTGCAAGGCAAATCGTTGCGCCAGAGCATTGCTGCTGCAGCCGATCCTGGTGAAGTCGGGCGTCAGCAGGCCCTTGAGCTGCTGCTGCGCGTCTGGCAACGCAGCGACCAAGGCGCCCTGCAGCGAGCAGCAGGCTCCAGCAGTCTTCTGCTGGCTCAGGTGCCCATCGAGGCACTGCAGAGCGAGCTACCGCAACTCAAGGCCGACTGGCTCAATAGCGGCGATGCCGATGCCTTGATCAGTGGCCTCAAAGCACTAGGCAGTGGGCTGTGGAGCCTCAGCGTCGAACCACGATCAGCAAGCGTCTTTGAGCGCCTCTGATGGGTCAGCTCAATCAATCGGCGCCACAAGAACTTCTGGAGTTTCTTGACTCAAGCTGTGACATGCCCGCATCAGGCAAACGGCTGATTGCACTGATGGGGCAGCTGGGTGATTTCGACAGCCTCGAATACGCCCAGGCCCTGAGCGCAGCTGCAGAGCGTCACAGCAAGGCAGGACTTGGCGTGGTTGCAATCGCCATCGGCAACGACGCTGGTGCCGAGCGTTTCTGCCGATTCACTAAATGGCCGCGCCGGCAATTGATTGTCGTGCCCGACAACACGCTTCATCTGACGTTGGGGCTCTATGCGGGCTTACAAGTGGTTGGAGGCCCCTGGCCCAGTCTGCTGTTGATGTGCGCAGGCATCGGCTCGCCAGGCACCCTGGCTGAGGTACTACGTGGCTACAGCGGCGACGCCAGTGCAACGCAACGCTTGGAGAGCAAGCTGTTTGACCTGGTGGGACGCGGGACTCTGCGGCCTTTCGAGTTGGCCACGGTTCGCCTCAACAACATGATCGAAGTGCTGGGCCATTGGCGCACGTATGTGCCACGCGATGATTATCTGACGCAACGCGGTGCCACCTACCTGCTGGATGCCGATGACTGCCTGCTCTACTGCCACCTGGAGAAAGGCTTGCTGGGATTTTCCGCCACCATGCGAAATCCGTTGAGCTTCCTTGAGCCATATCTCAACTCCTGAACACCGACGGCCTGACTACAGCGAAGCTGCAATTCACCGTCTAGGCCTTAGGAAACTTGACAGAAACGGAAAATAGAACGAGACCTTGATCCCTATTGCCATGAATTGGCTGTTCTCATGGTTTAAGCGGGGCAGCGCCCCCGATCCCGAAAGTGCAGGCCTGGTTGCTGAAGCCAAGCTCAAGGTTGATGTGCAACAGCGCGCTGAGGCCATCAAGCAGCTGCATACAGGACCACGGGGCGGGCAGTATTCGATTGACGCCAAAGGCCGCAAGCGTTACGTGAAGTCTTGAACCCGATCGATCTGGTCGGGATCTTCAGGCAAACCACGACAGCGCAGCAGCAGTCGGCGCACCAGCAACAGCAGCGGGTAGATGTGCTGAGCGCGTTTTGGCTTGGCAAACAAGGCCTTCAAAGCGCTTAGGACCGCATCGTCTGGCTGCATCCGCTGGCAGAGCATGCTGACGGCCTCAGCGCCGTGCCAGGCCTGATCACCCTCGATTAAAACAGCCCCATCAGCCAGATTCAGCCCGCACCGCCTGAGGTTAGGCCTCAGCTCTTGGTCCAGGCGACCATCAACAAGCTGCAAATTTGGCAGTCCACTTGATAGCTCCGATCGCAGGGCGAAATAGCTGCAAAAGGGGCAGCCTCCGTCATAGACGAGGATGAATGGTTCAGCAGAGC
>JBMSMG010000003.1:0-47440 GCA_049421025.1 Prochlorococcaceae cyanobacterium | reverse complement strand
GGCAAGCCCCACAAACTGCGCCTCTATTCGATCGCC
Source organism: Prochlorococcaceae cyanobacterium (assembly GCA_049421025.1). Taxonomy (GTDB): domain Bacteria; phylum Cyanobacteriota; class Cyanobacteriia; order PCC-6307; family Cyanobiaceae; genus RGUW01. Next base: position 47,404 of record JBMSMG010000003.1, on the reverse strand, counting down.
AGCACCCGTCATGGCGACGACATGGTTGGCAACACGGTGTCGTTGTGTGTGCGCCAGCTCCAGTACGAGAAGGACGGCGAAACCATCAACGGCGTCTGCTCCACCTTCCTGTGTGACATCGAGCCCGGCGCCAAGGTGAAGATCACCGGCCCGGTGGGCAAAGAGATGCTGCTTCCCGAAGACGAGGACGCCAACGTGATCATGTTGGCCACCGGCACGGGTATTGCGCCCATGCGCACCTACCTGCGCCGCATGTTTGAACCGGCTGAGCGCCAGAAGAACGGCTGGCAGTTCAAGGGCAAGGCTTGGCTGTTCATGGGCGCCCCCACCACCGCCAACCTCCTGTACGACGAGGATTTTGAGCGCTATCAGAGCCAGTTCCCTGACAACTTCCGCTACACCAAGGCGATCAGCCGCGAGCAGCAAAATGACAAGGGCGGCCGCATGTACATCCAGGACCGGGTGAGCGAAAACGCCGACGAGATCTTCTCGTGGATTGAAAATCCCAAGACCCACGTCTACATGTGCGGTCTGCGGGGCATGGAGCCTGGCATTGATGAGGCCATGACCGCCGCCGCTGCTGCCAAGGGGCTCAACTGGTCTGAACTGCGTCCCCAGCTCAAAAAAGCTGAGCGCTGGCACGTCGAGACCTACTGATTACGGCTGCCAACCAGCAGCGAGCTGCTGCTGAGTCCCCGGCTGATCTGCCTTGGTCGGGACCTCAGCGTTGCTGATCCCACACACAATTCCGTCACAAAACCGGGAACTGCTGGGAATGCACCGCTGAGGTCGTTAAACCAGGTGCACATGCCTGAGCAGCGATGAGCGCGGTGCTCACCAATCCTCTGCGGGTGGGACTCCGGCAGGAGAGGGTCATCAGTCCCCAGTGCCTGGTGATTTTTGGTGCGAGCGGTGACCTCACCCACCGCAAGCTGGTGCCGGCTCTCTTTGAGCTGTACCGGCAGCGGCGCCTACCCAGCGAATTTGCGGTGTTGGGCTGCGCCCGGCGCCCCTGGAGCGATGACGATTTTCGCAACCGCATGGCTGAAGCCATGGCGGCCGAGATCGCCGAGCATCGCAGCGCTTGGGAGCAGTTTGCCCCGTGCCTGTTCTATGAGCCGGTGGATCTGCAGGATCCCCCCACGGTGGTGAAGCTGGGCGAGCGGCTCGCCGTGATTGACCGTCAGCGCGCCACCAGAGCCAACCGCACCTTTTACCTGTCGGTGTCACCGGCGTTTTACGGCAGCGGCTGCCGAGCGTTGGCTGCCGCTGGGCTGCTGGCAGATCCGGCCCGCAGCCGCGTGGTGATCGAAAAGCCTTTTGGCACCGACTACGCCAGCGCCCAGGCGCTCAACAAGGTGGTGCAGGGCTGCGCCCAGGAAAGTCAGATCTTCCGCATCGACCATTACCTGGGCAAGGAAACGGTCCAGAACATTTTGGTGCTGCGGTTTGCCAACACGATCTTTGAGCCGATCTGGAACCGCAATTACATCGCCAGCGTGCAGATCACCGCAGCCGAGACCGTTGGTGTCGAGGAGCGAGCGGGCTACTACGAAACCAGTGGTGCCCTGCGCGACATGGTGCAGAACCACCTCACCCAGATTCTGGCGCTGACCACCATGGAGCCCCCTGGGCGCTTCGATCCTGAATCGATGCGCAACGAGAAGGCCAAGGTGCTGCAGGCGGCCCGGCTGGCCAACCCGGAGGAACCCTGGCGCTGCTGTGTACGGGGCCAATACGGGCCCGGTGGCAGCGCCGAACGTCCCATCGCCGGCTACCGCCAGGAACCGGGAGTCAACCCGCAGAGCACCACCGAGACCTACGTGGCCACCAAATTGTTCATCAACAACTGGCGCTGGCAGGGGGTGCCCTTTTACATCCGCACCGGCAAGCGATTGCCCAAGCGCCTCTCTGAGGTGGTCCTCACCTTCCGCGAGGCGCCGGTGCATCTGTTTGATGCCGCAGGCGGCGCCCCAACGCCCAACCAGCTGATCCTGCGGATCCAACCCGATGAAGGCGCCGACATCCGTTTTGAGGTCAAAGCACCCGGTTCCGGCATGCGCAGCCGGCCCGTCGACATGGCGTTCAGCTACGACGAAAGCTTCGGTGAACCTTCCGATGAGGGCTATGTGCGTCTGCTGGCCGACGCCATGCTGGGCGATCCGACCCTGTACACCCGCAGCGATGAGGTCGAAGCCGCCTGGCGCCTTTACACACCCCTGGTGGAGCTGATGGAAGAGTCCCCAGAGCAGCTTCCTGTTCATCCTTACGAGGCCCGCACCTGGGGGCCCGCTGCCGCTGACAGCCTGCTGGCCGAGGAAGGCCTGGTTTGGCGGCGGCCCTGAGCCACCCGCTGAGCCCATCGGCTGATTTCTGCTTGTTGCCCCTGTCCGTTCTCTGTCTTTTGACGCCATGGCTGCCCAACTCACCCTTCAGGCACCTCTGGCTCTGCCACCGGCAGAGGTGCGTGACTACCTCGAGAGGCTGTGGAGCTCCGATCTGGAGGGCTCCAAAGGGGCTGCCACCTTCACCCTGGTGATCTACGAAGCCTCCTGGTTGCAACAGCAGTTGATTCGCACCGGCCTCATCGATGGGCCGATCACCGGTCTGCTGGAGCGCCCATTGATCGAGCAGGCCAAGCAGGCGGTGGTGGCGTGCGGACTGCCGCTCAGCACGGCGGTCATGGATCAGCGCCTTGCCTGGGCCCTGGGCAATCGCGAGGGGGCGCATCAGGCCGAAGACCTGCGCGGTCAGTTTGTCGATAGTGCCATCAGCGTGCATCAGCCGCGCCGGCTGATCACCCTGGCGCCCACCCTCGATGCGGCCCGACCGCTCGAGACCTTGGTGGCTGCCTTTTGCCCGCTGGTCGATGAGGCTGCCGCTGCGGCAGCGGCCTGCGGTGATGTGGCGGTGCTGCGGGGCGGGCGCGGGGCGCTGCAGCAGAACCTGCCATTGGTGGATGCGTTGATCGATCCGGGGCTGCCGTGTTGGATCTGGTGGAACAGCTCGCTCGATGAAGCGCCCGATCTGCTCAATGCGCTGGCGCCGCCTGGGCGCCGTCTGGTGGTCGACAGTTCCCTGGGGCAGCCCCGCCGCTGCATTGATCTGCTGGTGGAGCGCATCGAAGCCGGCCAGGCCGTCAACGACCTCAACTGGATGCGCCTGCGCACTTGGCGCGAGTCCTTGGCGATGGTCTTTGATCCGCCGGCTCGGCGCGATGCCCTTGAGCATGTGGTGCAGCTCGATATCGATGTTGAGGGTGATCACCCGCTCAAGGGGCTGCTGCTGGCGGCCTGGATCGCTGATCGCCTGGGGTGGCATCTGCTCAGCAGTTTTGCCCTCGATGGTGATGGCTTTGGCCAAGGCGTAGGCGCTGAATTTCAGCGCACCGATGGCGCCACCGTGCAGCTGCGGCTGATGCCGGTTCCCGTGGGGGTCCCTCGCATTCACCCCGGTGCGTTGGTCGGTCTGCGGTTGATCTGTGAGCCTCCCGAGCGTGCACCCTTGTGTGTGATCCTGTGCTCTGAATCGGGCGGTTGCATGCGGCTCGAGGCCGGTGGCATGGCCAGCATGGAGCTGCTGGAGGAGGTGGTGCCGGTGCCCAACGAGAGTGAGGAGATGGAGCTGGCTCGTCTTCTCGGCGGCGGACACGACACCACCAATCCCCTGCTCGCTGCGGCAGCGCCGATTGCGGCACGGCTGCTGCCGGCTTGATGTGGCCTGCCTGATTGCTGCGCCCAGCAGCGGTAGCGGCAAAACCCTGCTGACCCTGCTGCTGCTGGCGCTCGCCCAGCGCCAGGGCCAGAGCATTCAGCCCTTCAAGGTGGGGCCTGACTATCTCGATCCGCAGCTGCTCAGCCGCATCGCTGGCAGGCCCTGCCGCAATCTCGACCCGCTGCTGTGCGGCCCAGCTTGGGTGCAGCACTGCTTCAACTGGCATGGCAGCGCCGCTCAGCTGGCCCTGGTTGAGGGGGTGATGGGTCTGTTCGATGGCCGCGGCCCGACAGCTGAGGGCAGCTCGGCCGAGGTTGCGGCGCTGCTGGGGCTACCGGTGGTGTTAGTGGTTGAGGCCTCGCGTCAAGCCGGTTCGCTGGCGGCGCTGGTGCGGGGCTTTCGTGATCACGGTCCCCCGAGCGTGCAGCTCGCTGGGGTGGTGCTCAACAAGGTGGGCAGTGAGCGCCACCGTGCCCTGCTGGCCGAGGCTCTTGCTGCCATCGAGGTGCCGCTGCTGGGCGTGCTGCCGCCTGATGCAGTGATGGATTTGCCCTCGCGCCATCTCGGCTTGCTGCCCGCCGCTGAGCTGCCCGATCTCGAGCAGCGCGCGCAGCAGTGGGCCCAGCTGGCCCAGAGCCATCTGGATCTCGAGGCGCTCTGGCCGCTACTGCGCGCGCCCAGCCGCCAAGGCCTGCAGGATCCGCTGCTGGCCCTGGCCGGCGCTGCTGAGCTTGAGCCGCAGGTTGCGCCACGCCCTGAGCCTGTACCCGTGGCGATCGCCAGTGATGCCGCGTTTCACTTTCGCTATCCCGAAGCGAGCGAACTGCTGCGCGCTCTGGGCGCTGAGCCGCAGCCCTGGAGCCCCCTGGCCAATGAGCCTTTGCCGGCCGGCACCCGGGCGGTGGTGCTACCGGGCGGCTACCCCGAGTTGCATGCCGAGGCTCTGGCTTCGGCTGATCGGGCGCTGGCCAGCCTGAGGCAGGCCGTGAGCGCAGGATTGCCCGTGGCTGCCGAATGCGGCGGGCTGCTGTTGCTCGGTGATCAGTTGGCCGATGCGACAGGCCGGCGCCATGCCATGGCTGGGGTGCTGCCTTTTGAGGCGATGCGTGGTGCGCTCAGCCTGGGCTACCGGCAGGCCCATTGCCACGCGCAGGGACTGCTCACTCGCCCTGGCGAGCGCTGGTGCGGCCATGAATTTCACCGTTGGCAACTGAAGCCCACGGCTGCAGCCTGCGCCTCGCGGCCGGTGGCCGTTCGCGCGGGCTTGTGGCAGCTTGAAGGATGGGGCACGCCACCGCAGGAGGAAGGATGGACAGCGCCAAACGTGCACGCCAGCTGGCTGCATCTCCACTGGGCTGGATGCCCGGAGATTCCCCGTCGCCTGGTCGCCGCAGCCGCGAACGCCGTGCCGCTGCCGCCAGCCGAAGGTTTTTGCAGCCTGCAGACCCACGCCCCCAGATCCACAGCGAGCGCTGGCGACTCACGGTGAGTGGTCGGGTGCAAGGGGTGGGCTACCGCCAAGCCACCCTGCGCGAAGCTCAGGCGCTTGAACTTGGTGGCTGGGTGCGCAACTGCCCCAACGGCACGGTCGAGATTGAAGCCGAAGGCCCCCTGCACAAGCTCAATGACCTGCGCTTGTGGTGCGAGCGCGGTCCGGTATCGGCCCTGGTGCATCGCGTCGCGACCACCCAGGTGGCAGCAACTGGCAGTGACTGGTTTGAGATTCGCGGCTGATGGCTGATGGCTGCTGCTGAGCTCTATCTGCTGCGCCATGGAGCCACCGAATGGGCGCGCAACGGGCGTCATACCGGCCGCACCGATCTGCCCTTGCTGGCCGAAGGCGAGGCAGAAGCCTCAGCGCTGGCGCCAGCACTGACTGCTGTGGCCTTTGATGCTGTGTTGGTGAGCCCGCTGCAGCGGGCACGCCGCACCGCCGAGCTGGCTGGCCTGGGTGCCGGCGCCCAGATCAGCGCCGATCTCATGGAGTGGGACTACGGCGATTACGAGGGAATCACCACCGCGGCCATCCGCAGCCAGCAGCCGGCGTGGTCCCTGTGGAGCGATGGCTGCCCAGGCGGTGAGCAGGCCCATCAGGTGCAGATCCGCTGTGAGCGCTTGATCGAGCAGGCCTTGGCCATCGCTCCAGCAGGGCGGGTGGCGCTGGTGGCCCACGGCCACATCCTGCGCGCCCTGGCCGGCACCTGGTTGGGACTGGGGGCCCAAGGCGGTGCCCTGCTCAGCCTGGCGACCGCCACCGTCAGTGTGCTGGGCTTTGAGCGCGAGCAGCGCGTCATCTTGCGCTGGAATAGTCGCCTGGTTTGATTGCGGAGCAGCTGTGCTGTTGGTCTCCATTGCCGCTGCTGCGTCTGCGCCCGCTGCTGCTCCGGCTGCTCCCTTGGGGGTGCTGGCCGGCGAGCTTGCGGCCTTTGCCCTGGCGATCGGGTTCTCGCCGCTGCACATCGTGCTGTTGCTGTTGCTGCTGCTGGGCCCCAACCCGCTGCGCCGCGGCGGCTTGTTGGTGCTGGCCTGGATCGTCACCGCTGGCCTTGCGCTCACCCTGCTGCTCACCGCAGGCCATGGCCTGCTGTTGAGCATGGACAAGGGCACCAGCCACAGGACCGGTCTCGATTTGCTCGCCGCAGGTGCCTTGCTGGCTCTTGGCCTTAAGGAGTTGCTCACCAGCCGCCAGGAGCAAGGGCACACACCGGCTTGGGCCAACCGCCTCGATCAGTTTTGCGCCATGGCGCTGCTGCCGCTGCTGCTGCTGAGCTCGGTGCTGGAGGTCGCCAGCCCCGATGATCTGTTTTTGTTTGCCAAATCGGCAGGCACTTTGCTGGCCGCTCACCTCGACCTGCTGGCAGAGCTGGGCCTGACCCTGCTGTTCAGCCTGGTCAGCGCCACGCTGCTGCTGGTGCCGTTGCTGGCGGTGCTGCTGCTGGGCCGTGAGCGGGTGTTGCCGGTGCTGCAACAGGGCAAGACCTGGATGCTGCAGCGCGGCGATGCCCTGGTCGGGGTCATGGGGGTGGCGGTGGCGTTGTACCTGGGCTGGCAGGGCATCGATGGGCTCAGGTTGGCCTGAACCACTGCTGCCACTGCTGCTGCAGCGCGTCATCGCTGCGGCCGGCCATCAGGCAGACAGCGCTGCTGGCCCGGCTCACCGCCACGTAGACCAGCTGCTGGCGCAGCTGCGCGTCCTTGGGCCAAAACACATCGGCATCGACATACACCTCGCCAAAGGTGCTGCCCTGGCTGCGGTGCACCGTCAGTACGGCTGCTGGACCCAGCGATGCAAAGGCATCACGCAGCAGAAAAAAACGGCGCCACAGGGCTTTGCCCTGCTGTTTGTCACCCGTGCTGCCGGCCTCGCGGGCCCGCAGGCGCAGCTGCTGCAACACCGCATCAAGGCTGCGCCGGCTGCTGCTGCCGGCCGCAGGCAGCAACCGCAACGAGAGGGTGGTTTCACCGGCATCCATGGCGGCATGCAGGGTGTCGATCACCGGCACCGCCATGGTGCCGCCCAGATCGGCGCTGCTGAGCCCCAGCTCGGCCAGGTCAAAGCGTGTTGGCGTGACATCGCGCACCACCAGCTCTCGGTTGGAGCCGAGCACCATGTCGGGCTCCTCGGCTGCTGCTTCGGCGGCCTCTTCGCCTGCGGTGCAGGCTGGGGCCATCACAGCGCTGCGGCTGATCAGCACCTCGCCCGGCAGCACCGGCAGTTGATCGGCCATCTCGCCGTGCAGGGCGCGGCGTGCGATCGGCACCAACCGTTCCAGGGAACGGTTGGTGTAGCAGAGAATCCTGGCGTGGTCAGGGTTGTCCAGCTCCACGCTGCGGCGTAGGGCCTGCTGCGCTGCTTCGAGCCAGGCGGCTGATGCCAGGCACCTGACCTGGCCGCTGTTGCTCTTGATTGTTGCCAGTGGCGGCGGTGCCTGGTTGCAGCTGAGCTGGCCGTTGCGAATCCCGCTGGCGAGCCTCAGCACCGCTCCCTGGTGCCGCACGACCTCTTTGAGATCTGCTTTGGCGCAGCGTTTGAGCCCGAACACCGGGCTATGGGGCTCACCAACCGGTGGCAGTTGGGCGGGGTCTCCCACAAACACCAGCCGTGTACCAAAGGGATGGGCGCAGCGCAGGCAGATCTCCAGCAGGGTGCTGTCGACCATTGAGGCTTCATCGATGAGCACCAGTGCCAGGTGCTCCAGAGCCCCAGCGGTTTGACCTGTCTCCTCGCAGCGCTCCAGGTCACCTTGGCGCTTGAGCTTGAGGCGCAGCAGGCGGTGAATCGTGGCCGGGTGCCACGTGGGGTGTAGCCCCGCAGCCGCCAGATGGCTGCGCAGCACCCCCACGGCCTTGTGGGTGGGGGCGGCGACCGTCCAGCAGAGGCCAGCGGCTTCGGCCGCCGCCAAACAGCGCATCGACAGAAAGGTTTTGCCGGTGCCGGCGTAGCCGCTCAACACAAACGGGGTGCCTCGATCGGATCGCTCGAGCCAGGCCAAAAAAGCCGCCTCAGCGCGCTGCTGGTCGGCGCTCAGCGTCAGCGCCACCGCACTCAACCCACTGGTGGCACCAGCCCCAGGCTGATCGCCAGCTGCCAGGGTGAACCGATCCACACCAGACCTGGCAGGGCCACCAGCGGGCCCATCAAGCTGCCAATGAGCACCTCAAGGCGCGTGTGGCCGAGGTTCTCCTTGAGCGCTTTGAACGCAGGGCCTTCCGCAGCAGTGTTGTCGGACGCGTCGCGATCGGCTGCGTGATGGGCTGCGCCATCAGCCTGGCTTGCCACCAGTTGATTCACCCGTGCTGCGGTCAAGCCAGCGGCGCGCCGCACACCGCTGGCGTCGTAGAGCACCACAAACGAGAGCGTTGCCCCCAGCGCAAACAGGGCCCCATCAAACCCGTGTTGCCAGCCGATGCAGGCGGCGGTACCGGTCATGAGCGCTGAGTGACTCGACGGCATACCACCGGTTTCGACCAGCACCTTGGGGTTCCAGCGCCGGTGCACCACCAGTTCAATCAGCAGCTTGGAGAGCTGGGCGACCCCACAGGCCGCCAGACCCCACCACAACACGCCGTTATCGAGCAGGCCGAACAGCCCCAGATCAACAGAGGACACGGAGGCGTCGCTCAACGGTCACGCCCTGTGATGTAGTCGGCCAGGGCCAGCAGTGGCGCCGCCTTGTCGCTCCAGGGCGCCAGCGCTGCTTTGGCCTGCTGCACCAGCTCATCGGCCCGCCGGCGCGATTCCTCCAGCCCCAGCAGCTTGGGATAGGTGGTTTTGTCGGCAGTCAGGTCTTTGCCGGCTGTCTTGCCGAGGACGTCGCTGCTGGCCGTGACATCCAAAATGTCATCAATGATCTGGAAGGCCAGCCCGATGCCGCGGGCATAGACCTTCAGGGCTTCCAGCAGCCCCTCGTCGGCGCCGCCGATCAGAGCTCCACACAGCACGCAGGCCCGCAGCAGGGCGCCGGTCTTGTGCAAATGGATGTATTCGAGTGTCTCCAGATCGACGCTCTTGCCTTCGCACTCCAGATCGACCACCTGGCCGCCCACCAGCCCTGGCGCTCCTGAGGCCAAGCTCAGCTCACCACTCACCGCCAGCAGTCTTTCGGCAGGTACGCCTGGGCTGCGCAACGCCACCATCTCAAAAGCACGCGTCAGCAGGGCGTCACCAGCAAGGATCGCCTTGGCATCTCCGTAGACCTTGTGGTTGGTGGGTCTGCCGCGGCGCAGGTCGTCGTTGTCCATGGCTGGCAGGTCGTCATGGATCAGCGACATGGTGTGGACCATCTCCAGGGCCACTGCTGTGGGCAGCGCCAGCTCGGCCTGGCCTCCGGCCAGCTGACAGGCCGCCAAACACAGGATCGGCCGCAGTCGCTTGCCCCCGGCCAGCAGCGAATAACGCATTGCCTCGCGCAGACTTTCAGGCCGCTCAGGCCCCAGCGAGGCATCCAGGGCTGCTTCCACCTGCAACCGAGAAGCCTCCAGGTAGGCGGCGAAATCGAACGGGGTCGTCACCGCCGCAGTCATGGGCTCTGCACTACTACACAAGGTGTTGCGATTCTCTCAGGCCGCAGCAACCGAGCTGCATCACGCTGATGATTTGCTTCACCGGGGGTTCAAGGCACCAGATCGCTCAGCGGATTGGCGATGCCATTGCGCTGGCACCAGCTGCTGACGGTGTTGACCAGCAGCATCGTCACGGTCATGGGGCCCACACCGCCAGGCACCGGGCTGATCGCGCTGGCGATGGGCTCCACCTCAGCAAAACGCACATCGCCGCAGAGGCCCCCTTCGGCTCGCCTATGGATGCCGACATCCACCACGACCGCACCCGGTTTCACGTGCTCGGCGCCGATCATGTCGGGCTTGCCAGCGGCGACCACCAGGATGTCGGCCTCACGGGTGAGGGCGGCCAGATCGCGGCTGCGCGAGTGGGCCACGGTGACCGTGGCATGCGCCGCCTGCAGCATCAGCGCCATCGGTTGGCCCACCAAAATGCTGCGCCCCACCACCACGGCCCGCTTGCCCTCCAGCACCACGCCAGCTGCAGCCAGCAGTGCCATGACTCCGGCAGGGGTGCAGCTGCGCGCCCCAGGTTCGCCTTTCAGCAGTCGTCCCAGGTTGAGGGTGTGCAACCCGTCGGCGTCTTTTTCGGGGTCGATCGCCGCTAGCAGGGGGGCTTCATCCAAGCCATGCGGCAACGGCAGCTGCAGCAAGATGCCATCAACGGCCGGATCGGCGTTGAGCCGCTGGATCGTCGCCAGTACCTCGGCCGCTGGGGTGTCAGCCGCCAAATGGGCCCCATGGTTGCCAATACCCACCCGGGTGCAGGCCTTTTCTTTGTTGGCGACATAAACGCCGCTGGCCGGGTCATCGCCAACGCGCAACACGGCCAGGCCTGGGGGGCGACCGGCTTGGCTGAGGCCTGCGGCAATGGCAGCTTGCAGGCGGGTTTCGATGCGGGCTGCCAGCTGGCGGCCGTCCAGACAGGTGGCCATGGACACCACGACGTGCAGAAGGGCTAGCGTTTCATGATGCGATGGCGTCAGCTCAACGTCTTGTGGCGGCAGTTGCTGCGGCTCGAGCGACCCAGGCAGCAGCCGGCGCTCTGGCGCCCCCGCGACACCCTTGCCGTGTTGTTGGTGTGTGTGCTGGTTGCCGTTCTGGCGAGCTGGCCGCTGTTGGTTGAGCCCAGCATTAGGCCTGGTATGCCGGCGCCCTTCACGGCAAGAGCTCCCAAAGCAGCCACCGTCGTCGACAGCACGGCGCTGGAAGAGCGCCGCTTGCAGCTGCTGCCGCGCACCACCGTGCAGGTCGTCGATCAACGTGCCACGCGCGTGCTGCAGCAACGCCTTGAGCGCAGCCTGGCCCAGCTTGAGCAGAGCAGCCGCCAGCCCGATGCGCTGGGGGTGTCGCTACAGCTGACTGCCGCAGAAGCCAGCTGGTTGCGCAGCCAGGGGCCGGCGGCACTGGCTAACTGGGCACGCGAGGTGCGCCAGGCCCAACTGCGCATGCTGGCCCAGGGTCTCAACGGCAATTTGGCCGAGGGGCAGCTGCTCGAGGCGGCCAATCTGCAGCTCGAATCGATGCCACAGGTGCCCCGGGCTTTGGGCGCTCGGCTGCTCGCTCGATCGCTGCTAGGCCAGGCCAACCTGCGGGCCGATCCTGCCTTGAGCCAGCGCCGCATTGAGGCGTTGATCACGCAGCAGGGCATTCCCACGGTTGCGGTCAAGCCCGGTGATCTGATCACCCGTCAGGGCGAACCGGTGAGCCCGCAGGCGCTTGATGTGCTCGATTATTTCGGCTTGGTGAACCGGCGGCCGCGGCCCCTGGCCTGGTTGGCAGCGCTGCTGCAGGCGCTGGCCGCTGCAGCGGTGATGGTGTTGCTGCTGCGGCGTTGGCGGGCGTGTCTAGAACCCCGCCAGGCTCTGCTGGCTCTCGGCATGGTGATGCTGGTGCAGGGGGTGTCGCTGTGGCTTGGGCCCTTGGCGAGTCCCTTGGTGCTGCTGGTGCCGCCGACACTGCTGCTGGCCCAGGGACTGGGAACGGCTGCTGGCCTCAGTTGGCTTGCGGCGGCATCGCTGCTGGTGCCTTTGCCACCCAGTGGAGCCGCTGATTGGCGGGTCCTGTTTGCGGCGGCGGTGGCCGCCGCCGGGGCCCTGGCTGCGGGGCGGCAGCGCTCGCGCGCAGAACTGTTGCAGCTTCCTGTGTTGTTGCCAACGGCAGCGGTGCTGCTGCAGGCCCTGTTGCTGCAAGGTCTCGGCCAGCCTGCACCGGTGGATCTGCTGGGCGAGGCCTTGCTGCTGGGCGGTCTGTTGATGGGCGGTTTGCTGCTCACCCCATTGGTTGAGCAGCTCTTTGGTTTGCTGACGCGTTCGCGCCTGCTGGAGCTGGCCGATGTGGAACGCCCGCTGCTGCGGCGCCTCTCGAGCGAGGCGCCGGGCACCTTTGAGCACACCTTGATGATTGCGGGGCTGGCCGAAGAGGGTGCGCGCGCGATCGGGGCTGATGTCGATCTGGTGCGCACTGGATCGCTGTATCACGATGTCGGCAAGCTGCATGGCCCCCAGTGGTTCATCGAGAACCAGCAGGACGGGGACAATCCCCACGACCAGCTCGATGACCCTGTCGCGAGTGCCGCGATTTTGCAGGCCCATGTTGATGAGGGCCTCAAGCTCGCTCGCCGCTACCGGCTGCCGCGCCCCTTGGCTGACTTCATTCCTGAGCACCAGGGCACCTTGAAGATGGGGTATTTCCTGCATCAGGCCCGTGAGCGCGACCCTGCTGTGCCTGAGAGCCGTTTTCGTTACCGCGGCCCAAGGCCCCGCAGCCGCGAGACCGCGATCTTGATGCTGGCCGATGGTTGTGAGGCGGCGCTGCGTTCGTTGCCCCCCGATACCAGTGAGAGCGAGGCCCGCGCAATGGTGCGTCGCCTCATCGGCGCCCGCCAGGCTGACGGTCAGCTTGCTCTCAGCGGGCTTGGCCGCGGCGAGCTCACCTTGGTGATTGCGGCTTTTGTGCGGGTGTGGCGGCGCATGCGTCACCGCCGCATCCCCTATCCGATTGCGCCGCGCCGCGCGTTCAGCGCCTGAGGCTCAGCAGCTTGCGCTGCAGCACCACCCCCGCCGGCAGCAGCGTGAGCACGTTGGCCAGCAGCACCGGCCCGTCGCGGGTGAGCAGTCCATAGAGGGCCCAGGCGGCAATACCGCTGGTGAACAGCAGGTACATGCGTAGAGAGATCCCGCTGGTATCGCCTGTGCGCAGGGTCTTGATCGCCTGCGGAAAAAAGCTTGCTGTCGTCAGTGCGGCAGCGGCATAGCCCAGCAAGCGCACCAAAGGCTCGGCCATGGCGGTAAGTTCAAAGCAGTGGTGATGAGCCTGATGGTGGCTGATGCCCCCCGTCGCAACCGCCGTCCCAAGAAGCGCGAACTTTGGTGCCCTGCCCATCCTGAACAACGGATCGAGGGCAATGGCCAGAAATATTTTCTGCATCTGCTCACCCCTGAGCAGCTCAAAGCCCGCGGCATGCCTGATAAGAAGGCCAAGCTGGTGATCCAGGCCTTTCCGGTGCTGGTGCTCAGCAACGAGTGGCTTGAAGAGCTGTTCTGCCCGCAGTGCGGTACATCGCGCTGGTGCCACGTCACCAAGCAGGACCGGGTGCAGCATTCGGTCCGCTGGGCCCCACGCGATCTATGGATGCAGGTGGCTCATGTCGACCCCGTGGTTGCCAATCCAAGTGTCAGTGAGTTCACCCGCCGCGAGGCAAGACGCCACACCCGCAAACGCGCTGATGGCAAGGTGATGTTTGATCGCTGATGCTGGCCAACCCACGCTGGAGTCGGCAGCATTGATGATGGGAGATGAGCCCTGCTCCTTTGCTGCCAAGCGCCATGGTTTCTGCGTCTGATCGAAGACAGGATCCAATCGACAATGAAATCTCGATGCCGAGCTGGCTGTTCTGGCTTCAGCTCGGCCTCACCACCACATTGGCGGTGCTGTTCGTGGTGATGCTGGTCAAGACCCGCCAGCAAAGCGCCGATCTGCGCGGCCTGCAGGACAAGGTGGCCGGCATGGAGAACCGCAACGCACTCGATCGCACCACCGCGATCGAAGATCAACTGCGCTCCACCTCTGAACGACTGCAGGCGCTTGAGCGCCAGGGTGCCCAGGTAGCAGCTCTCTCTGCCGAAAACAACCGCCTGCGGCTGGAGCTGCGCGGTCTTGAGGGCGCGATGGGCAAACCCGGATCGGCATTGCCGGGTGATGACCCCCTGGCTCCCCTGCCGCCGCTCAAGCCCTGATCAGGCCGAGCCCTGATCAGCCTTTGACCGCGTCGCCGCTGGCATTCGGCAAGATGTGCTGTTGCAGGGCAATGAAGGCTGCCAGCACCGGCAGGATCGAGACCACCGAGCCAGCCGCCACCAGTCGCCAGTCAAGCGAGAAGCTGCTGGCCAGCTGCTGCAGCCCCAAAGGCAGGGTGTAGAGCTTCGGGTCATCGAGGATCACCAGGGGCCACAGGAAGTCGCTCCAGGTCCCGATAAACACAAACATCGCCAGGGTGATCAGATCGGCTTTGGCCGCCGGGATCATCACGTTCCACCATTCGCCAAGGGGGCTGCAGCCATCAATGCGGGCGGCTTCCTCGAGTTCAGCGGGCACACCAACAAAGCTCTGACGCAGCAAAAAGATTCCAAAGGCGGTGGCGGCCTGCGGTATTACCAAGGCCAGCAAGGTGTTGCGCAGACCCAGCTGCACCATCAGCAGGTACAGCGGAATCATTACCACCTGAAACGGGATCAAGATCGTCGCCACCACCAGCGCCAGCATCAGGCCGCGTCCCCTGAAGCGCAGCCTGGCCAAGGGGTAGGCGGCCAGCGAGCAGAACAGCAGGTTGCACACCACCGCCAGGCCGCTCACCAGCGTGCTGTTGAGCAGGTAGGTGCCCATCGGGCTGCCGCTGAACAGCTGGCCATAGGCCGCCAGGCTTGGCTGGGCAGGCAGCAGCGCGGGCGGGCTGCTGAAAATGTTTTCGGCAGGCCCTTTGAGCGAGGTGCTCACGAGCCACAGCAGCGGCACCAGCATGGCCAGCGCCAGCAGGAGCAACACGGCGAGTTGCAGAGCAGCCCCCAGCGTGGTGCGTGCGCGCACCCTCACACCCGCGGCCGCTGGGCCAGCGGTAGATCACCCACCACCGGCAAGGGACCTTTTTGCGGGTGCAGCGGTTGGCTGCGCCCGCCCGCGATCAACCGGTTGAGCGCATTCACAAAGGCCTGAGCCGAAGCCACCACGATGTCGGTATCGGCCGCGTGGCCCGAATACAGCACCCCGCCGGCGCGTAGCCGGATGGTCACATCACCCATGGCGTCGATCCCTTCGGTGACGCTCTTGACCGAAAACTCCACCAGTTCGTTGGGCACCTGGGCCAGGTGGTTGAGGGCCTGACAGACCGCATCCACCGGGCCGGTGCCGATTGCTGCCTCGGTCAGTTCGGCTCCGTCGCTGGTGGTGAGGGTGATGGTGGCGGTGGGCTGCAGGCCGGTGCCGCAGCTCACCTGCACGCTTTTGAGGGTGTAGCGGGCCTCATCGGCCTGCTGCACCTGCTCACTGACGATGGCCTCCAGATCCCGGTCGCTGATCTCGCGCTTGCGGTCGGCGAGTTCTTTGAAGCGGGCAAAGGCATCGTCGAGGTCCTCGCGCTCCAGCTGGTAGCCGAGCTCCTCGAGCCGCGCGCGAAAGGCGCTGCGGCCGCTCAGTTTGCCCAGCGAAATGCGGTTGTCGGCCAGGCCCACGGTGCGGGCGTCAATGATTTCGTAGGTGAGGCGGTTCTTCAGTACCCCGTCCTGGTGAATGCCGCTCTCGTGGGCAAAGGCGTTCGCTCCCACGATCGCCTTGTTGGGCTGCACCGCCATGCCGGTGAGGTTGGAGACCAGCCGCGAGGTCTTGGTGATCTCCTCGGTGCGCACCCCGGTGAGCGCCTCGGTGCTCTCTGCTGGCCTGCCCAAAAACGGGTTGTAGTAACTGCGGCGCACGTGCAGGGCCATGACCAGCTCTTCGAGCGAGGCGTTGCCGGCCCGCTCGCCGATGCCGTTGATCGTGCATTCGAGCTGGCGGGCGCCGTTTTTGACTGCTTCTAAAAAGTTGGCCACGGCCAGGCCCAGGTCGTTGTGGCCGTGCACCGAGATCACCGCCTGATCAATGTTCGGCACGTTGGCGTTAATGCCGGCGATCAGCTCGCCAAACTCGGCTGGTGTGGCATACCCCACCGTGTCGGGAATGTTGATCGTGGTGGCGCCGGCTTTGATGGCGGCCTCGATCACCTGGTGCATGAACTCGGGGTCGCTGCGGCCGGCGTCCTCGCAGCTGAACTCGACGTCATCGACCAGCGAGCGGGCATAAGCGACCATCTCGGCAGTGATGGCGAGCACCTCGGCGCGGCTTTTACGCAGCTTGTGCTCCAGGTGAATGTCGCTGGTGGCGATAAAAGTGTGAATGCGCTTGTTGGCCGCCGGTGCCACGGCATCGGCGCAGGCCTTGATGTCGCCGCTCGCTGCGCGGGCCAGCCCGCAGATGGTGGGGCCGTCCGGTGTGCCAACACTGCCGGCGATGCGCTGCACAGCGTTGAAATCACCGGGGCTGGCAAAAGGGAAGCCCGCCTCGATGATGTCGACCCCCAGGCGAGAGAGCTGCTGGGCGATCGCCAGCTTCTCCTCGAGGTTGAGGCTGGCGCCTGGCGACTGTTCGCCGTCGCGCAGCGTGGTGTCGAAGATCAGAACGCGGCCGGGGTCGCGGGCCATGGGAGCTCCCTGCTTCCTAATGCGGAATGACTATGAGTTGATTCCATTCTACGGCGGTAGGGCGAAGCGGTGCTCTGTGCTGCAGCCGGCGCCCGTACACTGACTCCACTGCGCTGTTGCCATGGCCGCGGGTGATCTGGCCCTGGTGTTGCACGCGCACCTTCCTTATGTGCGCTCGGCTGAGCCTGGCTCGCTCGAAGAAGACTGGTATTTCCAGGCCCTGCAGGAGTGCTACCTGCCGTTGCTGGCTGTGCTGGAGGCGGCGGCAGCCGACCCTGGCCAGGCGCCACGGCTGACCCTGGGCCTTTCGCCCACCTTGCTATCGCTGCTGAGCGATGCCGCCTTGAACGCCGGCTTTGCGCCGTGGCTGGAGCGCCGCCTGCAGCTGCTGCAGCATGCACCGCCTGAGCTGGCTGAAGCGGCCAGCGATCTGGGCGGTCAGCTCAAACGCACCCTGCAGCAATGGCAGAGCGCATCTGGCCAGTTGATTGCGCGGTTCCGCCAGCTGCAGCAACAGGGCGTGCTGGATCTAATCACCTGTGGCGCCACCCACGGTTACCTGCCGCTGCTGCGCCACACCCCCGAAGCGGTGCGGGCCCAGCTGCTGACCGCTGTGCGTGAGCATGAGCGGTTGCTGGGCGAGCGCCCGCTGGGCATTTGGCTGCCCGAGTGCGCCTATTACGAGGACCTCGATCAGCAGCTGCTCACGAGCGGTCTGCGCTATTCGGTGCTCGATGGCCATGGCCTGCTGCACGCCATGCCGAGGCCTCGCTTTGGCGTCTATGCACCAATCTGCTCACCGGCTGGGGTGGCGTTCTTTGGAAGGGACAGCACCTCAACCCTGCCCGTCTGGAGCGCCCGTGATGGTTATCCAGGTCATGGCAGCTACCGCGAATTTCATCGCGATCTGGGTTGGGATCTTGGCGACGAGCTGCTCACCCAGGCAGGCATCGCCAGCCGCAGGCCGCTTGGCCTCAAGCTGCACCGGGTCACGGCTCAGGCAGCCTCGCTCGAGCAGAAGCAGCCCTATGAGCCCGGTGCCGCCCGCGCCCAGGTGATTGCTGACGCCAGCGACTACCTCAAGGGGCGCAGCGCCGAGCTGCAGCATCTCTCTGGTGTTATGGATCGTTCGCCGCTGCTGGTGGCCCCCTTTGATGCCGAGCTGTTCGGGCACTGGTGGTACGAGGGGCCGCAGTTCTTGGCGGAGCTGTTCCGTCAGGGGCCTGCCCTGGGGGTCAGCTTCATTCACCTGCGAGCGGTGCTGGCGGAAGATCAGCCGTTGCAGGTGTGCCGGCCGTCACCCAGCAGCTGGGGCCAGGGCGGCTACCACGACTACTGGCTCAACGACAGCAATTCCTGGGTGGTGATCGAGTGGCAGCGGGCTTCGGCCGCCATGGTGCGCCGCGTCAATCGCGGCGTGGGCAGCGCCGCCCAACGTGAGCTGCTCACCCAGGCGGGGCGGGAGCTGCTGCTGGCCCAGAGCTCCGATTGGAGCTTCATTTTGCGGGCGGGCACCACCACCGATCTGGCCAAAGAGCGCATCGAGCGCCATCTCGATCGTTTCTGGCGCCTGATGGACGCCATCAACAACAACACGCCACTGCCTGATCGATGGCTTGAGGCTGTGGAACGGGAGGATGCCCTGTTCCCTTTGCTCAACGCTGCCGACTGGGTGAGTCGTCCTTAAGCAGGATCCAGTAATCAAAGAGGCGTTGCACGTTGCCGCGTGCCACCTCACGGCTGAGCCAACCATTGATGTAACGCCGCAGCGAGGCATCGCGTCCGCCGATCAGCAGCACCAGCTCTGAAGACAGCTCCTTGCCAAACGGGGTGATCAGGGTCGTGCCTGGATACAGCACCGCCCAGGCTGCCCCCGATTCCGCCGAGGTGAGCAGACCGTCAAAGCGCTGCTGACCCTTGCTCGAGAAGAACTCCTCCTTGCTGTAGGTGGTCACCAGCTCCACCTCGATCGGTCGCTCGTCATCGCCCAGGTAACGCCCCAGCTCTTGCTCGAGTCCACTGCTGATCACGTCCTTGTCGCGCACCGCCAGCACCACCGGTCGCCCAAGGCGGGCCGCTTTGCCGCCCTGCAGCAGCTTGACCTTGGCATCGGGAACGACCAGGGCCAGGTTGACGGGTAAGTAGCCCCGACTGGGCTCAAAGCGAATCGAGCGCGTTGGGCTCGACTGGATGCCCCCAGCGACCAGATCGAGACGGCCTTCACGCAGCCAGCGCTCCAGCTGCGGCAGGGGCGCTTCCTGCAGTTGCAGCTTGACGCCCAGATCACGAGCCAGGTTGCTCAGCAGGTCGACATCGAACCCGACCAAGCGTTCTTGGCGGTTGCGAAACACCCATGGCAACCCATCGTTGCGGACTCCGACGCGCAGCACATCCTGCTCGTTGATGGCCGCCAGGCTGACGTCTTCGATCGGTTGCTCTCCCTGGACTTCAATCGGGGGCTGCGAGCGGTTGATGCTGGTCAGAGCCATCAGCCGGTCGTCGTTGCGGTAGCTGTCTTTGAGTGCTGCGCCCAGGGCGATGCGGTTGCCAAAGCCGAGCCCTCCGCCCAGGACGAGCAGGCTGCTGATGCCGGCAGCGACCAGCAGCGGTCTGGGCCGCCAGGCCCCGACACCGGCTGCATACACCAGCACGGCCAACACCACCAGGCCCTCGAGCGAGAGCACCTTCTCGAAGCGGTAGAGCCATTCGCCATTGATGTAGACGAGCTGCAGCAGGTCAATGGGAAGACCAAGCTGCAGCAACTCCTGGCGTACCACCGCTTTGATGCCCGACACCGAGGCGGGGATGGCACGCACCAGCATCGTTAGCGTCGATGCCGGTTCGAGCGCTTTGTCGACGTACCAAGCGGCAAACGGGATAAACAGCAGGCTCGCCACCTGACCCAGGGTGGGTAGGGAGTACCCCAGGGACACCAGCGGAGCGATCTCATCGCCGATGCTTTCGGCTGCATCGCGGGTAGCGCCTGTCGCCCGCGGCAGCATCTCCTGGAGATTGCTGACCAGCATCGGCAGGGCGATCAGCAGATTGGCGCTGCTTGCCGTCAGCGCCAATGGGCCTTTGGTGATCCGCCACAGATCGGTAACGCTCACCGGGGTCAGGCTGATCACACTGAGGACTGCTCCCAGCGTCAGTACAACAAAGGCAATCAGGCTCAGGCTCAAGTAGCCCTGCATCCTGATCAGATCGTCGGGTTTGAGTTGGGCGACATTTCGCGCAATCAAGGCAAAGATCCCGTAAGGGATCAGCATCACGATGAGTTTGTTGAGCCGCTTGAATAGCGTTCTGATAACACTCAGTGGCCTCAGTAACTGATCGCGCTCGTCGACGCTCTGCAGCAGAATTCCAAGCAGGCTGCTGAACAACACAACAGCCGGAAAATTATCTGCTGCAAGGGCGCTGAAAATATTATCTGGTAGATACGTTTGCAGTAGATTGACCGGTTTGGGCCTCTCAAATAAGCCGCTGTGAAAGAACTCAGAGGTGACCAGTTGGGGAAGAAACAGTGGTAGCAGCACAACAAGCAGTGCTGCCGTAAGCCACAGGCCCAGCAGCACCACTCCCCCGCGCTTGGCCAGTTGACGCAGCGATCCTGGCTGCAGGCGGCCAAAGCCGACCAGCAGCTCGCAAATCAGAAAGGGCATCACGACGATCTGTGAGGCTTGCAGAAAGATCGTGCCGATGGGTTCTAGCCATTCGCTCTGGCGAGGAGCAACCAGGCCGAAAACCAGGCCCGCTGCCAGCATCAACAGACACTGGTTTCCAATCTGCTGGGGCCAGAGTCGCAGGAGCTGCCGCATGGATGACATGACGTTGAGCAAATATGGTCCGCCTGGTGGCAGAGCAGGAGTTGGCGTGATCTGACGGCTCTATACAAAAAAGCCCGGACAGGGCCGGGCTCAAGACTTCATCAGGTCCTTGCTGATGAGGAACGAGGATAATCAGTCATACCAGCGGCGATCATTATCGATGACTGTGTGCATGACTTTGCAGCTATTTTTGTCTACCCAAATATCATATTCCTTGCCGTTTTTGACGGCGGAGAACTTGTCGTAGGGGCGTCCCCAGTCGCTATCGACGTCGGTGATGAAATAGCCCATGGCGCGGATTTTGCCGGTGCACTTGGAGTAGTCGGCATGGGCAGCCATCGGGCTTAGGGCGGCTGCGCTCATGACCGCTGCAAGCAGGGTCTTGGCAATCTTGGTCATGGTCATGGTCATGGGTGTGGAAAGAGATGACTCCCACCAGGAGCCTCTTCAAATCTAATCAGCCTTGGCTGATCTGTGACTCCTTGGGCTGATCTGATGGTGCAGTACGCAACGCGCTCGCTGTGCTTATCCGCGGCCGGCCTGATCAAAGGGCTGTGCCGCTGGAAGCAGCAGTCCGGCGCGTACATCCCAACTGGCCAGAGCAAACAACTGGGCCATGGCAACCGCCAGATCGCCCAGGCTCAAGCTGTTGGTCAAAAAGCCATACCAGAGCGGATCGGGCAGCTGGAAAAATGCCTCAAAGTGATGGCGCAGCCGCGCTTCATCGAAGCCCATCAGCTTGCTAAGACCAAAGCGGTAAAAGGCACGCTTGAGCACCAGCTCTTGGGGCCACAGGTTTTGCCACGCGCGCGCGGAGAGTGCGGAGCCACTACAGCTCGGATCGCTCAGGGCTGCTGCGATTCCAGCTGCTAGGGCAGGAGCCCGTCGCAGCAGGCTGCCCACCATGAATCCCGAGGCCGGGTGCACCATGCCACCGGCTCCGCCAAAACCGACGACACGCTGGCGCAGATCTGGCAATGGCGGATCCATGGGGAACAGGCAGAACTCCTCATGCATGACGGTCTTGATCTGCACCCCGTGATGCGCGAGCCGTTGCTGTAGGCGCTGCTTCAGCTCTCCAAACGGCACCGGGGGAGCCAGTGCCAGCGAGGTTTCCTCAACAAAGTAGACGTCATCACCCAGATCCATGGCATAGAGGAAGGTCGGGGCCCGCAAGCGTTGATCTGCATCGAGGTGATCGCTGCGGTAGTCCATGAAGACGAACTGACCAGGTTCGATCGGTGGTTGGCTGAAACGTCCAACCAGCCCATAGGCGGCTTGGCCGGCTACACGGCTTTGCGGAGGCTGTTTGATCAACACAGGCTGGTGGCCGCTGGCATCGACCACCAGCCGCGCACGGATGGCTTGGCCCGTTCGCGTCTGCACCGTTGAGCTGCCTCTGGTGTGCTCGATGCCTGTGGCTTCATCGCACCACCAGTGCACAGTGCGGCTCTCTGTGATGCTCAACCAGTGTTCTTGAAGCTTAGTTTTCTCGAACAATCCGTAGTCACGTCCGTGCGCCACTGGGCCCCGGCCAAAGTGACTCACCGTGTTGGACCAGCGGTGGCTTAGCAGATGTCCCAAGGCGAGTTCATCAACCTCTTGGCCCCAGATGCCGTAGGTGTTGGGCCAGCTTGCGCGGCGATCTGTCTTGCTCAGGACCCCAACGGCAACCCCTTGCTCGGCCAGTGCTGAACTGATGCACAGGGCGGCTGGTCCGCCGCCGACCACCAGCACATCTATCTCGGGCTGTTGCTTCAGCAGGATCGCCATCACGTGGCAATCTCAAGGGTCAGGCGCATGCGGTTGTTGGCCTGAATCTCTGTTGCTTCAAGGATGTAGTGCTCAAGATCGGCGCCCACCGTCAATGCGTGTTGGCCCGTCTGCAGCTGCCTTCCCTGGCTGGGGCCCAACAGCTCCAGATCGACAAGGGTTCGTTGTGCATGGGCATCGGCGCTGAAGCACACATCAAGGAAGTGGGCACTGCCGTCTTTGGGCCTCTGTGAGCTGATGCTGCCGTCAGCCGATTGGCATCTCCAAAGTGTTGAGCCGGCATCCCCCGCCTGGGGAGCTTGGCTTGTAGCAACGGCCATCGCAGAGGTTGGGCCCGTGGGACTTTTGGGCAGATCAGGTTTCGGGCTCGCCTGAGGCGTCAGCCTCCACAGGTTCGCCGAGCTCCTCTTCTGGAGCCGGTGGCACTAGCACCACTTCGCTCAGATGATCACCACTGTCGAGCTTCTGCAGGCGGACTCCGGTGGCCGCGCGCGACTGCTGAGGAATCGCATCGGCCTTCATGCGCACAATCACGCCGCGCTCGCTCACCAGCAGGAGCTCTTCGCCGGCGCCGAGCACCTTGAGACCCACCAGCACGTCGCCCTCGCGGCGGAACTTCATGGCGCGCAGCCCCATGCCGGCCCGTTTCTGAAGGCGGAACTGATCGACCGGGACCCGCTTGCCCAGGCCGCTGGCGCTGGCGACCAGCACCCAGGGACCGTCGCTGGCAGCCACCTCGTCGCCGTCAGCCTCGCTATCGGACTCGTCATCGCTCGAACCTGCGCTGACCTCAACCCGATCGGCGAGCTCCACCGGCAGCACGTCCATGCTCACCAGCTGATCACCAGCGCGCAGATTCATAGCGCGCACGCCGCGGGCGGTGCGGCCCAGGGGCCTGAGCTCGTCGTCCGAGAGCCTGAAGTGAATGGTCATGCCGTTGCGCGAGCCAATGAGCACGCTGTCGCCGGGTTGTGCCAGGCGCACCCAGGTGAGCGCGTCGCCCTCTTCCAGGGAAATGGCGATCAGGCCGTTGGAGCGAATGTTGGCGAAGGCCGACAGGCGTGTGCGTTTGATGTAGCCGCCGCTGGTGAGCATCACCAGAACAGCGTCCTCGGCAAATTCGCTCACCGCCAGCAGCGAGGTGATCTGCTCTTCACGGGGGATCGGCAGCAGCTGCACGATCGGTGTGCCCTTGGCGCTGCGGCTTGAAATCGGCACGCGGTAAGCGGGCACCGTGTACACCACGCCGCGATCTGAAAACAGCAACAGCGAATCGTGGTCGTTGCAGCTGATGAACAGCTTGACCGCCTCTTCGCCCTGGCTGCGGGTGCCGGCTTTGCCACGGGTGCCGCGGCTGGTGGCCTCAAATTCATTGACCGGCATCCGTTTGAGGTAGCCGTTCTCGGTGAGCATGACGACCGAGCGCTCGTTGGCGATCAGGTCGATGTCTTCGAGCCCGCCCTCGATGTCGAGGATTTCGGTGCGCCGGGGCGAGTCAAAGCGGTTGCGGATCGCGCCGATCTCTTCGGTGATCAGCGTCAGCACCCGCTCGCGCCGGCCAAGAATGTCTTTGTAGTCGGCGATCTTGGCGACCAGATCCTCGTGCTCGAGGCGGATCTTGTCGGCTTCAAGAGCCGTCAGGCGCCGCAGCTGCATCTGCAGGATGGCGTCAGCCTGGATTTCGCTGAGGCCGTGTCGCTCCTGCAGCTGTTGGCGCGCTGTGGCGGTGTCCGATGCCGCTCGGATCAACGCGATGATCGGGTCGAGCTGATCGAGCGCCAGCAGCAGGCCCAGCAAAATGTGATCGCGCTCTTCGGCCTTGCGCAGGAAGTAACGCGTGCGCCGTTCGATCGTCTCGATTCTGAAATCGAGAAACACCTCGAGCATCTTGCGCAGGGTGAGCAGGATCGGCTCGCCGCCCACCAGCGCCAGCATGTAGGCGCTGAAGTTGTTCTGCAGGGGGGTGAGTTTGAACAGGTTGTTGAGCACAACCTGGGGGTAGGCGTCGCGGCGCAGTTCAATCACGATGCGCATGCCATCGCGATCCGATTCGTCGCGAATGTCGGCGATGCCCTCGAGTTTCTTGTCGTTGACCAGTTCGGCAATGCGCTCGATCAGCGCGGCTTTGTTGGTCTGATAGGGCAACTGGGTGATGATCACCGCGTCGCGATCGGGACGCCCCGCGGCTTCGATCGTCTCGATCGCTGCCACACCGCGCATCGTGATCGAGCCGCGGCCGGTGGTGTAGGTCTCGCGGATGCCGCTGCGCCCCAAAATCTGCCCCCCGGTTGGGAAGTCAGGTCCAGGAATGATCGCCATCAGCTCCCGATCGGTGATCTCGGGGTTGGCGATCAGGGCCAGCAGGCCATCGATCAGCTCGCCCAGGTTGTGGGGCGGAATGTTGGTCGCCATGCCCACGGCGATTCCTGAGGAGCCGTTGAGCAGCAGCTGCGGGATGCGCGCCGGCATCACCGTCGGCTCCTGCTGGGAGCCGTCGAAGTTGTCGACGAAGTCGACCGTTTCAGCCTCGATGTCCTCGAGCAGGCTGTCGGTGGTCAGCGCCTGCAGCCGCGACTCGGTGTATCGCATCGCCGCTGGTGGATCGTTGTCCACTGAGCCGAAGTTGCCATGCCCGTCGATCAGGGGCATGCGCATCGAAAAGTCCTGGGCCATGCGCACCAGGGCGTCGTACACCGCCGTATCGCCGTGAGGGTGGTACTTACCCAGCACCTCACCCACCACACGGGCGCATTTGCGGTAAGGCCGGTCGCTGGTGAGGCCCAGCTCATACATCGCATAGAGGATGCGGCGATGCACCGGCTTGAGACCGTCGCGGGCATCGGGCAGGGCCCGGCCCACGATCACACTCATCGCATACTCCAGATAGGAGCGCGACATCTCGTTGCGGAGGTCGGTCTGAATGACCCTGGAGCTGGGATCGCTGCCGGATTCGCCGGAAGGTTCAGGTCCGGTTGGATCCGCCATGCGACAACGTCCTCATCAAGACCCATCTTACCGAAACCCTTGCGAGCTGGCACTTTGTTGCTGGCTCACTCGTCAGCTGCGGGTCTGTGAACCATGAGCGCCAGCCGTCCTGGTTCAGGTGGGAGTGAGGAGCGCTGCCTTCAGGTGTTGCAGCAGAAGCAGAGCGACGGTGATCTGCAGGTGCGCACGGCCTCTGAGTTTCGCGAGCTGGTGCAGGCTCAAGGTCTCGATGCGGCTTATCAGCAGACCGATGTGGTTGCGGCGGCTGACACCGTGCTCAGCGATCAAGGCAGCGTGCTGCTCACGCTTGGGCCCTGCGATCCACCGATTCGCTTCAAGGAGCTGCAACTCGGTGGGGTGGCGGCCCAGGCGGCTGGCTCTGGCGGTGAGCTGGTGCTGCCTTTGGGCGGCGCCCTGGGAGACCCTGCGCGCCGCAGTGGAGCGCAGGTGCTGGTTGACCTGTTGGCCGCTCAGGCGCTGCCGCTGCAGGGGCTTGGCGAACCAACCGCCTTGCAGCCCAGGCAGGAGCTCAGCGGCGAGGCCCGCCTCGGCGACTTTGGTGTGGCACGTCTGCTGCTGCACCGCGCCATCTGTGAAAACGGCATCGTTGCGGTCAACAGTGCTGATGGCTTGTTGCGCAGCGGCTATGGCCCCTTGCTCGGTCCTTTGGTCTCGGCTCTCTACAGCTGCGCCGGTGCCGGCAGCATTGGTCTAACGATGCCGGCACTGTCGCAACTTGGTGCTGGCTCGCCTGTGCTGGTGGGGGGCGGTTTGGGCTGGGTGCTGGGCGCGGGCAGTGGTCATCACCCAGGCGCCCGCCGTCAGGCCAGTGGCCATGCGCGCGTGCCTGGTGCCTGCGCCGCCGTCGCGGTCGATTTGCAGCAGCTTCAGCCTGAGGTCGTTCGTGCCTGTTACCTCGAAGGCCATGGCGCCGGGCTCTTGCTCACGATCGCGGCGCCGGTGATGCTGCTGACCCGCGCGGCGGCTGCACAGGCCGCGGCAGGCAACGATGCCCTGCAGGCACCCGTGCTCGATCTGGCGGTGCCAAGACGGGTCAAGCCGCAGCTGGGGTCACTGAGCTACGCGCAGCTTCATAGCGGTGTCGCACGTGTTCAGGAGCGCACGCTGCGCTGTGCCCCAGCCCACAGTCCCAGGCTGGCTGAAGCAGCCGCTGAGCATCTGCGGACGGCTCTGCTTGAGAACCGTTTTCCGCTGCAGCTGCCGTTGCATCCGCTGCCCAGCACGCCCGCTCTGCGGCCGTTTGATCCTTAAAAAGCCTGCACCGCAGCTGATTAAGCTCCACCAAGCACTGCGATCAGCTCCATGCAGCACGACCCCGTTGCCGCCGCCGATCCCCGGCGCAACGAGGGTGGTGAGTGGCACCTGCTGGTCGAGCGCCTGTCGCTGCTGCTGAGCAGCGTGGAGCCTGCGCGGCTGTGGGCTCAGCTGCAACCACCCTTGTTGGTGGCGGCCTGGCTGCTGGCGGCTGTTGTTGTGCTGAAGGTTTACGCAGCCCTGCTGGCAGCGATCGCCTCGGTGCCCACCTTGAGCGGTTGGCTCGAGCTGGTCGGACTGGTCTGGGCGCTGCGTTTTACCGCAGGCCATTTGCTCAAGCGGAGCGAGCGCGACCAGACCCTGGCTGCTTGGCAGACCCGTTGGCGAGGCATCTGGCAGCGGGGTTAAGGGCAGGGCAAAGCGTGTTCGGTTGATACCGTGGTCCGAATGCTTCCTGACCCGGTGACCATTCAGCTCGGACGCTCCCGTACCGTTCGCCGCGCCTACGGCATCGACGAAATCGCCCTGGTGCCTGGCGGGCGCACCGTCGATCCTGCGGTCACCGACAGCAGCTGGACCCTGGGCGGGGTGAGCCGTGAAATTCCGATCATTGCCAGCGCCATGGATGGCGTTGTCGATGTGGGCATGTGCGTTGAGCTCACCAAACAGGGAGCTCTGGGCGTGCTCAACCTCGAGGGCGTTCAGTGCCGTTATGACGATCCGAATCCGGCACTCGATCGCATTGCTGCTGTGGGCAAAGACGAGTTCGTGCCGCTCATGCAGGAGCTGTACAGCCAGCCGGTTCGCGAAGACCTGATTCGCAAGCGGATTGCCGAAATCAAACAGCGCGGCGGCATCGCGGCTGTCAGCGCCACACCAGTGGCCGCCCTCAAGTTCGGCAAGGCCATCGCTGAAGCCGGTGCGGATCTGTTCTTTGTGCAGGCCACGGTGGTCAGCACGGAGCACATCGGCCCCGAAGGCCAGCAGAGCCTCGATCTTGAGGCGCTCTGCCGTGACTTTGGCGTGCCGGTGATCATCGGCAACTGCGTCACCTATGACGTGGCTCTCAAGCTCATGCGTGCCGGCGCTGCCGGCGTGATGGTGGGCATCGGCCCTGGCGCCGCCTGCACCAGCCGCGGTGTGCTCGGCATTGGCATTCCGCAGGCCACCTCAGTGGCCGACTGTGCGGCTGCCCGCGATGACTACCAGCGTGAGAGCGGCCGTTACGTGCCGATCGTGGCCGATGGCGGCATCGTCACCGGTGGTGACATCTGCAAGTGTCTGGCTTGCGGCGCTGATGCCGTCATGATCGGCTCGCCGATTGCCCGTGCAGCCGAGGCTCCTGGCCGCGGTTTCCACTGGGGCATGGCGACCCCAAGCCCGGTGTTACCCCGAGGAACACGCATCAACGTCGGCACCACCGGCTCTCTCGAGAAGATCCTGCGCGGGCCTGCCTCGTTGGATGACGGCACCCAGAACCTGCTTGGCTGCATCAAGACCTCGATGGGCACCCTCGGGGCGCGCAATCTCAAGGAGATGCAGCAGGTCGAAGTGGTGGTAGCGCCGTCGCTGCTCACCGAGGGCAAGGTGTATCAAAAAGCCCAGCAACTGGGCATGGGCAAGTAAGCCCCTATCGTTGAAGTGTGGGGGCTACGGCTCGCACACTCCTCACACCCCCGGCCCGGCGCGTCCGGGCCTTTTGTCTTCTCGGCGCTCCCTGCAACGGCTTGTTGCCGGCACTGGTCGCGCTCAAAAACCTTGCTAGATTCCCGGAACCCAGTTCCCGTCAAGGATGTCCAGCGCCGCCGCCGTCACCGACGCTTCGTTCGAGCAAGACGTGCTCAAGAGTGATGTGCCCGTGTTGGTTGATTTCTGGGCCCCCTGGTGCGGCCCTTGCCGCATGGTGGCCCCGATCGTCGATGAGATCGCCAAAGAATTTGAAGGCAAGATCAAGGTCTTCAAGCTGAACACCGACGAAAACCCCAACGTCGCCAGCCAGTACGGGATTCGCAGCATCCCGACCCTGATGATCTTCAAGGGTGGTCAGAAGGTCGACACCGTTGTCGGTGCCGTGCCCAAGACAACCCTCTCGAGCACCATCAGCAAGGTTCTCTGAACCACACGCGCCCTGAGCAGTCAAACGCCATCGTTGAGTTTCTGCGCAGGGCAGAGTCCACTGGATGTGCTTGCGGCGTCTCTGCAGGGGCATCCGCAGCGGCGCCAGATCGAGCGCGCTGTGGTTGCCCTGCTGGAGATCAGCCACCATGAGAACGAAGCAGAAGCCTGGCGTCTGATCAGCGATGCCCTGGCCGATCTGCGCGATGGCCTTGAGATGTTTCGCGAGAGCCGAAGCATCCGCAAAGTCACGGTTTTTGGCTCCGCGCGCACGGCGCCAGACGATCCTTGTTACAGCTTGGCCACAGCTCTGGCCGCAGAAGCTGTGCAGCACGGCTTTGCGGTCATGACCGGCGCAGGCGGCGGGGTGATGGAGGCCGCCAACCGCGGTGCTGGTCAGGAGTCGAGCTTTGGTCTCAATGTCGATCTGCCGTTTGAGCAGCATGCCAACCGCTATGTGAGCGGCCCTTTGGGCCGGCTGCTGCATTTCCGCTACTTCTTCACCCGCAAGCTGTTCTTTCTGCGCGAGAGCGATGCCTTGGTGGTGTTGCCTGGGGGCTTCGGCACCCTCGATGAGCTCTTTGAAGCGCTCACCCTCATCCAGACCGGACGCACCAGGCCGATTCCGCTGGTGTTGCTGGCGCCTGCTGAGAATCCCTTTTGGCGCGGCTGGCAGCGTGATGTGCAGCAGGGGTTGGCGGCGCAGGGCCTGATCTCGCCAGAAGATCCTTCGCTGTTGCTCGAAGCCAGCGACGCGCAAAGCGCCATGGCCCTGATCAGTCGGTTTTACCGGGTCTTTCACACTGCCCAGCCCGGTGAGGACCGGCTGGAGCTGCTGCTGCACACCGCGGTGCCGCAGGACGACCTGCAGCGCATCAACGTGAGCTTTGCCGATCTGGTCGCCGAAGGACAGATCACCGCAGGCGAGAGCTGCGATGAAACCGGACGTCTCTACCCCTGCCTGCGCTTCCACCTCAACAAGAGACGCATCGGACGGCTGTATCAGCTGATCGACCATCTCAATGGCCTCGATCTCGCCCCCTGCTCGGCGCTGCAGCATCCTGGGGAACGTCAGCTGCGCACAGCCAAGGCATGAGCCGGATCGGCCTGATCGACTACGGCATGGGCAATCTGCACTCGGTGCAGCGAGCCTTCGAGCGCCTTGATGCCGAGGTGACGCTGGTCCATGGCCCTGCCGATCTCGCTGCCTGCAGCGCCCTGGTGCTGCCAGGGGTCGGTGCGTTTGATCCGGCCATGGCCCAGCTCCGCAGTGCTGATCTGGTCCAACCCTTGCAGCAGTGGTGTGCTGCCGGTGGGGCCTTGCTGGGGATCTGCCTGGGACTGCAGCTGCTGTTTGAAGGCAGCGATGAAGGAGATGCCCCTGGCTTGGGAATTCTGGCCGGGCGGGTGCGGGCCCTGCCGCGCCGCCAGGGGTTTCCCATCCCCCACATGGGCTGGGAGCCTCTGCAACCGGCGGTGCCCAGTCCGCTGCTGCCGGATCAGGCTCCTGAGGCGTGGATGTATTTCGTGCACTCGTTTGCCGCTGTGCCGGCTGATCCAGCCTGTACAACGGCCCAGGTCAGCTTTGCCGGTGATGTCATCACCGCTGCGGTCTGGCAGGGCAGTGTTGGTGCCTGCCAGTTTCATCCAGAAAAATCAGGCGTCAGTGGCGAAGCCATGCTGCGGCGCTGGCTCAACTGGTTGGCCTCCCTGTGAGCCTGCGCCTCAGTGGTGGCCGCAAGCTGATCAGCCCTGCGGGTGATCGGGCCCGGCCGACCCCGTCGCGGGTGCGGTTGGCGGTCTTCAACATGCTGGCCTCCAGGCTGGCTGGCTGCCGCTGGCTCGATCTATGCAGCGGTAGCGGCGTGATGGCCTGCGAAGCTCTGCAACACGCTGCGGCTGCGGTGGTCGCGGTTGAGCAGGACCGCCGTCTTGCCCAGCTGGTGCGCGCCAATCTGACGGCGGTGGCTACAGGTATTGGGCCCTCAGCCGGAATCTGGCAGGTGCATGGGCGTGAGGTGCTCCAGTTCCTGCGCAACACAGATGGATCCCTAACAGGCCCGAGCCCGCAGACGTTTGATCTGATCTATTGCGATCCTCCCTACGCCAGTGGGCTGTACGCACCGGTGGCTGACGCCATCGGCCAGGGCAACTGGCTCAGTCCTGATGGGCTGCTGGTGCTCGAGTGCGCGAGCGATCAAATCCCCGAGCTGCCCAGGGGTTGGGAGCTGTTGGATCAGCGCCGTTATGGCGGCACCACCTTGCTGCTGCTCAGCTGTCGAGCAGGCTGCCGCGGCGATACTGATTCCAGGCGGCCATGAACAGCCCTAACAACGTCACGGGAATCAGACCGAGCACGATGCCGCAGAGCAGGGGTTCGATCATGGGGAGACTGTCGCGTTTGGCGCCCGGCCATTCTTTCATGGGCAGGGCCACTACTGCGATGCGATCTGGAGATTTGTGACCAGTCCTTCTGCCCCAGCTCTACCGCAGGCCAGCCGCCGCACCCTGGTGGCGGCCCTGGTCGTGGCCTTTGCCGGTGCCTGCATCGTGCTGGTGCTGCTGGTGCTGCCAGCGGCGCGCAGCGATCCCTACACCCGCAGCACCCTGGAGCTGAGCGGTTCGGCTGAGAACGGCGCGCGGTTGTTCCTGCTCAATTGCGCCGGCTGCCATGGCATTGCCGGTCAGGGTCTGGTGGGCCCCAACCTGCATGGCGTGGCCCAGCGCAAGACCAATCGCCAGCTCATTCAGCAGGTGGTCAGTGGGCGCACCCCGCCCATGCCCCGCTTTCAACCGGAACCACAGGCCATGGCAGATCTGTTGGCCTATTTGCAGAGTCTGGTTTGAGCGCACCGGCGCAGCCCACCGCGCGCCAGTTGGCCCTGGTGCTGGTCGAACCAGCAGGGCCGCTCAATGTCGGCAGTGTGGCGCGGCTGTGCGCCAACTTCAGCGGACCGCAGCTGGCCATTGAGCTGCGTCTGGTGGCGCCACGCTGCGATCACCTGGGCCCTGAGGCCTTGCGCATGGCCGTGCATGGCGCCCACCTGCTGCACGCGGCGCCTGTGTTCAGCGATTTGAGCGCTGCTCTGTGCGATTGCCGCGCCGTGGTGGCCACCAGCGGCCGCGGCGAGGGTGACCCCCTGCCCGTGCACGATCTGGCGCCTGCGGTGAACTGGCTGCTAAGCCAACCTGTTCAAGGCCAAAGTCCACTGGCTGTGGTGTTTGGCCGCGAGGATCGCGGTCTCAGCGCCGCCGAACTGCTGCAGGCCGGCTGCCTGTTGCAGCTCGCCACCGGGCCCGCCTATGCCTCGTTGAACCTCTCCCATGCGGTTGCGGTGGTGCTGCACGGCCTGCACCAGGCCCTGCTTGCGGAGCAGCCACCTCTCCAGCTCCAGAGCAGCCAGCTCCACAGCAGCCAAGGCCAGGTGTTGGCCGAGCGTGGTGCTGTTGAGGCCATGCTCAGCGATGCCCAAGAGCTGCTGCTTGAGGTGGGTTTTCTGCACCCCCACACCGCAGCAGCTCGCATGGCCAAGCTGCGCGCCCTGCTGCAGCGCGCTGGCTTAGAGGCTGACGAGGTGGCCCTGCTGCGCGGCATGGTCCGCCAGTGCCGCTGGGCCTCTAGACGGGACGCCCAGACCTCCTAGCGTCGGGGACCCTGCTGATCGTCGGTGCCGCCCGCCCGCTCGCCCCGCCCCGCCAAACGCCCCTGGATGGCGCCGCTGCAGCTGGTGCTCAGGCTCGTTGTGGTCGGTGCTGGCTTGGGGGTGATCGCCGGCACCACCCTGCGCCTGTTGGCGCCGCGCCTGGCCCTGGGGGCGGCCAGCCAGCCAGCCCCTGAGACTCCTGCGCCTGGCTTTGGCGGCAACAGTGCCGCTGGGCGGGCCCAAGTGGGGCGTTTTGAACCCCGCAGCGAGATCACGGCCCTCTCCCAGCAGTGGCAGCGCCTGGCCGCAGCCCAGAAGGATTTGACCGTCTCGGGCTACCTGCTGGTGCTGGATGACGGCCGTTTTGCCCAGCTGCAGAGCGAGTTGCCCCTGCCTGCTGCCAGCTCGATCAAGACCCCGATCCTGCTGGTAGCGCTCGATGCCTACGACGCCGGCCAGCTGCGCTGGAGCGAACCGCTGGCGATGACCAAAGAGGTTGTCGGCGGCGGCGCCGGCTGGATGGCCAGCCGGCCGGTGGGCACGCGCTTCCCAGTGTTCGAGGCGGCCACTGAAATGATCCGGGTCAGCGACAACACCGCCACCAATCTGTTGATCAAGCGCTTGGGCGGCAAACAGGCGCTCAATGCGGACTTTGCCGCCCTGGGCCTGAGCGCCACGGTGATCAACAATTGGCTGCCCGATTTGGGCGGCACCAACACCACCAGCAGCAAGGATCTGGCGCGCACGATTGCTCTGGTGGATACCGGCGAAAAACTGGGCCCCAGAGCCCGTGATCTGTTCCGCCAGATCATGGGCAGCTCGCGCACCAACACGCTGATTCCGCTGGGTCTGCTGCAGGGTCTCGGCAAGGACGCAGCCGATCCTGATAGCGAGCTGCTGAGCTTTGGCATCAGTGCCTACAACAAAACCGGCGATATCGGCATCGCCTACGCCGATGCGGCCCTGATCCAGTTGCCGACCGGTCAGCGCGCCGTGCTGGCGCTAATGGTCAAAGGCCCGTTCAATGACCCTCGCTCCACCGACCTGATCCGCGCCATGGCCGCTGAAGTCGCCAAGACCCTGGTTGGACGACGCTGATGAGAACGCGCACCCTGCCGTTGCTTGCAGCCCTGGCGCTGCTGCCTGCGCAGGCCCAGGCCCAGCCCAGCAGCCCTGCTCCCCAGCCGTCGCTGAGGCAGCAGGCGGTGGCGCCGCTGCCCGGTGGGCTTGATCAGGTGCTCGTGATCAACGACAACAACCCCGAGCTGATCACAGCGCCGGGCATCTTGCTGTCGAGCTTTGATGGCAAGGGCCGCGGCGTCAGCGATGCCCATCTGAACGTGCCGCTGAGCGGACGCTTCGATCTGTTCAGCCATCACGTCTTTGCAGGCAAGCCCGAGAGCCTGGATTCCACGCTCTGGCTTGCTGTGGTGGCGGAGCCGCGTGGTGACAAGCCTGTGGCGCTCAAGTTGCTGGCAGGCGCGACGGCGCTGTCGCAATCGCTCGATCCAGCCCAGCCCGGTGCCCCCTTTTTGCCCCTGCCGGCCCTGCTGAGCCAGGGGATGACGCCGGTGTATGCCGGCCCGGGCAGTCGCGTGGCAACCGAGTTGCTCTCTCGCCAGCGCAGTCCGCTGCTGCCGCAGAGTTGGACCCTGCTCCCTGCCCAGCTGAGCACCCTGCTGGTGCTGCCGATTCCGGTGCGGGGGCTTGATCCG
This sequence comes from Prochlorococcaceae cyanobacterium, assembly GCA_049421025.1. Taxonomy (GTDB): domain Bacteria; phylum Cyanobacteriota; class Cyanobacteriia; order PCC-6307; family Cyanobiaceae; genus RGUW01. Next base: position 13,565 of record JBMSMG010000003.1, on the reverse strand, counting down.
CTGCTCAACGGGCGCAACCTGCAGCTGCGGCTGCAGAGCGATGGGCCACTGTCGCTGGCAGTACTGGCGGCTTTTGGCCCGAACGATCAGCCGCCCCCACCGCAGACCTGGGCAGCCCTGCTCGATGGGCCGCTCAGCCCCAAAGAGCACAAAGCCAGCCCCAAAGGCGCACCCGGGGCCATGGTGTATTCGCGGGTCAGTGGAGTGCAGAAAGGCAGCGTTTGGAGCGGGCGTATCACCGATCCCGGCAAGCCCTACCTGAGCACCGATCGGGCCCCGATCTCCTGGCCGATTGCCTCGCTGGAGCGCGGCACCCTGGGCACAGGCCAGGTGCAGACCGCCGATCTAGCGCTCTTCTACCCAGGCACCGCCTGGGCGGCCCATGGCAATTACGGGGTCGAATACGACCTCAACCTGCCGCTGCGCAACACCAGCACGAGAGCGGTGAGCTTGCAGCTCGCCTTTGAGGCACCACTCAAAAGCGACCAGAACTCGGGTGGCTTGCGGTTTTTGACGACCCCTTCGCGTGCCGTGATGTTCCGCGGCACGGTCGAGGTGAGTGGTCTCGATGGCCCCGCTGGCCGTCCTGCAGGTCGCCAGGGCTTCCACCTGGTGCTGCGCAACGGGCAGCAGGGTCCCGCTCTGGGCACGGTGACGCTCGCTCCGGGCGCCGAGCGTCAGCTGCGGGTGCGGCTGATCTACCCGGCTGATGCCACCCCGCCGCAGGTGCTCAGCCTGTTGCCTGTTGAGCCTGTGAAACAATCGCCCCCAGCCCCTGCATTGAGCCAGCCGTGACCCAAGCCCGCCAGCGCCGGGTCTTCCCCTTTACCGCCATCGTCGGCCAGGAGGAGATGAAGCTGGCCCTGCTGCTCAACGTGATCGATCCCCGCATCGGCGGGGTCATGATCATGGGTGACCGGGGCACCGGCAAATCGACCACGATCCGCGCTCTGGCTGATTTGCTGCCCGAGATCGACGTGGTGGCAGGTGACCCGTACAACAGCTCGCCCAGCGATCCAGACCTGCAGAGCGCTGAGGTGCGCGAGCGCCTGGGCCGCGGCGAGCAGCTGCACACCGAGCCGCGCCAGGTGCCGATGGTCGATCTGCCCCTGGGCGCCACCGAAGATCGTCTCTGCGGCACCATCGACATTGAAAAAGCCCTCAGTGAGGGTGTACGGGCCTTTGAACCGGGCCTGTTGGCCAAGGCCAACCGCGGCCTGCTGTACGTCGATGAGGTCAACCTGCTCGACGATCACCTGGTCGATGTGCTGCTCGACTCGGCTGCTTCGGGCTGGAACACCGTTGAGCGCGAGGGCGTCAGCGTGCGCCACCCGGCCCGCTTTGTGCTGATCGGCTCGGGCAACCCTGAAGAAGGTGAGCTCAGACCGCAGCTGCTCGATCGCTTTGGCATGAGCGTCGAGGTGCGCACCGTGCGTGACCCCGAGCTGCGCGTGCAGGTGGTGGATCAGCGCACAGCCTTCGACAACGATCCCGACGGCTTTAACAACGCTGTGCAAGGCAATCAGGATGCCCTGCAGGCGCGTGTGGTCGACGCTCAGCAGCGCCTGGCTCAGGTGCAGATCGATGACGACCTGCGCATTCGCATCAGCGCCATCTGCGGCGAGCTCGATGTCGATGGCCTGCGCGGCGACATCGTCACCAATCGCGCCGCCCGCGCCCTGGCCGCCTTTGAAGGCCGCACCGAGGTCACAGAAGACGACGTGGCGCGGGTGGTGGCCTGCTGCCTACGCCACCGCCTGCGCAAGGACCCGCTTGAGCAGATCGATTCCGGAGACCGGGTGGTCAAAGTGTTCTGCAAGGTGTTTGAGCGGCCTGAAGCCAGCGACCGCAGCGCCTTTGAGCTGGCTCTGGCTGCCTGAGACCAGATCTGGTGCGCATCCTCGGTATCGACCCTGGCCTGGCCCGAGTCGGCTATGGGGTGATCGAGGTCGAGGGCCGTCAGCAGCGGCTGCTTGATTGCGGGATCATTCGCACCGATGCGGGCCGCCCCGAGGGTGAGCGCATGGTGGAGATCGCTCGCGATCTGCGGGTGCTGCTGCGAACCTGGCGGCCCCAGCTGGCAGCCGTGGAGAAATTTTTCTTCTATCGCTCCAGCACCACGATCGCGGTGGTGCAGGCGCGCGGGGTGGTGATGATGACCCTGGCCCGTTTTGCGGTGCCTGTGGTGGAGTTTCCTCCGATGCAGATCAAGCTGGCCCTGGCTGGATCGGGCCATGCCCGCAAAGACGAGGTGCTCGAGGCGGTCATGCGCGAGCTCGATCTCACCGAGCCGCCCCGGCCTGACGATGCCGCCGATGCCCTGGCCGTGGCCCTGACCGGTTGGTTCCAGCGGTGAAAGCGGCTCTGCGCCAGGGGTTTCGTCAGGTGCGCCGGCAACACGTTGCAGGCCTGCAGCAGGCGCTGGAGCAGTCGCTTTGCGCTTGGCTTGCAGCTTGCTCGCGTTCAGCTGGTGGTCGGCATTTGGGGCTGTTCTGGCCGCTGGGATCAGAGCCTGATCTACGCAGCACCTTGCAGCAGCTCGGCAGCCCGCTGGCGTTGCCCGTGGTCGAAGCGGGCCAACTGCATTACCGCAGTTGGCAGCCTGCTGAGCAGCTCGCCCCAGACGAGTGCGGCATTCCAGCGCCCTTGCCCTCGATGCAGCTGCTCCGAGCTGAGCAGCTGGCACTGCTGTTGGTACCGGCCCTGGCCATCGATCGGCGCGGCGTGCGGCTCGGTTCAGGCGGCGGCTGGTATGACCGCTTGCGCAGCGAACCCGCCTGGCGCGCGGTGCCCGCCCTGGCTGTGCTGCCAGCGGCCTGTGTGAGCGAGGGGCTACCCGCCGATCCGTGGGATGTGCCCTTTGATGGCTGGCTTGATGAGCAGGGTTTGCACTGGTTGACGCCACCGCGGTTTTGACAAACCGTTCACATCGCCGCGCAGCGCTTGGGCCTGTTTGCCAGGATCATTCAGTGTTCAAGGTTGCCGGTGTCGATGCGCCCTGCTCAACAAGCCGCTGATCATGAGCAGCCCTCTGCCCTGAGCGGGCCTGAGCGCGTGCTGGCCGCTGAGTTGCAGAGCCGCGGCGGCAGCACTGGCGCTCTCTCGATGATGGTCACCTCGATGGTGCACATGGTGCAGGCCGGCAAGACCCCACAAAGCCGTTGGAAAGCCTCCTGACGCCTCGACGAGCTGCTCTGCTGCTGGCGGTTGCCAGTGGCCTGACGGCGGCCTCCGTGTTGAGCCCGGCGCCCACCTTGGCCCACGCGCTTGAGAGCAGTCTTGAGCGCATGGCTGGGCTCAACCGAACCCTCGAGCTGCAGAGCCGCTTCAGCACGGGTATGCCTGCTGCCGGCGCTCAGGTTTCCCTGGTTTCACCCTCTGGAGCCTCGCTCGCCTTGGGCAGCACTGACGCCGAGGGCCAGCTGCGCTTTGCGCTGCCCGATGCGGTCGATGCCTCCTGGGAGGTCAGGGTCGATCAAGGGCCTGGCCACCGCGACTATCTCGAGTTGCCCCTGCCGGCAGCGGGAGCTGGGCAGCTGGGCCACCGCCTGCGTTCTGTCTTGCCGGCCTCGGCTCTGTTGGCCGCCAGTGGAGCCTCGGCACTGCTGTTGCTTGGGGCTGTGGTGGTGGGCTGCAACCGCCGCCGCGGGCGCTGACAATGGCCGCCACGGGGAGCCCTGAGCTTGATGCCATCGTTGCTCGCTTGGCGGGGACCAGCGATCCCAAGCGGCGCTACGAATATGTGCTGTGGCTGGCCAAGGGGCTTGAGCCTTTGGCTCAGGAGTACAGGCAGGAGTCCTTCAAGGTGAAGGGCTGCGTCTCCCAGGTGTATGTGGTGGCGCAGCTGGTCGACGGCAGGCTGCACTGGCAGGGTGATTCCGACGCCGCTATCACCAAGGGTCTGTTGGCGCTGCTGATCAAGGGGCTCGAGGGTCTCACCCCGGTCCAGGCAGTGGCCATCGACCCGGGGTTCATGGCCCAGACCGGGCTGCAGGCGAGCCTGACCCCATCAAGGGCCAACGGCTTCATCAACATTTTCAAGATGATGCAGGCTCAGGCTCAGGCTCTGCTCGAGCCGAACACCGGCGATTTCTAGGATCGCCGCCATGTCTGCGTGCCTGTCATGACCATCGGCATCGGCCTGCTCGGCCTGGGAACGGTTGGTGCTGGTGTGGCCCAGATCCTTGCGACCCCGCAAGGACGCCATCCGCTGGTGGGCGAGCTGGCCCTGCGCCGGGTGGCCGTCAGAGACCTGCAACGCGCCAGGCCGATCGAACTGGCCTCCGATCTGCTGACCACCGACGCTGAAGCGGTGGTCGATGATCCGGCGGTCGACATTGTTGTCGAGGTGATGGGCGGCCTCGAGCCGGCCCGCAGCTTGATCCTGCGTGCCATCGCTGCCGGCAAGCCCGTCGTCACGGCCAACAAGGCGGTGATCGCCCGTTACGGCGAGGAGATCGCTGCCGCAGCTGCGGCCCGCGGCGTCTATGTGCTGATTGAGGCGGCCGTTGGTGGCGGCATTCCGATCATTGAGCCGCTCAAGCAGTCGCTAGGTGCTAACCGCATCAGCCGGGTGAGCGGCATCATCAACGGCACCACCAATTACATCCTCAGCCGCATGGCCGACGAGGGTGCGGCCTACGCCGAGGTGCTCGCCGACGCCCAGCGCCTGGGCTACGCCGAGGCCGATCCGGCTGCTGACGTGCAGGGCGGTGATGCCGCCGACAAGATCGCCATCCTGGCGGCCCTTGCCTATGGCGGCTCGATCACCCGCAGTGCGATTCCCACCCAGGGCATCGATCGCCTCGATGCCCGTGATGTGGCCTACGCCGACCAGCTGGGTTATGGCCTCAAGCTGCTGGCTGTGGCTGAGCAGGTGGCCACCACAGCCGAGGGAATCGCTGAACTCGATGTCAGTGTCAACCCGACGCTGGTGCCCCGTGATCACCCCCTTGCCGGTGTCCATGGGGTCAACAACGCGATCCTGGTCGAAGGTGATCCGGTGGGTCGGGTGATGTTTTACGGCCCCGGCGCTGGCGCTGGCCCCACGGCCTCGGCGGTGGTGGCGGACATTCTCAACATCGCGGGTATCCGCCAGGTCAGCGGCGCCGGATCCAGCGAGCAACCGGCCCCGCTTGACCCGCTGCTGGCGGCAGGAGGCTGGCGCCCATGCCGGCTGGTGGATCCTGCCCAGACCCGTCACCGCAACTATGTGCGGCTGCGTACCAGCGACCAGGCCGGTGTGATCGGTCGCATTGGCAGCTGTTTTGGCGATGCCGGCGTGTCGCTGCAGTCGATCGTGCAGTTTCAGGCGCCCAGCGGCAGCGCCACGACCCAGGCCGAGATTGTGGTGATCACCCACGAGGTGCAGGAAGCCAACTTCCGCCAGGCGCTGGCGGCAATCGAAGCGTTGCCGGTGGTTGATTCTGTCGCTGCCTGCCTGCGCACCCTGTAGCTCTTGCCCTTGGATGCTCCCGATCTGGGTCAGCGCCATCGCTTGGGCAGGTCGGCTCTGGCGTGGCTGCTCACGCTGGTGCCACTGCTGGTGCTGTTGGGCGCCTGCCAGAGCCGCCGCGATCCTGATCGTTTGATCGTCGCCAGCCGCAACCGGATCGACACCGTTGATCCGGCTGGTGCTTCGACGATCGGGGCGATGCAGTTGCTGAGTGCGATCGGCGATCCGCTCTACGCCGTGCGCCCAGACGGCAGCATCGAGCCGCGGCTGGCGGCGCAGCTGCCCAGCATCAGCGCTGACGGCTTGCGTGTTGTGGTGCCGCTGCGGCGTGGGGTGGTGTTTCACGACGGCACCCCGTTTGATGCGGCCGCCATGGTGTTCAGCCTGGAGCGCTTCATGGCGATCGGCACCCTCAGCTACTTGCTGGGCGATCGGGTGGTGGGTGTGCGCGCCCTGGATTCCCACACCCTTGAGCTGCGCCTGCGCAAACCCTTTGGCGCGATCCCGCAGTTGCTGAGCGCCATCAACCTGACGCCGCTGTCACCGGCGGCCTATCGCCGCCACAGCCGCCGCCAGCTCAGTGATCGCTTTGTGGGGACTGGGCCATACCGGCTCACCTTTTTTACCCCGCAGCAGCAGCGGCTCGAGCCCTTTGGGCGCTATTGGGGCCGCCCCCCTGCCAACAACGGGCTCGATCTGATTGCGCTGAGCAACTCAACGGCCCTGTTTGGCGCCCTGCAGAGCGGCGAGGTCGACGGCCTGCTCTCCCAGAGCCTGGAAATCGATCACCAGGTGGCCCTGCACCAGCAGGCCGAGCAAGGGCTGCTGGTGCAGGCCACAGGCCCGGCGCTCAACATTGTCTTTTTGAGTGTGCTCAGCGATCAGCCGCCGCTCAACAACCCTTTGCTGCGGCGGGCCCTGGCCCTCAGCCTCGATCGCACCCGCTTGATTGAGCGGGTCAGCCAGGGACTGATGGCGCCGCTGCAGGGGCTGGTGCCGCCGGTGGTTGCAGGCGGCATGCCTCAGCCCTGGCCCGCGTACGACCCTGCCGCGGCGCGCCGGCTGTACCGCCAGGCCGGCTACTGCGGCACGCGGCGGCTGCCGCTTGAGCTGACCTTTCGCTCCAACGTGCCCAGCGACCGCTTGTTTGCGCTCACCTGGCAGGCGCTGTTGCAGCGCGACCTGGGTGATTGTGTCGAGCTGAAAGTGCAGGGCATGGAAACCACCACCGCCTATCGCCTGTTGGGCGAAGGGGCGTTTCAGCTGATCGTGCTCGATTGGATGGGCGATTTCCCGGACGCCGACAACTATCTGGTGCCGTTGCTGGGTTGTGAGCAGGCCGCAGGGTACGTCTGCCGCAAAGGCGGCAGCGCTTCGAGCGGTAGCTTCTGGAGCCGCCCTGGCCTCGAGGCTGAGCTCCAGCGCAGTGCCACCATCACAGGGCCGAAGCGGCTCGAGCTGGTGCGGCGCATCCAGCGGCAAAGCGCTGACGCCAGCCCCTATTTGCCGCTGTGGTTGGTGCAGCCGCGCATCTGGGTGCGGCCAGAGCTGGCCAGACCCCGCTTTGATGGATCGGGCCGCGTTGTGTTGCAGGAGCTCAGACGCACATGAGCCGCTCTGCCCGCCTGCTGCGCTACGTGCTGGCCCGCTTGGCCCTGGCGCCGGTGATGCTGTGGCTGCTGGCCACGCTTGTGTTTTTGCTGCTGCGGCTGGCCCCTGGCGATCCGGTTGATGCGCTACTGGGCACCCGCGCCCCGGCTGCAGCACGGGCAGCACTGCGCGCCCAGCTGGGTCTGGATCAGACGCTGCTGGGCCAGTACAGCGGTTTTCTGATCAAGCTGCTCAAGGGGGATCTGGGCCTCACCCTCACCAACCAGCAGCCCGTCACCGAGGTGATCGGTCAGACCCTGCCAGCCAGCCTTGAGCTGGGGGCTGTGGCGCTGGCGCTGGCGGCAGTGGTTGGTCTGGCGGTGGGCTTCAGCGGCATGGCCCGCGCCGAGGGGCGCCTCGATCTGGCGGCGCGTCTGTATGGCATCGGCACCTATGCCCTGCCGTCGTTCTGGCTGGCGATGGTGGCCCAGCTGGTGTTTGCGGTGTGGCTGGGCTGGCTGCCGGTGGGAGGACGTTTCCCCCCCACCCTGCTGCCGCCTGCCGGCAGTGGTTTTTACCTGCTCGACAGCTTGCGCGAGGGGCTCATCAGCGGGCAGTGGCAGCTTTTGGCAGGCACCCTGCGCCACCTGGTGCTGCCGGCCAGCACCCTGGCGGTGCTGCTGAGCGGCATCTTTGCCAATGCGCTGCGGCTCAATCTGCGCCGCGCCATGGCCTCTGACTACGTCGAGGCAGCCCGCTGCCGCGGCCTCAGCGAGCGCCGCCTGATTGTGCGGCATGCCCTGCCCAATGCCCTGCTGCCGGTGCTCACCATCAGTGGCATCACCGTGGCCTCGTTGATTGGCGGTGCCCTGTTGATTGAGGTCACCTTTTCGTGGCCCGGCATTGCCGCACGCCTGCAGGAGGCCATTGCCCAGCGCGACTATCCGCTGGTGCAGGGCATTGTGCTGGTGGTTGCGGCCCTGGTGGTCGCCGTGACTGTCACGGTTGATGTGCTGGTGGCACTGCTGGACCCGCGGCTGGAGTTCTGATCCGCTCCCGCCAGCGTCTGGCCTGGCGGGCATCGAGCACATGGCCGCGAATGCCGTTTTGCAGCCTGATCTGGGGGCTCAGCAGCAACGGTTGCTTGAGACCTTGCAGAAACTCGATCGTCAGCGGCAGCAGCAGATCCTGCGCCCCGCGCGGGCTGATGCCGACCAGGTCTTCTCCGAGTTGGAAGAGGGCCTCCTGCTGCGCGCCGACCCGCACCGGTGAGAAGTGGGAGCCTCCTTCCAGCAGCACCAGGCGGCTGCGGGGATGACGCTGCTGCGCAAACAGCTCCAGCTGCTCGCTCAGCGGTGGGGTGATCAGATCCAAGCTGCCGCCCACCAGCAGCACCGGTGGCTTCAGCCTGCTGGTGCCAAACGATGGCCACAGCAGACTGCCAAAGCCGTTGTAGGCCACCACCGCGGCAACCTCGGTGCCGGCGGGCAAGGGCGGCAGCTCCTGGGGCAACTGGCACTGCAGCAGGCGTGAGAGGTTCGTCAACGGCAGCCGTTTGAGCGAATGGCTGCAGCGCTGTTGCAGGCCCGTTTCGGGCTGCAGGCCTGCGGCCAGCAGGGCCGTGAGCCCGCCAAGCGAATGCCCCATCAGCACAACAGGGGCCCCAGCCGGCGCGTTCAAGGCGCCCAGCGCTCCTCGGCGCTGGGCCTGCACCACGGCCGCCACATCGGCAAGGCGCTCATCGAGGCTGTCGGCCCCAGGCGGCGGCAGCAGGCCGACCATGGACGCCTTGAGCGCCCGTTCGTCGCTGCCGGGATGGTCAAGCACGACCACCGGCCAACCCCAGCGCGCCAGGCCAGAGGCCAGCCAGCTGAGTTGATCACCATCGCCGCCAAGCCCTGGCATCAACACCACCCACGGGCCCTGCAGGGGGCGATCGGCGGGCCAGATCTCAAGCGGCAGCGGTTCGCTGCGGTGCGGCACCGTCAACGCCTGAGCCACCATGGCGCGGCTGTTGGTCTGGCTCAGGCTCAGCGCTTGGCTTTGCCGCAGTGGCAGCTGCAGCTGGTGCAACTGCCGCAGGGCCGCTCGCTGCAGCAGCAGCTGCTCGCGCCACTGGGCCGCCAGTGTGAGCAAGGCATCGAGCTTGAGGCTCACCCGCCTGCTCGGGATCGCGCGCAGCAGTTGCAGCGTGGTGACCTGACGCTCGCGGCTCAGCAACGAGACCAGGGTCTGGCGCAGCAGGGCGGCTCCGCTTGAGGCCTCAGCGTTGCTGCTTGGCTCGGGTTGCAGCAGTTCGGCCACCTCACCCAGCAGTTGATCGCCAGTCCAGCTGTTGAGCAACTGCTCGCCCAGGCTCTTTTCCTGAAGCAACGGGGCGTTGAGCAGTTGCACCAGGTTGCGGCGGCTGCGGGGCTCCAGCAGGTTGAGCCAGACCGCCAGGTCACCGCGCTCGCGCTCGGGGTCGTTGCTCCAGGCCTGGAGCTGCTCAAGGTTCACCGGAATGGACATGCCATCGAGCTGCAGCTCCAGCACCTCAGCCGCGCGTGCTGGGGTTGCAGACAGGGTTGCCCCAGCCAGCAGCAGACTGGCGAGAACTCCAAGTGATCGGTGGCTGGCGGTTGAAGCAGGCACAGGCAATGGCCAGAACGTCACGGCTCTGGTGGTGCCAGTTTCCCGCGTCGCTGCGCCGTGTGGTGCTGGTGCGCCTGGTGGGTTCGTTTGGCGCGGGGGGTGTGCTGTATCTGACCCCGCTGGTGTTTCACCGGGCGTTTTCAGCCACCGCCGTGACCGAGGGGCTGGCCCTGGCCGCCCTGGCCGGCACCGCAGGCCGTTTTGCCAGTGGCGCATGGCTCGATCGCGGCCGGGCCAGCTCCACACCTGTGTTGATGGCGGTGGCCAGCGCGGCGTTGGGCGATCTGGTGTTGTTCTCGGCAGGCAGCGTGCTGGCCTACAGCCTGGGGCAGCTGCTGCTTGGCCTGGCGATGGGGCTCTACTGGCCAGCCATTGAGCTGGCGGTGTCGCTGACGTCCGCGCCTGGCGGCTCACCCCGCGGCTATGCCCTGGCCCGCACGGCCGACGCTGCCGGCATCGCGGCGGGGGCTTTGCTTGGGGCTTTGTTGGCAGCCCTGGGGCTGATTCGCGGCATCTATGGCGTCGATCTGATCTGCCTGGCGGCCATGGCAGCTGTGCTGTTGTCTCGCCCTTTGCCCGCTGCTGGTAGACCTGCCTCCTCCAGCGCGGCTGTGGAACCGCCGCTGCCCGTTGGCGCCTGGATTGGTCCGCTGCTGCCGATCCTGCTGGTGTCGGTGGTGGCGACAGCTGTGCCCGCTTTGATGCAAAGCGCCCTGCCGCTCGATCTGGTGCGCGGGGGGCTGGCGCGCGCGCCGATGGCCGAGGGCAGCGGCGCTCTGCTGGTTGGAGCTCAGTTGCTGCTGTTGCTGCTGCTGCAGTGGCCCGTGGGGCGCTGGCTGGCGGATCGACCGGTGCAGCGCGGCCTGCGTCTGAGCCTGCAGGCCTTTGTGCTGGGCGCTGTGCTGCTGGCCCTGAGTGCCTTCAGCCGTGCCGCCAGCCTGCCGCTGGTGCTGCTGGCCCAGCTGCCGCTGGCCCTAGGGCTTGCGGCGTTTTTGCCCACAGCCACCGAAGCGGTGGTTGAGCTCAGCCCGGCGGCCAGCCGCGGCCTGGCGATGGCTCTGTTCAGCCAGTGCTTTGCCCTGAGCTCCCTAGTGGCACCGCTGCTGGCAGGCCGCCTGCTCGATGCCCAGGACCATGGTGTGGGCGTGTGGGGCGCTTTGGCGCTGGCGTGTCTGCTGGCCCTGCCCCTGGTCGACGCGATCGAGCGGCATCAACGCCGCTCGCTGCTGGCCGTGCTCAGCGGAGCTGATCCCGGAGGGCGCAGCGCTGCAGCCGGCCCCGACATCCTCTACCGCGTGGGTCCGCCTCAGGCGGATTCAGATCGCTCCTGACGCTTGACCCAGGCCTCATGGGGCAGGGGCTCGGTCCCGTACTCCCAGTCGTCGTAGTCGGGGTCGTTGCGGATCTGCTGGTGCACCTGCTTCTGCGCCTCAAAGTCGTGAGGCTGAGCGGCATCTGGGGCTGAATTGGGCTCCGTCATGGCGCGTGCAAGAGCTCCATCCATTCTGCTGCCTTCACACGTTGAAGAGAAACTCCATCACATCACCTTCTTCGACGATGTACTCCTTGCCTTCGGCTCTGAGCCAGCCTTTGTTGCGGGCTTCAGCGAGGGAGCCGGCCTCCAGCAGCTGCTTGTAGCCGATGGTCTGGGCGCGAATGAAACCCCGCTCAAAGTCGGTGTGGATCACGCCGGCAGCTTGAGGGGCGCTCATGCCGGCCTTGATCGTCCAGGCGCGGGTTTCTTTCTCGCCGGTGGTGAAGTAGGTGCGCAGGCCCAGCAGTTTGTAGGTGGCGCGGATCAGGCTGGCCAGGCCGCCTTCTTCGACGCCAAGACCGGCCAGAAATTCGGCGCGGTCCTCTTCAGGCAGTTCGATCAGCTCGGCTTCCACTTGGGCGCTGATGCGCACGGTTTCGGCGCCTTCTTTGGCGGCCAGCTCAGCCACTGCGGTGCAGTACGCATTGCCTGTGGCCAGATCGTCTTCGCTCACGTTGGTGGCGTAAATGATTGGCTTGGCCGTTAGCAGGCCCAGGGGCTTGATGAAGGGGGCCTCCTCGTCTGAGAGCTCGACGCTGCGTGCGGCCCCGCCCTGCTCGAGCACCTGCTGGATGCGGGCCAAGGCGCCATCTTCCAGTTGGGCTTCTTTGCTGGTGCGCAGTTGCTTCACCAGCCGCTCGCGGCGCTTTTCGACCTGGGCCAGATCGGCCAGTCCCAGCTCGAGGTTGATCACCTCGGCATCGCGCACCGGATCCACCGAGCCCGAGACGTGAATGACGTCGTCGTTCTCAAAGCAGCGCACCACATGGACGATGGCGTCCACTTCGCGAATGTTGGCCAGAAATTTGTTGCCCAGGCCCTCACCCTGGCTGGCACCCTTGACCAGGCCGGCGATGTCGACGAACTCGACCCGCGTGGCAATGATCTCCTTGCTTTTGCTCAGGTCGCTGAGCTGCTGCAACCGCGGGTCGGGCACCGAGACCACACCCGAGTTGGGCTCGATCGTGCAAAAGGGGTAGTTGGCGGCCTCGGCCTGGGCGTTGGCCACCAGGGCATTGAACAGGGTCGACTTGCCCACGTTGGGCAGCCCGACGATTCCGGCTTTAAGCATGGCCAAAATCTACGGGGACGCCCCTGGGCCACAGCTGGACCGCCGGCCAGCAAGACTGGTCGCAGCTGGAGCGCCCGCCATTTCTGCCGTGATGTCGCCCAAACCGGCTGATCCAGCGGTGCGCCCGCAGGGCCTGGCTGCCGTTGCGCCCGCTGGGGCAACGCCTTTGGCGGCCCGGCCTTGGTGGCAGCGTCGCCGTGTCTGGGTCAGTGCTTCGGTCGCTGCTGCTGTGGTGCTGGTGGGCGGCGGCGCTTTGAAATGGCGCAGCAGCGCTCAGCAAGCGGCATCGCTGGCCCGCTTCACGGTGCTGGCCGAGCGCGGCAGTCTGCCGGGGGTGATTTCGGCCACCGGTGAGCTCGATGCGATCGAGCGGGTCAACGTCAGCCCCAAACGCCAGGGGGTGCTGGCCCAGCTGTATGTCGATGAGGGCGATCAGGTGCGTCAGGGGCAGGCCTTGGCGCTCATGGATCGGGGAGACCTGGCTGACCGGCGACAGGAGCTCGAGGCCAATCTGCGCTCGGCCCAAGCCACGCTCAAGCGCAGCCGCAGCGAATGGCAACGCCGGCAGCAGCTCTACCGCAGCGGCGCCATCAGTGCCGATGACTTCAACCGTGCCTTGGCGGCCTACGAGGTCGACAAGGCAGCGTTGGCGGCAGCCCGTGAGCGGCTCGAGCAGCGCCTGGTGGAGCGCGACGATCTGGTCGTGCGCTCCCCGTTCAGCGGTCTGATCAGCCAGCGCTATGCCGACCGCGGGGCCTTTGTCACGCCCACCACCACAGCCTCCAGCAGCTTGGGGGCCACCAGCTCCTCCATCGTCGAGGTGGCCCGTGGCTTGGAGGTGGTGGCCAAGGTGCCCGAAAGCGACATCGGCCGCCTGCGGGTAGGCCAGCAGGCCAGCGTGCAGGTCGATGCGTTCCCCGATCGCCGCTACAGCGCCCGCATTCGCCAGATCGCCCCGAGGGCGATCAAGACCAACAACGTCAATTCCTTTGAGGTCAAGCTGGCGTTGGTGCCGCCAGCTGCTGAGCTGCGCATCGGCATGACCGCCGAGATCGACTTTCAGATCGGCATGGTGGCGCCCCAGACCCTGGTTCCGACGGTGGCGGTGGTCACCGAAGATGGCCGCCCGGGCGTGCTGCTGGTTGGGCAGGGCAATCAGCCCAAGTTCCAACCGGTTGAGCTCGGCATGAGCAGCGGCCGCAGCACTCAGATTTTGAGCGGACTGAAGCCCGGCACCAGGGTGTTCATTGACCTGCCGCCCTGGGCCAAGAAAAAGCGCT
>JBMSMG010000002.1:0-59685 GCA_049421025.1 Prochlorococcaceae cyanobacterium | reverse complement strand
GTTCAAGATCAGCGAGTTCCCGTTCAAAGAACACCCGCCGCATGCGGCCGGTGAGGGCCGGACCCAGGGCTTCAGCAAAAGCCCTCAACCCCACTTCATCGCCGCTGCAACCGCAGTTGAGCGCCAGCCAGATCAGCAGCTTGACCCAGCTCTCACGGCTCCAGTGCGGTTCAAAGCTGCTGCGGTGCTGCCGCACCAGCTCCAGCAAGGCGAAATCAAACAGCGTGGCCTGCAGGGCCTCACGGCTGGGGGCGCCGGTCATGGCAACCGCAGTGACTGACGCCACACTGCCAGCGGAGCCGCCAGCGGCCAGACTGCAGGGCGTTCTGCAAAGCAAGGACCCATGGCCCTCGACCTCAACGATCCCGATCTTGAGTTCGCCGATCTGGTCACCGCTTATCAGAGCTGGGTGATGGCGGTGATCAACGACGAAAAACTCGGTGGCGACAGGCTGCTCACCGATGAGATCGTCGATGACGCGCTCAATGCCATGCGCTTTCTGCCCGATGTGGTGACGAGCGCCATCGAGACCACCTTGGCCCGCGTCTACGACGTTGATGCCGAGGAGCTCGCTGCTCTGCTGTATCCCGACGACTGAGCTGCGGCAGCACCGGTGCAAAAAACCGGCAGCGACCAGCTGGCGGCCTGCTGAATCCATAGGGTTCGCGTCCGCTCGCACCGGCCGTTGCCGGTCTGACCCATGGCGATTCGCCCCATCGCTTCGCTGGCAAGCACCCTGCTGGCCCTGACTGCTGCGGCCTCGTTCACGGCCGCAGGGCAGCCGGCAGCGGCAGCCGAACCCAGCCCCGTGCGCTGGAACACAGGTGGTGCGGTATGGACCACCTCCCCTGAGGCGATGGCCACGTTTATCAGCAGCGGCTCGATCACCGACCGCGGCCTTGAAGGCGGTCTCAACCGCTCGGGGTGGACCTCTGAGCAGGTGCGCGAGGGTCTGAACAAGCGCTACAGCGTCGAGTTCATCAGCCTCAGCCGCTACCTCTACTCAGAAGCAGGCCAGACATGGCTGGATCTGCAGACCCGCAGTTACGTGCCCTACGCGACGCTCAACAGCCAGGCAGCCGTTGCCCTGCGCTCGGCGATCATCGCCGACGCTGCCGATGGCGAGATCTCTGGGGCTGGCATCTTGAGCCAGCTGCCGGTTGATTTTCGCCTGGCCGACATCAGCTCCAAGCCCCCGCTCGATGGCGCCCAAAACGTGTGGGAGCAAAGCGGTTGCCAAGGCGAGCGGCAATGCAGCTCGTGGCTGTCTTGGGCCGTGTTTCTGCCGGCGAACCTGCAGGCGATCAGCCAGCAGAGCCGCTGAGCCGCTGAACGGCTCTGAGCTCAAACGGCGCTCACAAGCGCCTGCCAGGCCCCCTCATCGCACTGGCGCCTGAGCTGTTTGCCACCCTTGGTGCTGTGGAGGCCCAACACCAAGTCACTGACCTTGCAATCGTGGGCGCAGGCGTTGCGGCCTGCAGCCTGGTGGCCTGCCTGCGCCAGGCGGGCTGGGAGGGCTCTGTTGCCCTCGTTGAAAGTGGCCGCGGCCCTGGCGGGCGAGCTGCAACGCGGCGCTCACGCCATGACCCTGCGCTGCTGATCAACCATGGCGCGCCGTTGTTCAACATCAGCGCCTCAGCTGATCAGAACGCCCTGCTCGCGGCCCTCAACAAGGGCGGTTGGATCACCCCATGGGGTGGCGCGATCTGCAGCCTCAACGGCGAGGGCCACATCGGAGCGCCTGAGCCCGCAGACCGCTTTTGCCAGGGCACGCTGTGGCAAGGGCGCGGCGGCATGGAGCAGCTCGCTGCGGGCCTGCTGGCAATCGCGGCAGCGCATCGCGGTGTGACAGCACTGCAGACAAGCTCCCTGGTGCGGCATCTGCAACCTGAAGCGCAGGGCTGGCGCCTGCTCGGCCCTGATGGCACGGTGCTGGCCCGCAGCCGCTGGCTGGTGCTCAGCGGCACGTTGCTGGGCCAGCGGCGCTGCCAGGAGCTGCTTGGTTGGGACGCCGTGCCACTACAAAGGGCAGCATCGCTGCGGGCTGATCCAATGCTGGATCAGGCGGCTGCAGCGATCGCTGCGACCACCGCAACCGCGAGCAGCAACCTGCTGCTCAAGCTGCCAGCCGCGTTAACCAGCAGCTGGCTGCAGCAGCCTTGGCGGCTGCTGCAGTTCAGCGCTGCTGCGCAGCAGCGCTGGGGGCTGCGGCGGGTGTCGCTGCAACCCCAGAGCGATGGCGCCGTTGCTGTGGTGGCCGAGTCGAGCGCTGCCTTTGCCGAGCGCCACAAGGAGGTCTATGGCTCGCGCTCTTCGGCAGCGCAGCAGCTTGGCGCCGCCCCCGAGCCCGGCGCCGAAGCAGCGGTGATCCAGGCACTGAACCAGGCTCTCGAAGAGGCCCTGGGTCTTGAAACAAAAGGCGCCGATCGCCAGCTGATGCGCTGGGGTGCCGCCTTCCCACAGCCGCCAGGGCTGCCGGCTGCGCTGCAGCTCTGCCCAGGTAGCCGCATCGGCTTTTGCGGCGACTACGTGGAGACCGATGGTTTTGGCCGCATCGAGGGGGCTCTGCTGAGCGCCGAATCCTTGTCCAAGCAGCTGCTGCCGCTGCTGTGAGATGCCCGGTGCCGGGTTCGAACCAGCGACATCCTGCTTGTAAGGCAGGCGCTCTACCGCTGAGCTAACCGGGCGGTGGCCCCATTGTGCCTGCAATCGCGGCACACTCGGGCCAGCCGGCAGCGCTAAATCAGTGGCCAGTGGCCAGAGCCATGACAGAGCCACCTGGGCGCTGGCCCTGCCTTTTGGCGCCCTGTGGTGGCCGTGGCTGGGTCTGGCGGGCGCAGCCATTGCCGCGGTGTCGTTTCTGGCCGGGGGGCTGCTGCTCTCGCCCGATCTCGATACCCGCTCCAATGCCACCCGCCGCTGGGGCCCGCTGCGGCTGCTGTGGTGGCCCTACCGCCGCGGGCTGTCGCACCGTTCGCTGCTCTCGCACACACCGCTAATCGGCACCGCTGGCCGGCTGCTGTACCTGCTGCTGCTGGGGTTGGCGCTGTGCCTGGTGGCCCGCCCCCTGGGTGCACCACCACCGGAGCAGCTGCTCAACACCGGCCGGGCGCTCTGGCAGCAACACCAGCCCCTGGTGCTCACGGCCCTGGTGGGGCTTGAGGCCAGCGCCTGGCTGCACCTGATCCAAGACGGCGATCCGGTGCCGCGGCTGCCGCGGGTGTTGCGGCGTCGCCGCACAATGCCGAAACGTCGACGCGCCTCATGAGCTCTGCTGCAAACGATTCCACTGCCACCGGAGCACTCGCCGAGCTGATCGCTGTGGTGGCGCAGTTGCGCGACCCCGACGGCGGATGCCCCTGGGACCTCAAGCAAACCCACGCCTCACTGGTGCCCTACGTGCTCGAAGAAGCGCACGAGGTCGCCGATGCGATTCGCCATGGCGATGACGCCCACCTGCAAGAAGAGCTGGGCGATCTGCTGCTGCAGGTGGTGCTGCACGCCCAGATCGCCAGCGAGCAGGGCCGCTTCGATCTTGAAGCGATCGCCAGTGGCATCAGCGCCAAGCTGATTCGGCGGCATCCCCATGTGTTTGGCGAGCAAGTCGACGCGCTGGCCAACCGCGGCAGCACTGGCGACGCCGATGCGGTCAAAACCAGCTGGGAGGCCATCAAGGCGCAGGAAAAAGCCGAACAAGCCAGCAGCCCCTCAGCAAGCCCTTTGAGCGACAAACTTGCCGGCAAGGTGCGCGGTCAGCCCGCTCTGAGCGGCGCCATGACCATCTCCAAACAAGCTGCCGCGGCCGGCTTTGAGTGGGATGACATGGCCGGCGTCTGGGCCAAGGTGCACGAGGAGCTCGATGAGCTCAAAGAAGCCGTTGCCAGTGGCAACAAGGCCCACGCCCAGGAGGAGCTGGGCGATGTGCTGTTCACCCTGGTGAACGTGGCCCGCTGGTGCGGCATCGACCCTGAAACGGGTCTGGCCGGCACCAACCGTCGTTTTCTCGATCGCTTCAGCCGGGTCGAGGCCGCCTTGGGGGGTGACATCGAAGGCCGCAGCATCGCTGAACTCGAGGGCCTGTGGCAGCAGGCCAAGGCCCAGATTCGCAGCGAAACTGGCGAAGCCTGAGCACTCAGATCAGAGCTGTCAGGCCCGTAGCAAGATCCAAATGCAGCGGCCGAATTGTGAGCTTGCCGGCAGTCACGGCCTGAAGTAGCAAAGCACTGCGCTCGCAAAGCTGACGGGCAGCATTGCAGGCATTACCCCGCACCGCCTGAGACAGATCGTCCCCCGGCACCAAAGAGTCGCGAATCGGCGCCACCAACTGCTCCAGCGCAGGTGTGAGCGGTTTGTCAGAGAGCGCCGCGGTGACAGCGCCGCAGCCCTGATGACCCATCACCACAATCAAGGGCACACCCAACTCGCCAACGGCGTATTCGAGTGAGGCGATGCCCTCGGTGAAGGCGGTATTGCCAGCGCTGCGCACCTCAAACAGCTCGCCGGGGCCCACATCAAAGATCCACTCAGGTGCCACCCGCGAGTCGGCGCAGGCCAGCACTGCCGCCCAGGGGCGCTGTCCGCGGGCCAGCGCGTCAGGATCGAGTTGGCAGGTTTCACTCCACAAGGCCGCCATGACGCTGGTGCGATCAGCGGAAGCAAGCTCAGCCCCTCGGCTGGCCTGCCAGGCCGCTGCAAAGCGGCGATTACCGGCCAGCAACGCCTCAAGCGGGTCTCCCGCAGGCCGGCAGGCAGTGAGGGCCCGCCGTAGGGCGCGATCACCCGTTCCGCTCGCCCCGGCGGGGCTTGCCCCCAGAGACCCAGCCGCCAAGGCAGCCCCACCCAAACCCAAGGCCTGACGCAACAGCTCGCGGCGCGGCAGGGCCATGTCTGGTGGTTCGCACAACCCCCAGTGTGCTGAGCCAGGCCAGGGCTGGCAGCTTCAGCAGCTGCTCAATCGTCGGGGCGCGCGCGGCGCTGCTGTTTGAGTGCGCTGCGCTGCTGTTTGGCCTGCAGGCGGCGTTGCACCGCGCCGCGGCTGGGCTTGGTAGCGCGCCGCGGCGGTGGCGGCGGCTTTAGGGCCTCCTGCAGCAGCTCGACCAGACGCCGCTGGGCGGCCATGCGGTTCTGCCACTGGGAGCGATGCTCACTGGCAGCGATCACCACACAACCCTCGAGCAGCCTGGCCTCCAGACGCTGCAGCGCCCGCGCTTTTAACGCCGGCGATAGCGCCGTTGTGGCGATCAGATCAAACACCAGCTCCACCCGCGAGTCGGTGGTGTTGACGTTTTGCCCGCCGGGCCCAGACGAGCGCGAAAAGCGCCAGCGCAGCTCGCTGGCGGCAATCAGCACAGGTGTTCGCCCAGCGACCGGCACCTGCAGATCAGCCATTGGATGGGCACACCGGCGATGCGCAAGTCTGGAATGAACCACCCCCGCGCCCATGAGAGAGACAGGCTGGATCGACGAGATCTTTGACGGCGTGCGCTACGGCCTGGCCGGCCGGGTGATCGCCGAGCAGCAGTCGCCCTTTCAGCGGGTCACCATCATCGAGAGCGAGCGCTACGGCAAGGGGCTGCTGCTCGATGGCTGCTGGATGACCGCCGAGCGCCAGGAGCGGCACTATCACGAGGCGATCGTGCATCCAGCCCTGTGCAGCGCCGATCGCATCGAACGGGTGCTGGTGATCGGCGGCGGCGACGGCGGCACGGCCCGCGAGTGCCTGCGGCACAGCGGGGTGCAGCACCTCGACATGGTCGAGATCGATGGTCTGGTGGTGCAGTGGAGCCAAGAGCACCTGCCGAGCATCGGCGGGGGCTGCTGGAGCGACCCGCGCTTTCACCTGACGGTGGGCGACGGCATCGCCTGGGCGGCCGATGCCGGCGACGCCAGCTACGACGTGGTCATCGTCGATGGCTCTGACCCCGCTGGCCCTGCCGAAGGCCTGTTCAACCGCGCCTTTTTTGAGCACTGCCGCCGCATCCTGCGGCCAGGGGGGGTGTTCGCCACCCAGAGCGAATCACCCGAGGCCTTCCGCCAGGTGCACCTCGACACCGTCAAGCTCCTGGGCGAGGTGTTTGGCCACGCCGACCCCCTGTACGGCTGGGTGCCCATGTACCCCAGCGGCTGGTGGAGCTGGACCTTTGCCGCCGTGGATGGCCCCCGCTACCGCAACCCTGATCCGGCGCGCGCCGCGGCCGTGGCAGCGGGCTGCCAGATCTGGAGCCCGCGCTGGCAGCGCGGTGGTTTTGATGCCATCCCGGCCGCGATCGAGCGGGAGCTGGCCGGCTGAGAAGCTGGATTCAGCCCAGCATCTGAGGGCAGTGGTGACGATGAGCGAGCTATTTGACACCGACGGCGCCATCTACATGGCCAGCAGCCGCGACCCAGCCGGTTGCCGCGTGGGCCTGTTCGGGGTGCCCTACGACGGCACCACCTCGTTTCGCCCGGGCACCCGCTTCGGCCCGGCGGCGATCCGCGAGGTGAGCGGCGGTTTAGAGAGCTACTGCCCCCAGCTCGATCTGGACCTCGAAGACCTGGCCTTTGCCGATCTGGGTGCGGTCGACATTCCGTTTGGGGCACCCGAGCCGGTGGTAGCCGCAGTTCAAGCAGCTACTGAGGCTGTGCTGGCTCTGGGGCTCAAGCCGTTGATGCTGGGGGGCGAGCACTCGATCACAAGCGGCGCGGTGGCCGCAGTGGCCGCCCAGCACCCAGAGCTGGTGCTGGTGCAGCTCGATGCCCATGCAGACCTGCGCCACACATGGCTGGGCGCGCAGCACAGCCATGCCTGCGCCATGCGCCGCTGCCTCGAGGTGCTGCCCAGCAAACAGCTGCTGCAGATCGCCATTCGCAGTGGCACGCGCGACGAATTTTCAGAACTGCGGCAAACGGGCCGGCTGGTGGCGGTTGAGCAGATGGCGGCCGCCCTGGCTCCCCTGAGGGGCCAGCCCCTCTATTTGACGGTCGATCTGGACTGGTTCGACCCGGCCGTCATGCCCGGCACCGGCACACCCGAACCCGGTGGCTTCCTGTGGAGCCACTTCGCCGCCTTGGTCGAGGAGCTGCGCCATCACCAGCTGGTGGGCGCCGATGTGGTGGAGCTGGCGCCCCAGCTCGATCCCACCGGCATCAGCAGCGTGCTGGCCGCCAAGGTGACGCGCAGCCTGCTGTTGCTGCTCGGCCGCAACTGAAACAACGACAGGCGGTTGGCTTCAGTAACAGCAGGTGCCGCTGGTGCGCTGCTCGCGCAGGCGTTCGTGCTGCTGACCGATCAGCAGGATCGCCAGGGTCGGGTGGTTGTGCAGCAGGTTCAAGAAGCGCAACCGCTCAAGCCGCAGGATCTCGACCGGGGTGCGGGCCACAGCCTTGTTGCTATAGACGCCATCGCGCCAGACGATGTCTTCGTAACTGAACAGCTCACCAGCTCGGTAACAGAGCCGCTCGCCTTTGGCGCTGACCACTTCAACAATGCCGCGGCGCAGGCCATAGATGGCGTTAGCCGGCTGGCCCACCTCATAGACGTGGGCACCGGTGGGCAGGGTGATCACCTCACAGTCCACCTGGGCTGCCAGCAATTCGATCGGAGTGGTGAATGTGGGTGCAGCAACCACCTCAGGCATCTCCACGAACGAAGGAGCTTGTTTTACTCCCACGGGTGTTCAGAAAACAGGTTAGGAAGAACACCAGAGCGCCATGACGACAAAAACTTCAGATTTGCTTCTGATTTGCAGCTCCTTTGCGCCTGAGCCGCTGCAGCGCAAAAGGAGTTCAGTCGTTATGCAGAACGGCATCGAGCTTTAGCTGACGATTGGTGGCAGCGGGTGCTGCAGCAGCGCTGGTGCTCGCAGGCGACATGACTGGCAGCCGGGGTGGTCTGGCGGTCCAGTGGTGACACCACAGGTCTGATGCCAGCTCCGGGTGAATCGGCAACTGGCGCAGTTGGCACCAGCCAAATTCAGCCCCGCTGGGCGGGGCGCAATGGCGGCAGCTGCGGCAGCAGGGACGCTGGCCCATGGTTGCGGCTGGGCGGCCTCCAAGCGTATGCACAAGTAACGCCGTTGGCAGCTATGGATCCATAGGATCCGCCCAGCCTCTGCTCAGCCTCGCCGTGGTCGAAGCGCTGCACAAGACCCCCCTGCATGCAGCGGCGCTCGCCGCCGGGGGGCGCATGGTGCCGTTTGCCGGCTGGGACATGGCCGTGCAGTTTGCCGGCCTGGTGGCCGAGCACCAGGCGGTGCGCAACAGCTGCGGGGTGTTTGACATTTCCCATATGGGCGTTGTGACCCTGCAGGGTCCCGGCGCCAAAGATGCCCTGCAGGGCCTGGTGCCCAGCGATCTGTTTCGCATTGGCCCAGGCGAAGCCTGCTACACGGTGCTGCTCAATGACGCAGGCGGCATTCGCGATGACCTGATCGTCTACGACCGCGGCTGGAACGCAGCCGCCGGCGCCCACGAGCTGGTGCTGGTGATCAACGCCGCCTGCGCTGACGCAGACACCGCCTGGCTGCGCCAGCAGCTTGAGCCCCAGGGCATCAGCATCAGTGACCGCAAAGGCGATGGCGTGCTGCTGGCGCTGCAGGGTCCCCAGGCGCAGGCGCAGCTGGAGGCCCTGACAGGCGGCGTGTCGCTGGCAGGGCTGCCGCGCTTTGGCCACCGCGATCTGGAGCTACCGGGCATCGGCATGGCGTTTGTGGGCCGCACCGGCTACACCGGTGAAGACGGCTTTGAACTGCTGCTGGATCAGCAGGCCGGCCTGGCCCTGTGGCAGCAGCTGCTGGCCTGTGGGGTGGCCCCCTGCGGCCTGGGCGCGCGCGACACCCTGCGGCTCGAGGCGGCCATGCACCTCTATGGCAACGACATGGACAGCCGCACCACACCGCTCGAGGCGGGCCTGGGCTGGCTGGTGCACCTGGAGATGCCCAAACCCTTTGTGGGTCGTGAAGCTCTCGAGCGCCAGAGCGCAGGCGGCGTCAGCCGGCGCCTAGTGGGGCTGGAACTGGCCGGCCGGGCGATCCCGCGCCATGGCTACCCGGTGCTGCACCAGGGCACCGCTGTGGGCGAGGTGAGCAGCGGCAGTTGGTCGCCCACGCTGGCCAAGGGCATCGCCCTGGCCTATGTGCCCGCCCAGCTGGCCAAACCAGGCACCGAGCTGGCCGTCGAGATTCGCGGCAAGGCCGAGCCGGCTGTCGTGGTCAAGCGGCCCTTTTACCGGCGCTGAGACCACTGCTGCCGGCGTGGGAAAATCGCCGATTGGACGCAGGATCTGAGCATGCGCAGCCATGGGTGCGGCGAACTGAACCAGAACGCCGCCGGCCAGAGCGTGCAGCTGTGCGGCTGGGTCGACCGGCGCCGTGACCACGGCGGGGTGATCTTCATCGACCTGCGCGACCGCAGCGGCGTCGTGCAGATCACCGTGGATCCGGCACTGGCAGGCGCAGCAGGCATCACGGCCGACGCCATGGCTGCGGTGGTGGCCACAGCCGAGCACCTGCGCAACGAGACCGTGCTGCAGATCAGCGGTGTGGTGCGGCCGCGGCCAGCCGCATCGCTCAACGACAAATTGGCCACCGGCGCCATCGAGGTGCTGGCCAGCGCCATCACGGTGCTGAACCCCGTGCGCGGCAACCTGCCGTTTGCGGTGTCGGTGCACGACGAAGAAAACACCCGCGAGGAGCTGCGACTGCGCTACCGCTACCTCGATTTGCGCCGCGAGCGCATGGGGGCCAACCTGCGCCTGCGCCACCAGACCGTGCGTGCGATCCGCGGCTACCTGGAGGCCGCGGGCTTCATCGAGGTGGAGACGCCGGTGCTGACCCGCTCCACCCCCGAGGGCGCCCGCGACTACCTGGTGCCCAGCCGTGTGTGCGGCGGCGAATGGTTTGCCCTGCCCCAATCGCCCCAGCTGTTCAAGCAGTTGCTGATGGTGGGCGGCCTGGAGCGCTACTACCAGATCGCCCGTTGCTTCAGAGACGAAGACCTGCGGGCTGACCGCCAGCCCGAGTTCACCCAGCTCGACATCGAGATGAGCTTCCTGGATCAAGAGCAGATCCTTGAGCTCAACGAGGGCCTGATCAGCGCCATCTGGCAGCAGGTCAAAGGCGTCGAGCTGCCGCGGCCCTTTCCGCGCATGAGCTGGCATGAGGCGATGGAGCGCTACGGCACCGACCGCCCCGACACCCGCTACGGCATGGAGCTGGTGAACGTGAGCGACCTGGTCGCCGATATGGGCTTCAAGGTGTTCAGTGGCGCGGTGGCCTCAGGCGGCAGCGTCAAGGTGCTGCCGGTGCCCGGCGGCAACGACGCCCTCTCAAACGTGCGCATCAAGCCCGGTGGCGATGTGTTCGGCGAAGCCCAGGCAGCCGGAGCCGGCGGTCTGGCCTTCATCCGCGTGCGCGAAGGCGGCGAGATCGACACCATTGGCGCGATCAAGGACAACCTCACAGACGAGAAAAAAGCCGAACTGCTGAAGCGCACCGGAGCACAACCCGGCACCCTGCTGCTGTTCGGCGCCGGCGACACCGCCACGGTCAACAAGGCCCTGGACCGGGTGCGCCAGTTTCTGGCGCGTGAGCTGGCTCTGGTGAAGCCCGACCGCGAGAACGACCAGTGGAACTTCCTGTGGGTGGTCGATTTCCCGATGTTCGAGTTCAACGCTGACGAGAACCGCTACGAGGCTCTGCACCACCCCTTCTGCGCCCCCAACGCCGCAGACCTTGGGGCAGACCCCGCCGCCTGGGCCGACACCCTGCCTACAGCCCGCGCCCAGGCCTACGACCTGGTGCTCAATGGCCTGGAGCTGGGCGGCGGCTCGCTGCGCATCCACAACAGTGACCTGCAGCGCCAGGTGCTGCAGACCATCGGCCTGCCGCTGGAGGAAGCCAACCAGCAGTTCGGCTTCCTCATGGATGCCCTCGACATGGGCGCCCCGCCCCACGGCGGCATTGCCTTTGGCCTGGACCGCATGGTGATGCTGCTGGCCGGCGAAGAGTCGATCAGGGACACGATCGCCTTCCCCAAGACCCAGCAGGCCCGCTGCCTGATGACCGGCGCCCCTGGCGCTGTGGCCGCCAAGCAGCTCGAGGAGCTGCACGTGGCCAGCACCTGGGATCCCGAGCAGGACTGAGCGCAAGCAGAGCTGAACCTGAAGACAAGTGGTTGAAAGACGCACTGGTCTCATATGCGTCGCAACAGTGAAAGGTTGCTCTGATCGTGGGCCTGCTGACGCATGGCCAGCCCAGCTGCCGCTTCTGATCTGGTCCGTGCCTATCTCAAAGAGATTGGCCGCCACCCCCTGCTGAGCCAGGAGGAAGAGTTGCTACTGGCCCGCCAGGTGCAACAGCGCCAACGCCTGCTCCGCCAGCCACCTGATGGCGAGCAGCAGCCTGAGCGCGAGCGCCAGCAGCTGCTGCATCAGGGCGAACGGGCACGCCGGCGCATGATCCAGGCGAATCTGCGCCTGGTTGTGGCCGTGGCCAAGAAATACCAGCGCCGCGGCCTGGAGCTGCTCGATCTGGTGCAAGAGGGCAGCGTGGGGCTCGAAAAGGCGGTGGAGCGGTTTGACCCCACCCGGGGCTTTCGCTTCAGCACCTACGCCTACTGGTGGATTCGCCAGAGCATCACCCGCGCTCTGGCGTGCCAGGGCCGCACCATTCGCGTGCCGGTGCACATCAGCGAAAAACTCAACCGCATTCGCCACACCCAGCAGCAGCTGACCCTGGCCCTGGGGCGCGCGGCCAGCGTGAACGAGATCGCCGCCGCCGCAGGCCTGAGCGAAGCCAGCGTGCGCAACACCCTGCAGCAACTGCGGGCGCCCCTCTCGCTCGAGACGCGGGTGGGGGCCGACCACGACACAGCCCTGGGAGATCTGCTGGAAGACAACCATCCGACCCCCGAAGCGCAGCTCAGCCGCCTGCAGCTGCACGAGGCGATCGAAACCCTGCTTCAGCAGCTCAACCCCCGCGAAGGAGAGGTCATTCGCGAGCGCTTTGGGCTGGGCAATGACACCCCCCGCAGCCTGAGCGAGATCGGCGAGCGCCTGCACCTCTCACGCGAGCGGGTGCGCCAAATCGAGACGCGGGCCCTGCTCAAGCTCAGACAACCCCAGAACCGCTGCAGATTGCGCGATTACCTGGCCAGCCTCGACTGACCGTTGCTAAAACGAAGTCACTATGAGTTAGAGCCATGACCCAGGCTCCTCCGATCGACATCGGCATCGCAGCCGAGCAGCGCCAGCAGATCGCCGACGGTCTGAGCCGGGTGCTGGCTGACAGCACCGTGCTGTATGCCAAGACCCACGGCTTTCACTGGAACGTCACCGGGCCAATGTTCAACACGCTCCATCTGATGTTCATGGAGCAGTACACCGAGCTGTGGACCGCCCTCGACGAGATCGCCGAGCGCATTCGGGCGCTGGGGCACATGGCCCCCTTTGGTGGCGCCACCTACAGCGGCCTCGCGTCGATTCCTGAAAGCCAGGGTGTGCCGCCGGCCATGGCCATGGTGCGCGAGCTGGTCGAAGGCCATGAAACCGTGGCCCGCACCATTCGCAGGGTCTTTGCGGTGGCCGATGCGGCCGGCGATCAGCCCACGGCCGATCTGCTCACCCAGCGTCTGCAGATTCACGAAAAAACCGCCTGGATGCTGCGCAGCTTGCTGGAGACCTGAGGTCTGCTGCGGCCGCCACGCCAGCCGACGCACCAGGCGCTGGAAGCCCCCTGGTGGCAGCCGGTAGATTGAAGAATCGACTGGAGTTCCATGGCTCAGACCTCCCCAGCCAGCCCTGCTGCCATGGCGACGGGGAGCCGCACGAAATTCGTGTTCGTGACAGGCGGGGTGGTCTCGAGCATCGGCAAGGGCATCGTGGCCGCAAGCCTCGGGCGGCTGCTCAAGAGCCGCGGCTACCAGGTCTCGATCCTGAAGCTGGATCCCTATCTCAACGTGGATCCCGGCACGATGAGCCCGTACCAACATGGCGAGGTGTTCGTCACCGAAGACGGCGCTGAAACCGACCTGGACCTGGGCCACTACGAGCGCTTCACCGACACCGCCATGTCACGCCTCAACAGCGTGACCACCGGTTCGATCTATCAATCGGTGATCAACAAGGAACGCCGCGGCGACTACAACGGCGGCACCGTGCAGGTGATTCCGCACATCACCGGCGAGATCCGTGAACGGATCCACCGCGTTGCAGCCAACTCAGGGGCCGATGTGGTGATCACCGAGATCGGCGGCACCGTCGGTGACATCGAATCACTGCCGTTCCTTGAAGCGATCCGCGAATTCAGAGGCGATGTTGGTCGTCATGACACGGCCTACGTACACGTCACCCTGCTGCCGTTCATTGGCACCTCAGGTGAGCTCAAAACCAAACCGACCCAGCACTCGGTCAAGGAGCTGCGCTCCATCGGCATTCAACCCGACGTGCTGGTGTGCCGGAGCGACCGGCCCATTGCCGACGACATGAAAGCCAAGATCGGTGGCTTCTGCGGCGTGCCAACCCGCGGGGTGATTCAGGCGCTCGATGCCGACAGCATCTACGCCGTGCCGCTGACGCTTGAGCAGGAGGGCCTCTGCCGCGAAGTGCTCGATGTGCTGCGGCTCGATGACCACGACAGCGACATGGCCAGCTGGGCCCAGCTCGTCGCTCGGCTGCGCAACCCTGGCCCCGCCGTCAAGGTGGCCCTGGTGGGTAAATATGTGCAGCTCAACGACGCCTACCTGTCGGTCGTTGAAGCTCTGCGCCACGCCTGCATCGACTGTGATGCCAGCCTCGATCTGCGCTGGATCTGCGCTGAGCAGATCGAAACCCAGGGCGCCGATAGCCTGCTGGCTGGGGTTGATGCAGTCGTCGTACCCGGCGGCTTCGGCAACCGTGGCGTCGACGGCAAGGTGGCCGCGATCCGCTGGGCACGTGAACAACGGGTGCCGTTCTTGGGCCTGTGCCTCGGCATGCAGTGCGCCGTGATCGAGTGGGCCCGCAACCAGGCCGGCCTGGCCGGCGCCACCAGCGCTGAGCTCGATCCTGAGACAGCACATCCGGTGATTCACCTGCTGCCGGAGCAGCAAGACGTGATCGACCTGGGCGGCACCATGCGCCTGGGGGTCTACCCCTGCCGGCTCACGCCGGGCAGCATGGGCCAGCGGCTCTATGGCGATGAGGTGGTTTATGAGCGCCACCGCCATCGCTATGAGTTCAACAACGCCTACCGCAACCTGTTCCTTGAATCGGGCTACGAGATCAGCGGCACCTCACCGGACGGCCGCCTGGTCGAGCTGATCGAACTCAAGGGTCACCCCTTCTTCACCGCCTGCCAGTACCACCCAGAATTTCTCTCACGGCCCGGCAAGCCCCATCCCCTGTTCAGGGGACTGGTGGCAGCAGCTCAGCAGCGGCTGCCCAATTCACCAGCCGAACTGCAGCACAGCCGCGAGCTCGAGCGCAGTGCGTCGAACGCCTTAGAAGGTCGCCGTTCGGAAGCTACCGCCCCAGGTCAGTGACAGCACCACGGCCCGGCCGGCGTTGCTGCTGTTGTCGAGGTTGACGCCGCTGAGGGTGACAAACAACGGCACCCCCCGCGCCGGCACCAGAGACAGGCTGGCATTGACCCCTCGCCCGACCCAGCCAGCACTGATGCCCACATTGGGCGCCAGCTCAACGCCCAACGAGGCAAAGGCTCCCTGACTGGGCAACCAGCCCTGATCAATGCGCTGAAAACGGCCGCCCCCGCCGCCCACATTGAACTGCAGGGTCTGGCGAAATGCAGGGTCACCTGGGCGCAACGGCCAGGCAAGCGTGAGCACGCCATAGGGGCTGCTCGGTTCATCAGCCAGGGCGCCATAACTGGCGACCCGCAACCAGCCTGCGCTCACCGCTGCTTTGAAGCGCGGCCCATCGGCAAGGCTGCGGCCCACACGCACATCAAAACTGCCGCCGCCTGGGACAGCGCGATAGCTCTCAAGGTTGTAGTCAACCTCAACGGCAATGGCGCTGCGGGGGTTGCCGAAGCCAACACCAAGATTGAGGCAACCATCTACAAAAGGATCAGATCGCTGCCATTGCTCGTAGCCATAGATCGATGTACTCACGAAATAGTTGCCCCATTCAGCGGTGAATGCTGTGGGCATCTGCGTCGGGGTGAGGCTGGGGGCGCTGTAGGGAGGTTGCTCCTCAGCCCGCAACGCTGCAGGGGCCAGCGTGAGCCAGGCCAACAGGGGCAACAGAATTTCAGCTGGCCAGACGCTGCGGCGGCGGACAGAGCTGACGGGCAAACGGTGGAACAGAGACATCGAGAAACGTGCAAGCTGGGGAACGAAGCTCAGGCGGGGCGACCACCAGGGGCAGGGCAAGGGCAGGGAGCGTCCAGTCCTCGTGACCGGTTGGCAAAGGGATCCAGCGGGGCTGCGGCGCGCTGAAATACACCCAACCGAGCAGTTCGGGGTAGCGAGCCACAGCGCTGCGGGCCTCGCGCAACCAGCGGCGACGCTGCTCGCCGCTACCGCTGACCCCCATCTCGGCGATCAGCAAGGGCTTGCGGTAGTGCAGATGCAACCAGCGCCGTTGGTCATAGATCTCGGCAAAGCTCCGCAATGAGCCATCCGATTGCCAACGCGGTGAGCTGTAGACCGACACACCGATCAGATCCACCGCATCGGCACCGGGCCAAAACGCCCGTGGATCACCGTTGCCCGCCGGTGACCACACCCAGTGCAGGCGCCGGCAGCGGGGTTGCTGGGCCTGAGCCCAGACACTTCGGTACAGGCGCACATAGTCAGCCCCCTTGGCAAGCGACCAGGGGTACTGACCGGTGTGATCCATCTCATGGGCAAAGCGCAGCAGCACCGGTTGTTGGCGCCGGCAGAGCTGATCGAGCACCGCCGCCAAGCGAGCCTTGTAGCGGCCCTGCTCGACATCGCGCACCAAGGTCCGCTCGCCACCGGCAATGGCCGGATCCGCAAACGGCTCCAGGGTGAGCAGCGGCAGCGCGCGTCGCCGCTCCGCCCTGAAGAGCAGCTGTTGAATCTGCTGCGCTGCGCTTGGATCAACCCAACTGACAAATGCCGCCTCAATCGAGCTATGGGGCACCGGTTGGGCAACCGGCGGGTAGCGATAGACGCCTGTGAGAAAGGCCAGGCTGCTCTTTGCTGACCACAACGGCAAAGCAGCCACAAAACCGACAAGCAGGCCAAGGGGCCAGAGATGCTGTAGCCGTGGCATTAGGGCCTCCACTGCACGGAGGCGGCCAGGGCATCGCGCTCCTGCAACGGCGCCCTGACCTCTTGATGGCGAACCACGGCCGTCATCAGCACCAACCCCAGTGCCGACAGGCTCAGGCCGTAGTGATGGATCAACTTGCTCAGCGAAAGACGCTTGAGCCGGTGATCCAGTCCAAGCGCCACAACGGCGGCCAGCACCGAAGACAGGGCGCTGATCAGAATCAACAGGACGTAACCCTTGGCATCACCAGCACGGGCACCAAGCAGCAGGGCTGTTGTGGCCCCGAGCACGGCCAGCAGCAAATGCGGTGTGATGAACGCCAGGCGCAACGGCTGATGCTGCTTGCTTTTGTTGGTCACCCGAAAGTCACGGGCTCCGCTGGTCAAGCGATCAACACAGGCACTGAGCACACCGGCCAGAACCCACGGACCGCGTGTGAGCTCAAACAACCATTGCTCCCAGCCGAGCAGGGTGCTGCAGGGCGGATTGAGGCGACCAAGGCGCCTCAGCCACATCAGAGGCAGCAGGCTCAGCAAAAACTGCAGCACCCACAACACCAGAAATTGGGGGTAGTGAACGCGGACCCAGGGCTGGGCCGTCGCCATGGCCGCTGCAGGCAACAGCAGGCCCACCACACTCATGAACCCCCGCAGGGGATAAAACAACTGGCAATAGAGAAACTGAAGCCGTAATCGCAACGGCAACCTGGAGACAACCTTTGGGGTCAGGCTGAACAGGATCGTGGCCAGGCTGCGCGACCACTGAAACTCCTGCACCATGGCGTCTTCGAACGTATCCGGCCCAAGGCCGTGACAGCGGGCATCGATGGCGAAGGCCCCTCGCCACCCATGACTGTTGAACAGCAGGGTGGTCGAATGGTCCTCGGCAAGCTCGGGGCCAAGGCCCCCGATCTGTGCCAGTGCAGCCGTACGCACGGCGTAATGACTGCCAATGCACAACGGCGCGTACCCGCCGTTGAGGCCGAGCTGCAATGGTCCGTGCAAAACCGATTCGGCATGCAGTCGGCCTCGTGCCACCCAACTAACTGCGGCATTGCGATCACAGATCGACGGGGCTGCCACATAGCCGATCTGGGGATCGGCAAACGGCCTGACCATGGCCTGCAGATAGCCCGGCTCGGGGCAGTGGTCGGCATCGAGTTGAACGACAACGTCGTACAGCGCGTAGCCGTAGTGGTCATAGAAGTAAGCGAGATTGCCCTCTTTGCAGCGCCGGCGCCGCGGCCAGCTCGGATTGTGATAACCGGGCGCATGCCGGCGCGTGGACACCTGCACGCCATGGCGTGCGCACCAATCGAGCACCTCTGGGGTTGGATCCTCATCCGCCAACCAGGTGGCATGGGCAGGCTCCTGAGCCAACATCGCCGTCAAGGTCTCCTGCACCAAAGACCAGGGCTCCGAAGGCGCTTTGGTGACCACCATGGCCAGAGCCAGACCATCAGGAAACGGGCTGCGGGGATTGACCTGCCGCATCCGCAGCACAAACCAAAAGGTCCACAGCGGCAAAGCGGTGACCACCACCAGCAGCACCGTGTTGAGCGCCATGCCCCAGGGGCCCGCCCAATGGGATGGCTGCAGCCACCAGGCCCAAAAGACCCCTGTGAACACGGCCCAAATGAGCACCAACGCCAGCAGCACGGCCTGCTGATAGGGCCGCAGCACCGGCATCAACCGTGGTTCAGCGCCGGCCATGGCTCTGCTCCAGAGACGCTGTGCTGTGCAACCGCTGACGCAGATCCCAGGCCGCTGCATCGGCAACGATCTGCTCCAGGCTCGAGCGCTGGGGCTGCCAACCAAGGTTTTGGCGTGCCTTGCGCGAATCACTCACCAAGGCGGGCGGATCACCTTCGCGGCGAGGCGCCAGCTGCAACGGCACATCCAGATCGAGACAGGCCTCGACCTGACGCACCACCTCACGAACCGAAACGCCGCGGCCACTGCCCAGATTGAAGTGATTGCTGGCGCCCCCACTGAGCAGATGGTCGAGTGCCAGCAGATGGGCCTCTGCCAGATCGCTCACATGCACAAAATCGCGAATCGCTGAGCCATCAGCCGTCTCAAAATCACTGCCATGGAGCAGCAGCGGCTGGCGATCGCGAGCAGCGGCGATCGCTAGCGGAATCAGATGGGTTTCCGGTTGGTGCAGCTCGCCAAGGCCATGCACCAGATCAGCGCCGGCAGCGTTGAAGTAGCGCAGCACAACCGAGCGCAGGCCATAGGCGCGGCCCAAGTCAGCCAACAGCCATTCAGCCGCAAGCTTGCTGCGCCCATAGGGGCTGATCGGCGATTTGGGGCAGTCCTCGTGCAGCGGCAGCTGCTCGGGAATGCCAAACACCGCACAACTCGACGAGAACACAAGCGGCGGCGGCGCAGCAGCGCAGCAGGCCATCGCCTGCTGCACCAGATTCAACGTGCCCCAGGTGTTGACGCGGTAGTAGGCGTCTGGAATGTGGTTGGACTCACCGACATAGGCGAGTGCAGCAAAATGCAAAATCGCGTCAAATCTGTACTTGGCAAACAGCCGCTGCAAGGCATCGGCATCGCCGAGATCACCAACCACAAGCTCAACAGCCAGGCGAGCCAGGGTGCTGCGATGACCGCGGCTGAGGTCATCAAAAACAACCACCCGATGGCCGCGCTGCAGCAGACCCGGAATGACATGGGAGCCGACATAACCAGCTCCACCAGTGAGCAACACTTGGGCCATCAGCTCAGCTCCCCGCTGCCAATGGCCCAGGTTTCAAGACCACAGGCCTGTGCAGCAGCAAGATCGGTGCCGCGGCGCGTGTCAAACACCCAGCCCGGTCTGCGCATGAGCTGGGCCAGGCGAGCCCAATCGAGCGTGCGGTATTCAGCCCAGTCGGTCAACAGAACAACGGCATCGGCGTCTTGAAACACAGCACCAAGGTCAGGTTCCACAGAGAAACTGCCCTGGCTGCAGCGTTCATCGGCGGCGGCAACAGCCAGCTCTCGCTGGATCACCTCAGCGCTGACCCGCGGATCATGAATGGCCAGATGGGCACCCTCGGCCAGCAGTTCGCGGCACACCGCAATGGCCGGACTCTCGCGGGTGTCGTTGGTGTCAGCCTTGAAGGCGAAACCGAGCACAGCAATGGTTTTGCCGCGCAGGGTGCCGAACAGCTGCCTGACGATCATGCGCGAGAGCCGCTGCTGCGCCCAGCCGTTCATGTCGATGACGGCTTGCCAGTAATCGGCGACCGGCTGCAGTCCGTAGTGCTCAGCCAGATAAATCAGGTTGAGCAGATCTTTTTTGAAGCAACTACCGCCAAATCCAGGCCCGGGGTATAAAAACCGCGAGCCCAGGCGCGAATCACTACCAATTGCCTGACGCACCTGATCAACATCGGCTCCGGTCTGCTCGCAGAGGGCGGCAATGCTGTTGATGGAGCTGATGCGCTGGGCCAGAAACGCATTGGCTGTGAGCTTGGCGAGCTCCGAAGACCAGAGATTGGTTCTGATGATGCGCTCAGGATGGACCCAGTTGGCGTAGATGCCAGCGAGGTCATCAACAGAACGCTCGCAATTGCCTCCCACCAGGACGCGATCAGGACATTCCAAATCGCTAATGGCCGTGCCCTCTGCCATAAACTCTGGATTGGAGAGCACCTCAAAACGTGCAGCTGGTGCATTGTCAAAGATGCGCCTGAGTACATCGGCGGTGCGAACCGGCAATGTCGAGCGCTCGACGACAATGGTGTTGCCACGCGCCTGATCGGCGATTTGGCGGGCTGCCTTTTCGATGTAGGTGAGATCAGCCGCAACACCGGCGCCATGACCATGGCGCTTGGTCGGCGTGTTGACCGAAAGAAACACCATGTCAGCGGTGCGAATGGCACCGTCGACATCGGTGCTAAAGCTCAGATTGCGACCCGAAACCCGAGCAAGAACTTCTGCAAGTCCTGGCTCATAGACCGGCAGCGTGGCGCCATTGAGATTGTTCCAAGCATCGATGCGCTGTTGATCAAGATCAACAACCGTGATATCGAGACCAGGACAACGATCAGCCATAACAGCCATCGACGGACCTCCGACATAGCCGGCGCCGATACAACAAATGGATTGCACCATGAAAGAAAGCCTCTAAAAGAAGGAAATAGATGCAACAAAAACAACGCTTAGTGCAGGGGCACAGCAGATGGCGCCTGCATGGGCGCGTTCAGAGCCCCAAGCGTCCGCTCAAGCCCCCTGGCCAGAGAAATTTGCGGTGTCCAGCCAAGACATTGCTGCGCCCGTTGGATATCAGGGCAACGCTGCTGCGGATCGTCCGTTGGCAAGGGCAGCATCTTGATCGCCAAGCCAGGGCGAATCCGCTGAATGATCATGGAAGCCAGATCAACAACCTTGCGCTCATCAGGATTGCCCAGATTCACTGGCTGCTCGCAATCTGACTCCATCAACGCCAACAACCCGCGCACCAGATCATCGACATAACAAAACGAGCGCGTCTGGGAGCCATCGCCATAAACAGTCAACGGCTGATTAGACAGCGCCTGATGAATAAAATTGGTCACCACACGGCCATCATCAGACGCCATGCGGGGCCCATAGGTGTTGAAGATTCGGGCCACCCGCACCGCCAGACCATGCACGCGCTGATAGTCAAAGGTGAGTGTTTCAGCGATTCGCTTACCTTCGTCATAACAAGCCCTTGGACCTGTGCAGTTGACATGGCCCCAATAGCTTTCCGATTGTGGCGTGACCAAGGGATCGCCATAGACTTCACTGGTCGATGCCAGTAGCAAGCGAGAACCCCAACGCTTGGCGAGACCCAACATGTTGAGGGTCCCAATCACGTTGGTTTTGATCGTGGCAATTGGATTTTTCTGATACTGAGGCGGGGAAGCCGGGCAGGCGAGATGCCAAATACGATCAATGGCCTCAGCAAACTCAATCGGCTCACGCACATCATGGCGAATCAACTGAAAGCGATCATCAGCAAGCCAATGGGCAATGTTGCGCTGATGACCTGTTTGAAAATTGTCGAGACAGATGACTTGATTGTCAGCTGACCCCAGCAACCTGTCGATCAGATGGGAACCGATAAACCCGGCCCCACCTGTGACCAGATGTCGCATGATTGTGCGCATGAAAGGCACCCGCAAGCTATGCAGGTTCCACTGGAGCGGAGGGAACCTGATGAAACACTGCTTCGAACATGCAGCATCAACCAGCAGCCTGCAGTTTGTTCCATAAAAACTGACCAAGCGTGGTGCGCCGTGTCATCACATCTGCCTTGACCTGCATGCCTAAACGCAGGTCACAACGACGTGAACCGCGCTGCAAAACTGCAGCATTTGGCCTGAGCGCAATCGCATAGCGCCCTTCAGCCAGCGTGTCGGCCGAGATGGCCTGCACCACCGCCTTGAGCACACCGAATTCACCACGGGGACAACCCAACACCTGCAAGGTGGCCTGTTGACCCGAACGCAGTTGAGCCACCTGGCGATCGCTGACTTGCAACTTGACCTCAAGTGAACGCCCAAGCGGCGCAATCGATGCCACCAGTTCACCGGGACGCAACACCTGCTGGCGATGGCGCAACACGGTGGACACCACCGAACCTGCCAAAGGAGCACGAATGACGCTGCGGGCCAGGTTGCGTTCCACCTCTTGCAACCTGGTGCGGCGATCAGCCAACTGCCTGATCTGCTCGTCGGCTGTGCTCTGGGCTTGGGTAAAGGCTTCGCGCAGCCGCGCCACCTCATGCAGGCCTCGAGCCCGTTGCTCAGCCACACCTTGGATGGCCCGCTGCAGTTCAGCAGTGCTGATCAAACTGCGCGCCTGCTTTTCATCGACCAGGCTGCGCGGCACAGCACCGGTGCTTTGCAGCTGCCGGTAGCGCTGCAGCTCGGTGCGGTTAAAGCTCAGCGTGGCCTTGGCCTGAGCAACAGCTCCCTGGGATGCACCCAAGGCCGCTTGGTTGACCTGGCGCATGGCTTGGAGTTGCTGCGCCAGCGACATGCGCTGCAGCTGGCTTTGACGCTGCTGCAGCTCAAGCACCTTGAGCTCAGCCTGCAACTGGCGTTGCTGATCGCGCAGGCTGCGCTGATCCAGCACGGCCAGCACCTGAGCAGCCCTGACCTGCTGGTTTTCACGGACCAACACCTGCTGCAGGCTGCCGCCCAGGACGCTTTGCACCTGGGTGATCTCGCCCGAGGGACGCACTACACCAGAGGCGCGCACGGTTTCATGAAACGGCCAGATGACAGCGGCTAGGGAACTGACGCTCACGGCGGCCAGCAGTTGCCAACCCAGCCGCTGCACGCGCTGAGTGAGATCAGGAAAGACATCGTCACTGCTGGCAGGAAGCAGCAGCACCGGCAAAGGATCAGCCATGAGGATCAACCCGAAGCTTGAAGAAAGGGAGCCACACCCGGCGTCGTGCTCAACAACGCCGGGGTGTTTTGAGCGCGAACCTGACCGCGCTCGAGGTAGACGATCCAGTCACAACGCAAGATCAGCGTGGGCCTGTGGCTGATCAGCACCGTGGTGGCGCCGCGGCGATGCTCAAGCAGCTGCTCGATCAATCGACCTTCAAGCACCGGATCCAGAGCCGATGTCGATTCATCGAGAATCAACACCGCTGGATTGGTCGCCAACGCTCTAGCCAGCGCCAAGCGTTGGCGTTGCCCGCCAGAGAGGTTGACCCCAAATTCGCCCAGCACGGTCTGATAGCCGTCAGGAAGTTCGCGGATGAAGTCATCGGCCAGGGTCAGAGCACACAGCTCACGCACCTGCTCAAAGCGAATGCCGGGGTGGGCAAAGACGAAATTCTCAAAAATCGAGCGATTGAGGAATGACGTCTCCTGGGGGAGCAGCACCACCTGCTGATGCAGGCACTCGGCACTGAGATCAACGCTGTTGTATGGGCCATAGCGAATG
This sequence comes from Prochlorococcaceae cyanobacterium, assembly GCA_049421025.1. Taxonomy (GTDB): domain Bacteria; phylum Cyanobacteriota; class Cyanobacteriia; order PCC-6307; family Cyanobiaceae; genus RGUW01. The sequence goes on along the minus strand of JBMSMG010000002.1, from coordinate 36,549 downwards.
CGGCCCGACTGCGGTTGGTACAGCCCTGCAATCAACTTGCTGAGGGTGCTTTTCCCGCAACCGGATTCACCCACCAGCGCCGTGACCTTGCCACCAGGCAAACGCAGGTTGAGGTGGTCGATCAGCGCCAGCCGACCGGGATGGTGAAACACCAACTCTTCGCAGACGATGTCGTCATCGCTCACCAAGGTGACGCTGTGTCGGCCTGTGACCTGGGCCTCATCGAGAGGGTGCTCGAGCACATCGGCCAGACGCCGAATGACCACCTGAGAGGTGATCAGCTCCTGACTGAGGCCGCCCAGTGCCGCGAGAAACGCCAGCACATTGGCGCCCATGCCGTTGAAAGCCAGCAGCTGACCGATGCTGAGCTGCTCGCTCAGCACAAACGAACTGCCATACCAAAGCAACAGAATGCTCGTCCAGCTGCCCAGCAGGGTCGTGGCGGTCTGCGCCTTGAGGTCGAGCAGCTGAGTGCTCCAGGAGAGATGGGCCAAACGCGAACAATTGCGCTGCAACTCCTGCCAGGCCTGGCCGGTGGCTTCTGAGGTCTTGAGCAGGGCCGCCGAACGAAACACCTCGACCAAAAAACCCTGGTTTTGCGACGACTGCGCCAACAGCGACTGGGTGCGGCGGCGCAGCGCCGGCACCACTGCCAACTGGGCCAGCAACACCCCCGCATAACCGAGCAGTGAGGCCAGGGTGAGCCAGAGGCTGTAGCCCAGCATCCAAGCCAGCGAAATGAGAGCCATGCAGAGCTGGCCGGGCAAACCCAGCACCACCGTGCTGAACAACTGGTTGAGCTGGCGAATGTCATCGAGCCGGCTCACAACCTCGCCACTACGCCGGCTTTCGAAGTAGTTGAGCGGCAAACGCAACAGCCGCTGGCCGTAGTGCAGCACCATCTGCAACTGGAGCTTCTGGCCGAAATGGCCGACCAGCAGCCCTTGCAGAAAACTGAACAGGCTGCGCAACGCAAACAGCAGCAGGATGCCGATGCTGAGCGCGGCAAGCATGCGGTCATCGCCACGCACCAGCACGTCATCGGTGAGCACCTGCAGCAGCAGGGGCATCGCCAGCGCCATCAGACCAATCACCACATTGAGCCCAAAGGCCTGCAGCAGCAGGGGTTGAAACGGCTTAAGAAAGCGCACAAACACCCAGGCTCCGGCCGGTGCCTCGGACTCAGGCGCTGCATCGGCCTGGCCCCAGCGAGCTGGATCGGGCTCCAGCAACAGGATCACGCCATTGATCCAGTGCTCAAGAAAGGCGGCATCATCCAGGTGCCGCAGGCCCAAAGCCGGATCGGCCACTAGCAGGTGGCCCTCGGCATCGCGGCCATGCAACACCACCCAATGGTTGCCATCCCAATGGCAAATGAAGGGCAACGGCAGATCAGCAAGATCGGCCAGCAGGGACGGCTCAGCTCGTGCTGCGCGTGCTGTGAGCCCAAGCGACTCGGCGCCACGACTAAGACCCAACAAGGTCGTGCCCTGTTGGGTCGTGCCAACCGCTAGGCGCACCCGCGCCAGTGAGACCGGCTTGCCATGGGCATGGCAAATGGTGGCCACGCAGGCCGCACCACAATCTTCCTCATCGTGCTGACGCACACAAGGCAGTGGGTTCGCCCGAGAGGCCAACCAACGCCGCAGCCATTGCTGCAAATCAGGGAGCCCCGATGGCCAGATCGTCGCGGTCATGACGCCGTTCGCTCGCTCAGGCAAAAACGAAGGCTGAACCGTTGCCCTGGGTGTTGCTGACACTGCTGTTGAACAGAGCCAGATTCACCGCCACATTGATCTGCGGGTTGACATTGAAGACGCTGGTCAGTGAGGTCGAAATGGCGGTGCTGGACTCCGTCGTGATCGGAGCCGCAACACCATATCCAAGGCCCCGGGCGCGGCCAGGCGCTGCCATCAGACCACCGCGGTAGCCACCGCAGATCTGCTGACAATCAAGCTCAGTAAGTTCAAACATGATGAAAAGAACGAAGAGAAAGAAGGGAAGGCAAAGCCTTCCCCAAACAACAAAGAAACAAGCGCCAATCAGGCAGCGATGGTCTGGAAGGCGAGGTTGCTCTGCTCGTTGATGACGCCAGCGAAGCTGTTCTTGCCACCGCCAAACACCAGGTTGGTGGCGAAGTTGGACTGACGCAGTGAGTTTTTGTAGCTAGCAGAGCTGTAGACCCAGGAGGTCGTGGTGATGGTGGATCCGCCGCCCATAGGCCAACCGCCACCGCAAATGGCCTCGAGTTGAGGCTCAGTCAGAAAAGTGAGTTTGGTCATGATGAATTTGAAATGAGTTTGTCTCAATAGAGCCGAAGCCCCGATCCTGTTTAGTGATTGGAATGATTGATGGAGCCCAGATGCTCACTTTTTCACCACGAATGCTGCAAGCAGAAGCAAGCCACTGCGAAGCACAAAAAGTTTGCTCAGGCATCACACATCAAGGCGCTCTTGCTCACTGATCTGCGGCACAAATGCCGGACGCATGACTGCTCGTTAGGCTTTGTTCATGACGGCGTCATTGGCGAACACGGCTCTGCCCGTGGTGGAGACCTTTCACTCCCTGCAAGGGGAAGGCGTTCACCTGGGGCGCAGTGCCTTTTTCATTCGCCTTGGGGGCTGCACCGTGGGCTGCAGCTGGTGCGACACCAAACACTCTTGGCCGCTCGCGCACCATGCAAGCCGCAGTCCTGCGGCGCTGGCCGCTGAGGCTCAAAGCGCCGCGGCAGCTGGAGCGGCCTTTGTGGTGATCACCGGCGGTGAACCGCTGCACCATGACCTCGAGCCGCTCTGCACCGAACTCAACAAGCTGCGCAGCAGCGATGGCCGTGCGCTGCCGCTGCATCTGGAAACCAGTGGTGTCGATCCGCTCAGTGGTCGCTTCGACTGGATCACCCTCTCGCCCAAACCCCACAGACCGCCGCGGGCCCAAGCCCTGCAGAGCTGCAATGAACTCAAAGTGATCGTCAACGAGGCCAGTGATCTGGCCTTTGCCGAATCCATGGCCAGCGCTGCCGCCGAAGGGCGCGGCAACCAGGACGCAGCGGTGCTGCTGCTGCAGCCGGCCTGGCAGAACGCTTCAGGGCTGCAGCTGGCCCTGGAGTACGTGCGCACGCACCCGTCGTGGCGGCTGAGCCTGCAGACCCACAAATGGCTGCAGATTCGCTGAGCTCACTGCGCGAGCGCCTCACGGCTCTGGGTTTCAGCCTTCCACAGACGCCAACGCAGCTCAAGCTCTGCCGGCGCGTAAACCACGATCGGCCTGCTGGCGTTGTAGGGCACCACAAAGGGCTTGCCCGCCATGGTCACCAGGGCCTTGCGGGGCTTTTGGTCAGGGGGACAGGCCCGACGCGTCGAGAACAGGGGGCCAACCCGATCCACCCGAAACACCATTGGCGAGGCTTCGCTAGCGCGCCAGGGGCGCAGGCGGGCGGCAAAGCTGGTGAGGTTGCAATCGACCGTCGCCATCTGAGCGACGATCAGCTGCACCCGCCAGTCGCGGGGATCCCTGGAGAGCTCCGGATCCGCTCCTGCAGGCAACACCCCCGGAAGCTGGATCACCCAACGGCGCTCACCGGTGGCTGGGGCTGGGTAGGCCGATAGGTCAAGCCGCGGAATCGCCGCGGCGGCAGAGGCACCAACCAACAGGGCAGTAGCCGAGCCCATCAGCACAGCCAGGGAGCGACGCATCACAGCAGCGATCTCGAACGTGCCACCATCCTGCTGAAGACCGCGCGATCTGGCAGCCTGGATCCATGCGTGGCAGCAGCGACCCCGACCCGCGGCCCAGCGCCGTCGCCCTGCTCTCGGGAGGCCTGGATTCGGCCACCGCAGCGGCTTTGGCCATTGAGGATGGCTACCACGTGATCGCGTTATCGCTGGACTACGGGCAACGGCACCGCAGGGAACTGCACGCAGCCACTGCCGTGGCCCAGGCCCTGGGGATCAGCGAGCACCACACCTTGAGCGTCAACCTGGCTGCCTGGGGCGGCTCGGCCCTGACCGATGCGGCGATCGCCGTGCCAACAGACGGCCCCGTCGACAACGTGATCCCCAGCACCTACGTGCCGGGGCGTAACACCGTGTTCATTGCCCTGGGGCTGAGCCTGGCCGAAGCACGCGGGGCCAAGCGCGTGGTGCTGGGCGTCAATGCCATCGACTACTCGGGTTATCCCGACTGCAGGCCCGACTATTTGGCGGCGTTTCAACAGCTGGCCGCATTGAGCAGCAAAGCCGGGCGCGAAGGCCGGGGCGCCGAACTGTGGGCCCCGCTGGTGCAGCTCAGCAAAAGCGACATCGTGGCTGAAGCGCTGCGGCTGGGGGTGCCGATCGGCAGCACCTGGAGCTGCTACGGCGGTGGCGAGCAACCCTGCGGGGTGTGCGACAGCTGCCGCATCCGCGATACAGCGCTGATCGCTGCTGGGCAGCTTGCGCTGGCGAGTCGCTGGGCCCAGCAACAGGTGCGCCAGCCATCGTGAGCGCTCAGCCATGCCGAGAGGCCCTGCCCTGGCGCGATCCGCTGGCCGTGGTGTGGTCTGTGGCAGCCACCTGCGGAAGCGAGGGGTTGGTGTGGCTCGATGCTGACGGTTCTGCGCTGGGGCGCTGGGCCCGCGTTGGTTTGGCGCCGCAATGCAGCCGCACCTGCCGGGGCCTGAGCGGCCAAAGCGGCAGCAGCGATCCGTTCGCGGTGTTGGCCGAGCTGGAGAGCGAACTGCGCCACGACACAGGCCCCCTGAGCTGGATGGGATGGCTGAGCTATGAGGCCGGCGCCTGGGTGGAGCCGGCAGGTCACTGGAAAGAGCCCGACCAGGCCGTGCTCTGGGCTGCTGGTTTTGCCCATGAACTGGTGTTCGATCTGCAGAACCAGCAGCTGTGGCTTGAAAGCCGCAGCGCTGACTCAGAACGCTGCGCTCTGGCTGAGCAACTGCGCTCGCAGATCGGTGCCCTCGCCAACGATCACGACCCAAAGGACGCCCTGGAGACGTCCTTACCTGCCGCGCATTGGCGCTGGCACACCCCCACAGATCGCTTCGCTCTGCAGGTCGAGCAGATTCGCGCCTGGATCGCTGCAGGTGATCTGTTTCAGGCCAACTTGACCAGCTGCTGCGAAACCACGCTGCCCGCGGCTTTGGTCAACCATCCGCACAAGGCACTGGCGCTGTACAGCCGGCTGCGGCGGCACTGCCCGGCCCCCTTTGCTGGACTGGCCATCGGCTGCGGGGATGCCGCTGGTGAAGCGGTGCTGTGCAGCTCCCCAGAGCGGTTTTTGCGCCGCCACCGCGATGGACGCATCGAGACCAGACCCATCAAGGGAACCCGGCCCCGCCACAGCGACCCTGACGCCGATGGGCTGGCTGCAGCCGAACTCGTCTGCAGTCCAAAAGACAGAGCCGAAAACGTGATGATTGTCGACCTGCTGCGCAACGATCTCGGCCGGGTGTGCGTGCCAGGCACGATTGGTGTGCCGCAGCTGGTTGGCCTGGAGAGTTACCGGCAGGTGCACCATCTGACCTCTGTGGTCGAAGGGCAGCTTGCGGCGGAACACGGGATCGCCGAGCTGCTGCGCGCCTGCTGGCCCGGCGGCTCGATCAGCGGCGCCCCCAAGATCAGAGCCTGCCAGCGGCTAGCCGAGCTCGAGCCGGTGCCGCGCGGGCCCTACTGCGGCAGCTTGTTTCGCCTGGGCGCTGATGGCAGCTTTGATAGCAACATCATCATTCGCTCGCTGATGCTCAAGGCCGCGAGCCTCAGGGCCCATGCCGGTTGCGGAATCGTCGCTGATTCCGACCCACAGGGTGAAGCCGAAGAGATGGGCTGGAAGATCGAACCGTTGCTCAGCGCGCTGGTATGAGCAGCATCGCCTGGATTCAGCAACCCGGCTGTGACGATGAAACAGCCGGACAATGGGGTTCACCCGATGAGCTGAAGCTGCCCAGCGATGCCCGCGGGGTGCTGCTGGCCGAGGGCGTGTTTGAAACCGTGCTGGTGCTCGATGGCCGCCCCAGACTGCTGGCCGCCCATCTGGCGCGGTGGCGTCAGGGGGCCGAACTGCTGGCTCTAGAACCGCCGCCAGAGTGTTCTGTGGTGCGCGCGCTGATCGATGAAGCGATAGCGCGCAGTGGCATCGGCCAGGGGGCACTGCGGCTCAACTGGTGCCGCGGCAGTGGACCCCGCGGCCTTGAGCCGATCGCGCAACCGCAGACTGCTGCAGGCAAGCTGTTCTGGTTGCAGCTGAGCACCAGCCAACCGGACTTTGACCCGGTGTCGGTGATCATCAGCCCAACCGAAGTGCGCTGTGCCACCAGCGTGTTGAGCCGTTGCAAAAGCTTTGGCTACGGCAGCGCGCTGATCGCGCGGCGCCAGGCACGACAGGCTGGCGCCGGCGATGCCCTGCTGCTCAGCAGCAACGGTGAGCTCTGCTGCGGCACCAGCAGCTCATTGCTCGTGCGCATCGACAATCGCTGGCTTACGCCTCCTGTGGCGAGCGGTTGCCTGCCAGGGATCATGCGCCAACAAGCTTTGGAGCAGGCTCTGGCACACGAGGCACCCTTAAACCAAGGTGATCTCGAGCGCTGTGAAGCAGCCTTGCTGCTCAACAGCCTGAGCTGCCGGCCCATCCACCAAAAAGGCCGGACAGAGATGCCCGGCCTTGGTGATGCATGGACCAGTGACGACGCCAGAGCGTTCTGGCAAGGCCTGCTCAGCGACTAGAAGCAGCCCTGGGTCGAAATGCGATAGGTGAAACCGGTGGCTGCCTGGTCAGCACTGGCACCGATCTTGAAATTGAGCTGGGTAACCGTCTTGTCTGGGTAAGCAGGGAACGGACCCCACATTTGGCCGGTGCCCATAGGGGGAGCAAACGAGGGATCGTTGATCACCTGCATGTTGCTGCCATCACTGAATTTCAGATAGCCCTCCACCGGGTAGGTGGCGCTGACTGATGAATCAGCCGTAAAGAAGAACTTGTAGCTGTTGTAAGGCTTAGTGACGTAAAAGTCTGTGTTCCAGTTGGGGCGGCCAAAAATGTTGCCCATGCTGATCGTCTTGGTGATGATCGGCGTCACACCGTTACCACCAACCGGTTGCAGAAACTCGCAGCGGCTCTGCGCGAGCGAGGGGGCAGCAGCACCGATCGCCAGGCTGCCCAGCAGACCAGTGGCGAGTGCGAGAGAGGACAAGGAACGCACTGAACAAAAGCGACACATCTCCATGGCTAGCAAGGGCTATGGCGTTCTGCCTGCAAGTCCTACGGTGCGTTACGAGGGCTGAGCCGCTCATTGCTCAGACACTGAGGAAGCGATCGACCACCTCTTTGCTGAGCTCGGCGGTCGGCCCGCTAGCTACCACCCCACCTTTTTGCATGGCGTAATACCAATCGGCTTGACGCACAAAATGCAGGTGCTGCTCGACCAACAGGACGCTGATGCCCGTGGTCTCAATGATGCGCCGCACAGCCCGCTCAATGTCGAGCACCACCGAAGGCTGAATGCCCTCTGTGGGTTCATCGAGCAACAACAAGCGCGGCCGGCCGAGCAGGGCTCGGGCGATCGCCAGCTGCTGCTGCTGACCCCCAGAGAGATCGCCTCCGCGGCGGTTCAAAAAAGTTTCCAGCACCGGAAACAGCTCAAACACCACCGGATCGATATGGCGGTTGCGCGCCAGACCGCCAGGCAACGCCTCAAGGCCAAGCAGCAGGTTTTCGCGCACGGTGAGCTGGGGAATGATCTCGCGGCCCTGGGGCACGTAGCCGATGCCGCGGCGTGCCCTGCCATGGGGCGGCAAGGCCGAGACCTCCTGCTCGGCAAGCTGCACCTGCCCGCTGCGCTGCCTCAGCAGACCGATGACGGTCTTGAGCAACGTGGTCTTGCCGACACCGTTACGACCGATCAAACACACCATCTGGCCTGCGTTGACGGTGAGATCGACATCGCGAAGGATGTGGCTCTCGCCGTAGAAGACATTGAGCGCGCGCAGCTGAAGAACCGAATCAGCCATTAGTTGAATTCCCCTTCCGTTTCTGAGCCCAGATACACCTCGATCACCCGTGGATCGTTCTGCACCTCATCCATGGAACCCTGGCAAAGCACATGGCCCTCATGCAGGACCGTGACCGGTGAGCGCAGATCACGGATGAACTCCATGTCGTGCTCGATCACCAACACGGTGTGATCACCCGAGAGCTGCCGCAGCAGATCGGCCGTGCGTTCGGTCTCCTCATCGGTCAGACCGGCCACGGGTTCATCGACCAGCAGGAGCTGGGGATTCTGAGCAACAAGCATGGCGATCTCAAGCCATTGCTTCTGGCCATGGGAGAGACCACCAGCACGCTGGTTAGCCAGCAAGGCCAGACCCACCACCTCAAGCAACTGTTGAACGCGATCACGTTGGCTCGAATCAAGCCGGCCCAACAACAGCTCGAGCGGACCATTGCGGCGACTGACCGCCAGCTCCAGATTGCGGCGTGGCGTGAGGTTCTGATACACACGCGGTGTCTGGAACTTGCGGCCGATGCCCAACCGCGCAATGCGGTGCTCAGCCATGCCGACAAGTGACGTGCCCTTGAAGCGCACCTCGCCTTTGGTGGGACGCACCTTGCCCGTGATCACATCGAGAAAGGTGGTCTTGCCCGCACCGTTGGGACCGATCACCGCCCGCAGCTCCCCAGCTGCAAGCGTGAGATTGAGATCGTTCAGAGCCCAGAAGCCATCGAAGCTGACGCTGATGCCGCGCAGCTCCAGCAGCGGGGTTGATGAGCTGTTCATGTGTCTCCTCCTTCAAGCTGACGGCGCTCAGCCACAACAGCCGGATCAAGATCCAGCTCTGGATACGTCGCCGTACGGGGCGAACCGGCGACCATGCCGACGAGCCGGGCGGGCCCACCACTGCGCCACCAACCCACCAACCCGTCAGGCAGGGCTGTCACCACCAAAAGGAATAAAGCTCCCTGAATGAACAACCAGGTTTCAGGCAGAGCTTCACTGACCAGACTTTTGGCAAAGTTGATCACCACGGCGCCAAGCACAGCACCGATGAGGGTGCCGCGGCCCCCCACCGCCACCCAGATCACCATTTCGATCGAAAAAGGCACCGCCATGAACTGGGGTGAAACGATGCCCGATTGCACGGTGTACAGCGCTCCGCTGATGCCGGCCATGGCACCAGCAACGGCAAACACCAGCGTCTTGTAGGCCGTCGGGTTGAAGCCGGTAAAGCGCAACCGTGGCTCGTCGTCGCGAATGGCGATCAAGGCATCGCCAAAGCGCCCGCGGGTCAGCCAACGGCAGAGAAACCAGCTGCCGATGACCAGCACAACCGTCAACCAAAACAGCCCGCGCTGCGCGCCATCGCTGCCGACCAGCAAACCAAAAACACGAGCGGTATCGGTCTTGAGGCCGTTGGTGCCGTTGATCAGTTTTTGCTGGCCGTTGAAGAAATTGAAAAAGACCAGTAGCGCCGCCTGGGTCAGGATCGAGAAATAAACCCCTTTGATGCGATTACGAAACACCAAAAAGCCGAGCACACCGGCCACCAGTGCAGGCAGCACCCAGATGCACAAAAGCGTGAACACTGGTGAATGGAACGGCTGCCAGAACGCGGGCAGCGCTTTGACGCCATAGAGCCCGAAAAACTCAGGCAGCTCACCATCAGCCAATGAACTGAGCTGCAGATGCATACCCAGGGCATAGCCACCCAGGGCAAAAAAGATGCCCTGACCCAGGCTGAGCAGCCCGGTGAAGCCCCAGATCAGATCGATCCCTAAGGCGACGATTCCAAGCGACAGAAAACGGCCCAGAAGATTCAGGCGAAATGGAGGCAGCACCGCAGGCAACACCAGCGCAGCAATGGCGATGAGCAGCCAAGGCAGGGCGCGGCGCAGGGCGGGATGAACAATCCGTTGAGCCATCACTCAGGCCTCCACCAGACGGCCCTTCTGCGGGAACAAGCCCGATGGCCTGAACTGCAGGAAGACAACGATCAAGGCAAAGACCAGCACCTTGGCCATCGATGTGGTGGCAAAGAAAGTGACCAGTTCGTTGAGTCCAGCCGGCATCGCCGGCCAGACCAACAGCAGCGAGCCTGAGCCAACGATGTAACTGAGCACCCCGATGCCCAGCGCCGCAACAACCGTGCCGACAAGTTTGCCCACACCGCCCAGCACCACGACCATGAAGCAGTCGACGATGTAGTTGCCGCCGAGGTTGGGACCCACCGAACCCAGCAAAGTGACGGCAACACCGGCCACACCGGCCAGACCTGAACCCACCAGAAAGGTCAAGGCGTCGACCGTTTCCGTCGGAATGCCCAGGCAATCGCTCATCGAGCGGTTCTGGGTGACAGCGCGAATGCGCACGCCCCAGACACTTTTCTGCAAAAACCAGATGACGGCAGCCAGGGCCAGAGCCGTCAAGGCAATGATGAACAACCGGGCTGTGGGCATGTTCAAGGCCCCCAGCTCGACCGATCCGCGCAGCCACTGGGGCGCTGTGACATCGATATTGCGGGCACTGAACCAGGGTTGATCAAGCACGCGCACACCGCCCAGCAGCGACGCAACCCCGATGCCGATCGCGCCAGACCCCACCCAGGTACCCACGCCGAGCAAGGGCGTCCAGCGCTGTTGCCACAGCAGCTTTGGCGTGAAGCGCGGAATCAACAGCGCCAACACCACAGCCAACACCAGGCCGATGGCAAAGGCGCTGCTGACCGAGCGCACAAATTGCTGAAGAATCAAGCTGACACCCCAGGTGGCCAACAGGGTTTCCAGAGGACGTCCGTAGAGCCTGCGGATGACCGTTTTCTCAAGCAACAATCCTGCCGCTCCGCTGACCACAAAGGCCGCCGGAATGGCCACCAAGATGTAGATGGGAAAAACGGCCTCCAAAGGGCCATCTTTAAACAAATTCTGCACCACAAAGGTGGTGTAAGCACCGAGCATCATCAACTCGCCATGGGCCATGTTGATGACACCCATCAAGCCAAAGACAACGGCCAAGCCGAGTGCTGCGAGCACCAGCACCGAGCCGATCGCCAGACCGTTAAAGAGCGTGTCGTAAAGAAGATCCATCAGGACCTGCAAAGGAGAAAAAAGGGGGGAACCCTGTCCCCCCGAAGCAACCAGATCGAATGGCCAGATGGCCTTCGATCACATCTTGAACTTGCCGGCATCAGGACGCTTCTGCGTCCAGTCACAGGTGTAACCCTTGGTCTCAGGAACGTACTGATTCCAGGCCACAGGCTTCACGAAGCCCTTGTCCTGAAGGATCTTGAACATGCCGTCCTTCTGCACCTCACCGATCAGCACGCGCTTATCGACGTGGTGGTTGGGCATGACCGTGACCTTGCCCTCAGGGGCGTCAAAGGTGACGCCGATCAGGGCTTCGCGCACCTTGTTGTCATCAACGCTGTTGGCCTTTTCAGCCGCAGCTGCCCACAGGTAGACCATCATGTAAGCGGCTTCAGCAGGGTCATTGGTGACGCGCTTGTCGCCGTACTTGGCCTTGAAGTTCTTGGTGAACTCCTTGGATGCGGGGGTATCGAGACTCTGGAAGAAGTTCCAGGCGGCATAGGTGCCTTCAAGATACTCAGGACCAATGGCAGCGATCTCCTCTTCGGCGATCGAGAAACTCATGATCGAGTAGCCGTTAGCCGGGGTGATGCCAGCAGCCTTCATCTGCTTGAAGAAGGCCACGTTGCTATCGCCGTTGAGGGTGTTGACGATCACACCGCCTTTGGGCAGAGCCTGCTTGATCTTGGCGATGATCGGCGCCACCTCGGTGTTACCCAGAGGCAGGTAGTCCTCACCCACGACCTTGCCGCCGCTCGCCTTGAGCTGCTCCTTCATGATCGTGTTGGCGGTACGCGGATAGACGTAATCCGAACCGACCAGGAAGAAGTCTTTGCCTTTGTTCTGCAGCAGCCAGTCCACGGCGGGTTCAGCCTGCTGGTTGGGGGCCGCACCGCTGTAGAAGATGTTCTTGGAGCACTCCTGACCCTCGTACTGAATCGGGTAGAAGAGGAAGTGATCCTTGGCTTCAAACACCGGCAGCATGGCCTTGCGGCTGGCTGAGGTCCAGCCACCGAAGACCACGGCCACCTGGTCCTGATCGATCAGCTTTTTGGCCTTTTCAGCGAAGGTGGGCCAATCAGAAGCACCGTCCTCTTCGACAGGGACGATCTTGAGCTTTTTGCCGTCGATGGTGATGCCGCCTTTGGCATTGATCTCATCGATGGCCATCAACTCGGCTTCGGCCACCGTGTTCTCGGAGATGGCCATGGTGCCGGAGCGCGAATGAAGGATGCCGACCTTCACTTCGCCGTCAAACTTGCCGCCGGCCTGATCGCCGCCACCGCAGGCGACCAGAGAGATGGAGGTGGCCAGCAGGGTGGCACCGCCGAGCAAGGGCAGAACCGACTTCCGCTTCAGGGGAAATGTCATGGGTTGTTTGAGCACAGATGGAGCTGCCGCCTCGCAGCGGTGGGCGGACCGTATCGAGCACCCCGAACCGCGCTATGTAGCAACAGGCACGCTTTGAGCAACCCGCCAGAGCGCTTGCGCCGCAATCGATCTGACGACAGCGCATGCAGACTGTGCGCTGTGTCTTTGGCTACCGATTGGGCAACTGAGCCAGCAGAAATGCCTCCACCTGCTGCACCCCTTCACCGCTGCGAATGTTGGTGAAGCACCAGGGCCGGCCGCCGCGCATGCGCTCGGTGTCGGCCTGCATCACCGTCAGGCTGGCCCCCACCATCGGCGCCAGATCAATCTTGTTGATCACCAGCAGGTCCGAGCGTGTGATGCCTGGGCCGCCCTTGCGCGGGATTTTGTCGCCGGCGGCGACATCAATCACATAGATGCACAGATCGACAAGCTCAGGGCTGAAGCTGGCTGCGAGGTTGTCGCCGCCGCTCTCGACCAGCACCAGGTCCAGATCCGGGAAGGCGGTCTCGAGCTCGGCCACCGCCGCCCGGTTGATTGAGCAGTCTTCGCGAATGGCGGTATGGGGGCAGCCGCCGGTCTCCACCCCGCGGATGCGCTCAGGCTCAAGTGCCCCAGCCCGAGTGAGGAACTGAGCATCTTCTTGGGTGTAGATGTCGTTGGTCACGACTGCCAGCTGAAGACGCTCGCGCAAGCGCCGGCAGAGGACTTCGACCAGTGCGGTTTTACCCGAGCCCACCGGGCCAGCCACGCCCACACGCAAACGACTCATTGCGGCAACTCTCGTGCGATGGCAACTCCGTCCTGCCATCCTGACGCCAACGGTTCACGCGGCAATGGCGCAACAGCTGGGTCGGCTCGATCTGGGCGGCACCGCCCTGGCCGCTCTGGGGGGTGCATCGATCTGCATGGGCCTGATCCAGCTGCTGGCCGAGCCGCTCGATCAGGTCGCGTCGATCGACGTGCAAGACGTGGCTGTTCAAACCACACTGCTGACTGCACCACTGCTGATCAGCCTGCTGCTGCTGTTGCGCGAAGGGCCGCGCATGGTCAGACAAGGGGCAAGGCTGGCTGGGCGGCATCCGCGCTGGCGGCGCCAGCTGTGGCTTCAGGTGGCCTGGCCTTTGAGCCTCAACATGATGGCCCTGGTGCCCTATGTGCTGGCAGCGGCGATGCTGGCGGCGATGGCCACCAGGCCCGAACTCGACAGCATCAGCGATCTGCTCTTGCTGCTGGGTGGCCTGAACCCGCGCATGCTGACCTTCAGCCTGCTCAAAACCGTGCTGTTTGCCCTGGCGACCTTGTGGATCGCGCTGCAGCAGGGCGCGCGGGCTGAGCTGCAAGGCTTCAGCCAAACCACGGGTCTGTCACGGGCGATTTCGATGACCCTGGCCGTGGTGCTGGGGCTCGATCTGCTGTGGGCGCTGACCGTCGAATCGATCATCAACAACCTGGGAGGTTGAGCCATGGGATCCGCTCAACGTCACCGGCGAAGACCGTTCAATCCTGAGCGCCTCAGCCTGCTGGGCGGCAGCGCACTGCTGGGTGGGCTGATCGTGCTCGGCATGGGGGCACCCCGCAACTGGTGGAGCAACAACATCCAATTGCGCTTTGAAACCAGCAATGGTGCCGGCATCAGCCCTGGCATGCAGGTCATGATCGCGGGCTACCCGGTGGGCCGGGTGCGACAGGTGCGCCTGCTGAACAACGCCCACGTGCAGGTCAGCTTGAGCGTGGGAGCCGAGCAGGCCCACATGATCGGCCGGCGTAGCCGGGCCACCCTGGCCCAGGACAACCTGCTTGATAAGGCCTACATCGCCATCAATCCAGATGTGAGCGATGCCGCACCAGCAGCACACGGCGCTGAGATGCGCACCATTGGCTACGAAGCGAGCCCCAGCCTGGCGGTGCTGGTCCGCAAGCTGGCCGCCAACCGGGTGCCGCTGGAGAAGGTGATCACCAGCACCGCGACCCTGGTGGATCAACGCTTGCCGCGCTCGCTTGACCAGCTTGACCAGACCCTGATCAGCGGACAGCGCCTGGCTGGCAGCGTCGAGCGCGAACTGGTCGGCAACTCCGGCAATCTGCAGGGCCGGGTGGGTGCTGCAGCCGACAACCTGGAGCGCACGCTGAGCTCAGTGCAGAGCACCCTGAACGACATTCAGGACTTGGCCCGCAGCAGCAACGCCCTGCTGCAGACCATCAGCCGCAGCTGGCTGATGCAGCTGCTGCAACCAACCAGCGCCCCGCAGCCCGGCAACGGGGATCAGCTGCGAAACAAGCGCGAATAAAGCTCGGCGTGCTGAAGCTGGGCCAAGCCAGCCCCCACCCCAGCGTTCCAGAGCCCGCGGGGATCGGCCCCAGACAGCGCCATGGCGCGCTGCAACAGCAGCGGTGCCAGCTGCCACTGCAGCCGCTGCCCCTCGGTGGGGCCAAGCGGCACCAGGCGCACAGCCGCACTGATCTGATTGGCACTCCAGCCATAGAGATAGGCCTGCTCGAGCTGGGGTGAGGCCAGCTCGCTGCACACCCCGGCCCAGGCAAAGGCGGCCGGCCAGCTCAAGGCTTCTAGCTCAACAGTGGTGGCCATGGGCTGCGGCAGCAACGGCCCCTGCAGATCGCCCAGCAACTGCAGCAATGACTGGCCCATCTGGCGCTGCTGGGCGCGCACTTCAGCGGCTTCACGCTGGGCCAGCAACCAGCGATCGAGAGTGATCAAGGCCCGGGCCGCCGCGTCATCGCCCGCGCGCAACCGCTTGATCAGGGCCATCAGCTCGGCGAGGGCCGCGGCCTCAATGGCCACAGCACCGCGCTCGAGCTCAGCGATCAACCATTGCTTGAGTGCTGAGGCGGAGCCCAGCGAGCCCGCCTGCTGCAGCACTTCAAGGCCTTCGGAATAGCTGAACGCCCCCACCGGCAGCGCCGGACTGACCAGTTGCAGCAGCCGCAGCAGCGCCGGCTCAGCCGCCGCGTCAGTGGTGGTGGCCATGGCCTCCTTGGGCGGCATAGGCACCGGCTTCGGGCAGAAACGGCGCCTCAAGGGCGTGCACCTGCAGGCCCCGGTGCTGCAACAGATCCTGCAGCACGCTGTCGGCCTGCAGCAGCAGGTGATCGTCATGCAGCTCGAGGGCCACGTGGCGATTGCCGAGGTGATAGGCCGCCTGCAGCAACGCCAGCGGATCGGCGGCACAGACCCGCAGCAACTGCTCGGGTGCCGCCACCACCTCAACAGCAACAGAGGCGTCATCGCTGAGCAACCAGTCGCCGGGCTGCAGCGCATCACCGCGGGGCAATTGCAGGACCAAATCAGTCCCGCAGCAACTGTGGCGGTGTCCCCGCAGGCTGGTGCGCTGCTCGGCACTGAGCGACAGCTGCAAGCGCCGCATGGCAGTGCCCGGCAGCGTCACCGGCGCCCGCAATCGATCCACCAGCACCACCGAGGCCACTGCAGCAAAGTGGAGACACCTCCTGCAGGATCGCACTGGAGAACTGGAGCAGCCAAGCCTGCCTGCGGTTCAGCCGCGTCGGAGAGCGCACCGTCCTCCAGGGTCAGGCGAGTGCGCCGCTGAAACTGCAGCGCTGCTTTAGCCAGACCAGCGGCCATTGCGAGTTGCCCTTGCTGCACACCGCCGGTGGGCTGGTGGGCGGCGACCAGCTCTGTTTTGACATTGCCGCCGGACCCAAGAGCCGCGCCCTGATCACCACCGTGGCCGCCCAAAAGGCCTACGGCAGCGTGGGCCGCTCGCGCTTGCACCCAGACGGCCAGTGGGCCCGCCAACAGGTTGTGCTCACGCTTGAGCCGGGCAGCAACCTCGAATGGCTGCCGCAGGAGTTGGTGCTCTACGCAGGGGCCCTGTTTGAGCAGACGGTTCAGGTCAACCTGGCCGCCGATGCTGCCTTTTTGGGGGCCGAGGTGGTGCGCCTGGGCCGCACCGCAGCCGGTGAAGCTCTGGGCGCCGGCCGCTGGCGCTCAGCACTTGAGATTCGGCGTCAGCGCGATGCCGCTGAGCGCTTCGAACTGGTCGACCGGCTCGAGCTCGGGGGTGAGGCCCTCGGCAGCACCCACGGCATGGCGGGCGAACCGGTGTTCGGCTCGTTGGTGTGGGCGGCGCCCCAACCCCTCGACGCCACGGTCATGGCCGCACTGCTAGAGCACTGCCGCAGCGCACGCGCAGGCCTTGCCGGAACCATGGCCTGCGGCCCCTTGAACCAGGGGCTGATCGCCCGCTACCGCGGCCCATCGAGCCAAGCGGCACGCTTTTGGTTCAGCCGCATCTGGGCCCTGCTGAGGCAGCTGCAGGGCCTGGCGCGACCCGAGCTGCCGCGGGTGTGGCCCTTTCAGGAGCAGCCCTGGGCCACCAGCGCGGTTCAGGCTGAACCACCGATCGAGCTGGCCGCTGCCACAGTGAAGCCATGCATCTGAGCCCCCAAGAAAAGGACAAGCTGCTGATCGTGACGGCAGCGCTGTTGGCCGAGCGCCGCCTGGGACGGGGCCTCAAGCTCAATCACCCCGAGGCGGTGGCCTGGCTGAGCTTCATGGTGCTCGAGGGCGCTCGCGACGGCAAAAGCGTGGCCCAGCTCATGGCCGAGGGCAGCACCTGGCTCAGCCGCGAGCAGGTGATGCAGGGGGTGCCCGAGCTGGTCCACGAGGTGCAGATCGAGGCGGTCTTCCCCGATGGCACCAAGCTGGTCACCTTGCACGACCCCATTCGCTGAGCCCCTGCACCACGACTGTCCATGAGCCCCCTGATCCCCGGCGAACTGATTCCTGAAGACGGCGAGCTGGAACTCAATGCCGGCAGGCCGGTGACCACCATCGAGGTCGCCAACAGCGGTGATCGGCCCGTGCAGGTGGGCTCGCATTTTCACTTTTTTGAGGCCAATGCGGCGCTGAAGTTTGACCGCGAAGCTGCCCGTGGCCAAAGGCTCGACATCCCCGCTGGCACAGCGATCCGCTTTGAGCCAGGCGACAGCCGCGCCGTGCAGCTGGTGCCGTATGCCGGTGAACGCCGCGTGTTCGGCTTCAACGGCCTGGTGAACGGCCCGCTCGATTGATTCACCGCCGGGCCCACCGGCGTTCCATTTCCACCCCATGGCCTACCGCATCTCCCGCCGCGCTTACGCCGAGACCTACGGCCCCACCACCGGCGATCGGCTGCGGCTGGCTGATACCGAACTGATCCTGGAGGTCGAACAGGACTTCACCGTCTACGGCGATGAGGTCAAGTTCGGCGGCGGCAAGGTGATCCGCGACGGCATGGGCCAGGCCCAGACCCCACGCTCAGGCGGTGCGGTCGACACCGTGATCACCAATGCCTTGATCCTCGATTGGTGGGGCATCGTCAAGGCCGACATCGGCCTGCGGGACGGCCGCATCGTGGCGATCGGCAAGGCGGGCAACCCCGACACCCAGCAAGGGGTCACGATCGTGGTGGGCCCGGGCACCGAGGCCATTGCCGGCGAAGGCCACATCGTGACCGCCGGCTCGATCGACACGCACGTGCATTTCATCTGCCCGCAGCAGATCGAAACGGCGCTTGCCAGTGGCGTCACCACCCTGCTGGGGGGCGGCACCGGGCCGGCGACCGGCACCAACGCCACCACCTGCACCCCGGGCGCCTTTCACATCGCCCGCATGCTGCAGGCGGCCGAGGGACTGCCGGTGAACCTGGGCTTCTACGGCAAGGGCAACGCCTCCGCCCCTGAAGCCATCGAAGAGCAGATCGCAGCTGGTGCCTGCGGCCTCAAACTGCACGAAGACTGGGGCACCACCCCGGCGGCGATCGACTGCTGCCTGACGGTGGCTGACCAGCACGACGTGCAGGTGTGCATCCACAGCGACACGCTCAACGAAGCGGGTTTCGTGGAGGACACGATCAGGGCGATCGGCGGGCGCACCATTCACACCTTCCACACCGAAGGCGCGGGCGGCGGCCATGCCCCCGACATCATCAAGATCTGCGGTGAGGCCAACGTGCTGCCCAGCAGCACCAACCCGACCCGGCCCTACACGGTCAACACGCTCGAGGAGCACCTCGACATGCTGATGGTGTGCCACCACCTCGACCCGAAGATTCCTGAGGATGTGGCCTTTGCCGAATCGCGCATTCGCCGCGAAACGATCGCCGCCGAGGACATCCTGCATGACCTGGGCGCCTTCTCAATCATTGCCAGCGACTCGCAGGCCATGGGGCGCGTCGGTGAGGTGATCACCCGCACTTTCCAGACCGCCCACAAGATGAAGCTGCAGCGGGGCGCTCTGCCAGAGGACAACGCGCGCAACGACAACACCCGCCTCAAGCGCTACATCGCCAAAACCACCATCAACCCGGCCATAGCCCATGGCCTCGACAGCCAGATCGGCTCGGTGGAGGTGGGCAAGCTGGCCGATCTGGTGCTGTGGAAACCCGGTTTTTTTGGGGTCAAGCCCGAGCTGGTGCTCAAGGGCGGCTCGATCGTCTGGGCCCAGATGGGCGATGCCAACGCCTCGATCCCCACACCTGGGCCCGTGCACGGCAGGCCGATGTTTGCCGCTTATGGGGCGGCCCTGGCCCCCAGCTGCCTGACCTTTGTCAGCCAGGCTGCCCTCGATGCCGATGTGCCGCGCAAGCTGGGGCTCAGGCGCGCGTGCGTACCGGTGCAGAACACGCGCGGCGGCATTGGCAAAGCCAGCATGCGCAACAACACCGCCCTGCCGCAGGTGGAGGTGGACCCCCAGACCTATGAGGTTTTTGCCGATGGCGAGCTGTTGACCTGCGAGCCCGCTGAGGTGCTGCCCATGGCCCAGCGCTACTTCCTGCTGTAAAAGATGGCCCTGGTGAACCATTCATCGGTCATTTCGTAGCAACCACCACCAGAGAGGGCCGCGCCGCTCAGCAGGATCGCGCCTAGCAGCGAGGTCCGCAGCGATGTTCACCGATTACCGGCCCAGCGGCGGCTACGACGAATATTTCAGCGGCCATGCTCAGCCCCGCGCTGCGCTCCAGCCGCTGCTCTCCTCGCTCGGCAAGCTGGGACTGGAGGAACTCAACCGCAACCATGCCGCCGCAGGCGTTTTGCTCAAGCGGCTGGGCGCCACGTTCCGCCTCAACGATTCGGGCAACAAAGGCGTTGAGCGCATCCTGCCGTTTGACCCGCTGCCGCGGCTGATCAGCCAGGCCGACTGGCAGCGCCTGGAAGCCGGCCTGACCCAGCGGCTCGAAGCGATCGACCTGTTTCTGGCCGACGTGTACGGCGAGCAGAAGATCTTGGCCGACGGGGTGATCCCCAAAGACGACGTGCTCAGTTCCCAGGGCTGGCGGCCGCAGATGCAGGGCTTCAAGCCCCCCCTGGGCAAGTGGTGCCACATCTCGGGGCTCGATCTGGTGCGCGATGGGGCCGGCACCTGGCGGGTGCTCGAAGACAACCTGCGCTGCCCCTCAGGGGTGGCCTATTTCCTCGAGAACCGGCGCGTGATGAAGCGCATGTTCCCGAGCCTGTTTGCCGGGCGCACGGTGCAACCGATCGATGAGTACCCCTCGCATCTGCTCGAGACCCTGCGGGATCTGGCGCCCTGGACCGACACCCCCAAGGTGGTGCTGCTGACTCCGGGTGTGTTCAACAGCGCCTACTTCGAGCACAGCTATCTGGCCCAGCAGATGGGGATCCAGCTGGTCGAAGGGCGCGATCTGGTCTGCTACGACCAACGGGTTTGGATGCGCAGCACGGCCGGCCTTGAACCTGTCGATGTGATCTACCGGCGCATCGACGATGACTTCCTCGATCCAGCCGTGTTCCGCAGCGATTCGATGCTGGGCGTTCGAGGGCTGATGGAGGTCTATGCCGCTGGCCGGATCGCCATTGCCAACGCCCCTGGCACCGGCGTCGCCGACGACAAACTGATTTATGCCTACGTACCGGAGATGATCCGCTACTACCTCGATCAAGAGCCGATCATCGAAAACGTGCCCACCTATCTGTGCTCACGCCCGGCCGATCAGGCTTACGTGCTCGAGCACCTGGGCGAGCTGGTGGTGAAGGCCGTGGCCGAAGCCGGCGGCTACGGCATGTTGATCGGGCCCCATGCCAGTGCCGGCGAAATCGCCGACTTTGCCGAGCGCATCAGGGCCAATCCACGCAATTACATCGCCCAGCCGACGCTTGAGCTCTCGACCGTGCCATCGCTCAGCGAAGGCGAGCTGTATCCCTGCCACGTCGACCTGCGCCCCTACGTGTTGCGCGGCAAGGGGGCCTGGGTGAGCCCCGGAGGGCTCACCAGGGTGGCGCTGCGGCGCGGCTCACTGGTGGTGAACTCATCGCAAGGGGGCGGCTGCAAGGACACCTGGATCGTTGATGAAACGCCCCAGACCAGCCAGGCCATGCAGCAGCAGGTGACGTCATGCTGAGCCGCGTTGCCGATTCGCTCTATTGGATCAACCGTTACGTCGAGCGGGCCGAAAACCTCTCGCGCTTTGTCGAAGTGAGCGAGGCCATGGCGCTCGACTGCCCACCTGGCAGCGCCGAGCCCTGGCTGCCGTTGATCGATGCCAGCGGCGACAGGGAGCTGTTTGATGAGCTCTACCCGAATGGCACCCCGAGCGATGTGGTGCGTTTTCTGGTCAATGCAGAAGGCAATCCGAACAGCATCGTCAACTGCATTGCCATCGCGCGCGAAAACGCGCGGCAGATTCGCGAGGTGATCACCACCGAAATGTGGGAGCAGATCAATGGCATGTACTGGACCCTGCAGGACGACAACGACGGCTTCTGGGACCTGCCGCCCCAGGAGCAGCTTCGCGAGATCCGCCGCAGCTGTCAGCTGTTTTATGGCATCACCGACGCCACCTTGAGCCGCGACCTGTCGTGGCAGTTCAGCCGTCTGGGCCGACTGATCGAGCGGGCGGACAAAACCACCCGCATCCTCGACGTCAAATACTTTCTGCTGTTGCCCTCACCCGATGAAGTGGGCGGGGTTCTCGATGAGCTGCAGTGGATCTCGCTGCTGCGCAGCGCAGGCGCGTATCAGATGTTCAGACAGTCGCGCCAGCAGGCGATCGAGCCGAAAGCGGTGGCAGCCTTTCTGCTGCTGAACCCGATCTTTCCCCGCTCGGTGCGCTACTGCCTCGAGCGCATCAATGAGACCCTGGGCATCATTCGCGGCAGCGCGGTGCCCGGCGAACCCGATGCACTGGAGTGTCTGGCCGGTTTGACTCTGGCGCGCTGGAGCTACACCGGCATCGACGCGCTGATCGCCGGTGGGCTGCACGAATCCATCGATGCGCTGCAAAGTGACCTCAACACCCTCCATGGCCTGATCGAAGAGCGATACTTCGTGGCCAGCAATGCCGCTCCCCTCGAGACCTTTCCGGCATGCGCGCTCGCGTAACCCACTCCTTCTCCTACCGCTACAGCGCTCCGGTGCTGCTGGGCCCACACCGCTTCTGCCTGAAGCCGCGTGGCCATGGCTTTCAGCACCTGATCTCCTTTGCTGTGGAGATCTCGCCTGAGCCATCGCGGCTCTACCCGCTGGTGGCCGCCAGCGGCGATGAGATTCTGCGGGGTCGCTTCAGCGGTGAAACCGACCTGTTCACCGTCAAGGCGATCAGCGAGGTGGAAACCCAGAGCGCACCGTTGTTGCAGGCGTGCCTGGAAGAGAACGAACCCCAGTTGCCCTATCCGATCGGGCGGCTCAATGGTGATCTGATGGGCTCGCTGCAGGGTTGGCTGCCCAATGGCCAGCATGATCCGGCTGCGATTGACGTCGCCCAAGAAGCCCTGATGGGCAGCGATCAACGGGCCTTGATGTTCCTGCAGCAACTGGTCGAAATCATTCAGGACCGGGTCAAATACACCCAGCGCCACATCGGCCCGGCCTGGCCAGCTGGACGCACCCTCAAAGAGCGGGTGGGGTCATGCCGTGATCTGGCGATGTTGATGGTCGAAGCCTGCCGTTGTGTCGGGCTGCCGGCGCGCTTTGTGAGCGGCTACCACCTGGTGGAGCCCAAACCGGAGCGTTACGACCTGCATGCCTGGGCCGAGGTTTACCTGCCCGGTGCAGGCTGGCGCGGCTTTGACCCCAGCGGAGCTGGAATCATCGACGACCGCTACATCACCCTGGCCACCTCATCGAAACCGGACCTCACCGCAGCCATTACAGGTAGCTTCTCGGGCCCTCCCGGCGTTGAGAGCCATTTCGAATGGAGCATTGAGGCCGAGGTGCTGGAGCCCTGCGCGGCCTAGCCACCACGGCTACGTTGAGCAGGCACGACGGGCGGACCCAGGGCTTTGCCGCTTTGCTGTGACGACCACGACCGTTGTCTGGCGCAGCTGAAGCTGCTGCTTGAGCAGAACCACGCTGCTTCGCTGCTGAGCTGTTGCTTTCGCTATTACGAGCAGGTTGAAGCGGTGCACGGCGGCAGCCAGGCAGAACGCCTGTTGAGCGCCGGCCAACAACAGCTGCAAGCGCTCTGCCCAGCCGATGCACAGCTGTGGCGCCTGCACAGCAATGAAGTGGTGATTGCGATCCCTGGCGAACGCTCACTGGCACAGCTCGAAGAGCTAGCCCACCGCTGCGTGGCCAGCTGCGGTGTGGTGCAGCAGGCAGGCGAACCGCCGCTGTTGCTGCATGTGGCGATCGGTGCCGCCCGCGCCCAGGCAGAAGCTGCCAGTAGCAACGAGGATCTGCTCGCCGCCGCCCGCCTGGCGCGCCAGCAGGCCCAGCAACGCCCTGGCAGTCAGGTGTCAATGGCGGCGCCGGCGATTTGGCAGCTGGCCGCACAGCACTATCAGCAGCAAAACAACCTGGCCGCTGCACTTGAGCAGAACGGGCTGATCGCCTACCTGCAACCGATCACAAACCTGAGCGATGGCCAGGTGATCGGCTTTGAGTGTCTGGCCCGCTGGCCGCAGAGCGATGGCCGTGTGCTCAATCCACAGGAGTTTCTGCTGCAGGCCCAGAGCGCTGGCCTGACCGCAGACATCGATCTGCAGGTGCTGGGCTACTGCCTCAAGGCTGCAGGCGAGCTGGCGGCAGCCGCTGGGCCTGAGCGGCGTCTGCTTCTGTCGAGCAACATCTCAGCCCCGCTACTGGAGAACCCGCGCAAGATCGAAGCGCTACTGCAGCTGATTGAGAACCACCCCCTGCCAGCAACGCTGCACTTGCAACTGGAACTGCTGGAAGAGTCGCTCAACAACGCTGCCTGTGAGCTCGACAACCTGCTCGAGTGGCTGAGCGAGCAGCACGTCTTGATCGCCATCGATGATTTCGGCACGGGCTACTCCTCGCTCAGCCGCCTGCATGATCTGGCGGTCAACACGATCAAGGTTGATCGCAGCTTTGTGGCGCGCATTGACGCACCCAGCAAACCCAGCAACCACCTGCTGAAGACCTTGGTGGCCATCAGCGACGATCTGGAGATCTCGCTGACCGCCGAAGGTATTGAGACCGAAAGCCAACGCCAATGGCTGCTCGACCAAGGCGTCGAGCATGGTCAGGGGTTCCTGTTCAGTGAACCCCTGAGCCTTACTGCAGCGATCGACTACCTCAGCAGAGCCAACAGCTCTGTGCAGGCTTGATTCACCAGTTGAGTCCGTGCAGCTTGGGCAGCGGCGCGGTTTTGAAGGTGGTGGCAAACAGACGCGGAATGCGGCGGCTGTTATAGACGCGAAACTCGCGCACCACGCTGGCGCCTTCCTCGCGCACCGCCTGGTTCAACACCACCGAGCCATCGGGATCAGAGACCGAACGGTGGAAGGTGCCTGGCGGAATGCGCAGGATGTCGCCGCCGGTTTCGAGGCGAACAATGTGATACGGATAATTCCACCCGAAATTGACCAAATAGAAGGTGCGGCCGCCATGCAGGGCCAGCAGGTTGTCCTCCTGGTGCGGATGCAAATAAAACTGCCAGGCACCGGTCTTTTCCTCGTCAGGAGGACTCACGGCCGGGCCTGAGTGAATCACCAGATCGCGGGCGTTGGACTCGGCAACGGTGATATCAAAAAAACGAACCGCCGGGGTATCGCGAAACTTCTCATAAGGGATCAGCTCGAACATGGGAGCCCGACCGCTACTGGCGGCGAGCTCAGGCGATCGGCTTTCGCGCGGCAACAGATCCTGGTGAAGCGGGGTGGCAGACATGACGGTGATGCGGCGCGGGCAAAAGACCGCCGCAAGGCAAAGGGATCGCCCAGTGAACCGGCTGGTGGCACCGGACAACCGTGTCACGAGCTACCGAAACCCGCTTTCCACAGGCCAGTTCGCCAACTGATTGCTCAGCAAGCGCTCAGAACGGGATCGGCATCTCAACAGCCGCGGGCTCAGGCGCGCATGCCGCAACCCGCTGGTTCACCACCTCGCCGATGACCACGATCGAAGGCGAGGCAAAGCCCGCAGCAGCAGCCTGCGCCGCCAGTGCGGCAAGGGGTGCCACCAACTCGCGCTGGCCCTGCACCGTGCCCTGCTGCACCACTGCCGCCGGAGTGGACCCATCGAGTCCGCCGGCGATCAGCTCAGCGCAGATGTGCGCCAGGTTGTGCAGGCCCATGTAAATGACCAGCCCGTCGCTGCAGCGGGCCAGGCCGCGCCAGTCGACCCCGGGGCGGCCCTTGTCGATCTCTTCGTGGCCGGTGACAAAGGTCACCGAGCTGCCGGCGCGCCGGTGTGTCACCGGAATGCCCACATAAGCCGGCGCGGCAATGCCGGCGGTAACGCCTGGCACCACCTCGACCGGCACCCCATGGCGAGCCAGGTGAGCAGCCTCTTCACCGCCACGGCCAAACAAAAACGGATCACCCCCCTTGAGCCGCACCACGCAGCGGCAACGCCCCGCCAGCTCCACCAGCACCGCATTGGTGGAGGGTTGGGGCACCGAATGGTGGCCGCGGCGTTTGCCGACAAAGTGCTTTTCGGCGCCCTCTGGCACCAGGGCCAGCACCTCGAGCGGCACCAGCGAGTCGTACACGAGCGCATCGCACTGACCCAGCAGCCGCTGCGCCTTGACCGTGAGCAGGTCCGGATCGCCAGGGCCGGCGCCGACCAGGTAAACGGTGCCGGGGCCTGCAGAGGCAGCACTCATGGCAGGGCCTCCAACCGCTCCTGCAAGACGGCGCGAAAACGCGGCCGCAACAGCAGCGGTGGCCCGACCCGATCTGCCAACACATCGGTCAGGCGATTGGCCGCCAGGGCCAGGGGCAGTGCTGGGGCGTTGAGGCTCAGCGGAAGCTCAGCTAGCTGATCGGCACTGTATGGAGTGGAGCGCAGGCTGGCGCCGCTCACCTGCGCCAGGTGGTTCAGATAACGATCGGCCAAAGAACCCTCAAGGGGATGGTGGAGCAGCAGCGGCGGCTGTGCGTCAGCAGCTGCAGCCTGAGCCAGCTGCCGAACCTCAGCGCCCAGGGCCTGCTGCCAGCTCGGCCAGGCCCCCACAAACGGCACGCGGCGGATGCCAGCAACGCCGCACAGCCCTCCCCAATGCCGAGCGATCGCGGGGATGTCCGCACGCACATGGGCACCGGGGAGCAGCATCAGCGGCACCAGGGTGAGCGACTGTTCTGCCTGATTGGCCCCTTGCAAGGGCGATGGGGCTGACGGCAACACCGCAGGAAGCGGTGCCGTCAGCGCCTGCAGCCACACCGGTGTGCGGCGCCGGGTGGCCAAGGTGGCCGCCAGCTCATTGAGCTCAGGGGGGATCACTCCGCCTGAGCGTCCGTGCACCACCAGCAGCAAAGGTGTTGCCATCGCAGGCAGTCTTGCCAGGGTGAGGGCAGCAGCGACATGGTCCATCGTGCTCCCTGACCCCATCGCGGCGCGGCGGCAGCAACGGCAACAGCAACTCGGCGCTGATGCCCTGCGCTTCAGGGAACTCATCGCCAAAGTCGGCAGCGGTGAGCGCACCAGCACAGGACTCAGCCGCAGCGAAGCCGCAGAAGCCCTCAGCCGGTTGCTGCAAGGCCAGGCCAGCGACGCCCAGGCCGGAGCCTTTTTGATTGCCCATCGGCTGCGTCGACCCAGTGCTTGCGAGCTGGCGGGCATGGCCGACGCCTACCGGCAGCTGGGGCCCGTGCTCCCATCCACCACACGGCCGACGCTGAGTTTTGGCGTGCCCTTTGATGGCCGCACACGCACGGCACCCGTGCTGCCATTGACAGCGCTGGTGCTCAACGCCGCCGGGCTGGCAGTGGTGCTGCACGGCGGCGGGCCGATGCCGGTCAAATACGGCGTCAGCCTGGCCGAGCTGCTCGAGGCCCTGGGCCTGCCGCTGAGGCAGCTCGATTGGGCGGCGATGGCCCAATTGTTTCGCGAGCAGGGGCTGGCCCTGATGCACCAGCCCCGGCACTTTCCGCTGGCCGACAGGTTGATCCCCCTGCGGGAGCAGATCGGCAAACGACCGCCCATCGCCACCCTGGAGCTGCTCTGGAGCTGCTGCACCACGCCCGAGCTGCAGGTGAGTGGCTTCGTGCATGCCCCCACCGAGCAGCTCATCGCTGGCGCGTGGACCCAGCTGGGGATCGGCAACGCTTTAACAATCAAGGGGCTTGAGGGCGGCGTTGATCTGCCCACCAGCAGGGTGAGCATCGCTGCCCATTGGCGCTCGCTTGAGCCCGAGCCCGAGCGGCTGATCCTGCAGGCCAGGGACCACAGCCTGCGTGCCGATGAGGTGGAACTCACCTCACTGCAGGCGTGGGGCGTCAT
The DNA here is from genome assembly GCA_049421025.1 of Prochlorococcaceae cyanobacterium. Lineage (GTDB taxonomy): Bacteria > Cyanobacteriota > Cyanobacteriia > PCC-6307 > Cyanobiaceae > RGUW01. The sequence continues at coordinate 9,446 of JBMSMG010000002.1, read as the reverse complement.
GGCCCGCGAAGCATTAGCTGGCCGCGGCCCATTGCAGCAGGCGTTGATCTGGAACAGCGGCTTTTTGCTCTGGCGTTGCCAGAGACAACCGACCCTCGAAGCAGGCATTGCCCAGGCCGCGGCGCTGCTGCACAGCGATCAGGTGCAACGCAACGTCGAAGCCCTGATCCAGGTCGTACGCCGTCAGGCCGGCAAATAGTCCGGCCGAGGCTGCTGAGCGGTGGGCTGGGCGTTGGACTGCTCGATCTTCTCGATCACCACGGCGGTGCCGTAGCAGAGCACCTCAGTGGCACCGCCGCTGCCTGTGGTGACATCGGAGCCGTCGTAGCGAGCACCAACAATGGCGTTGGCCCCCTGCAACACGGCGTGCTCAACCATCTGGTTGAACGCCGCTTCACGGGTCTGCTCACACATCTCGGTGTAGGCGCCGATGCGCCCGCCGATGATCTGCTTGAGACCACCCAAAAAGCCCTGCACCAAGGTTGGCGAGCGCACCACAATGCCGCGCACGATGCCCTTGTACTCGCGAATGGCGTAGCCCTCGATGGTGAAGGTGGTGGTGACAGGAATCAGCTGATGCATCCGTGCACATCGGTCTTTGACGGTTGTAGCCAAGGCTCAGCAAACGGCCCATAAGGTGTGAACCCGTTCCGCTTGAACCCACGTGCGTCACGCTGCCGTGTCGTTGCTGCTCAGCCCACTGACGCTGCTGAGCCTTGCCGCACTGCCCGCCCCCGCCGAGGCAGGCCCCTTGCTGCGGCGGGCCCAAGAACGCAAAGCCTGCCAGGAGTTTGCCGGCAAACTGCAGGCCGCCAGCGGCAACCCCCAGCAGGCCCAAATGATCTATCAGCAGGGTGTGCTCAAGCTGGTTGAAACCTTTGGCGAAAACCCCTGCGGCGACATCACCCCGCCGGTGGCGCCTGCAGCTAACACATCACCTGCCAGCCAATCCGCGCCAAGCAGCAACCCCCAGCAGGCCCAGGCCTGCCAGGAGTTCGCCAGCAAACTGCAGGCCGCCCAGGGCAACCCGAGCCAGGCGCAGCAGATCTATGCGATGGGCACCCAGAAGCTCACGGGCATGTTCGGGCCCAACCCCTGTCCGAACATGGCCAAACCCTGAGGCTGTGCTGTGCGCCTTTCGCGCCCCTCAACGCTGCTGTGCGCCTTTCTCACCCTGCTGAACGATCGGCTTGGTGAAACGCTGATCTTTCCGCTGCTGCCGTTTTTGCTGGCGAGCTTCACCAGCGACGGCCGCGTGCTGGGGCTGCTTACCGGCAGCTACGCGGTAGCGCAGTTTGCGTTTACCCCCTTGATCGGCGCCCTGAGTGATCGCTACGGCCGCAAGCCGGTGATCGCGGTGTGTGTCGGCGGTTCGGTGCTGGGGCTGGCCCTGTTTGCCGCAACGCTGATCCTGCCGTGGCAGGAGCTGGCCCCTGGTGCCAAGGCAGCGGGTCTGCCCCTGGCCCTGTTGTTTGCTGCCCGGCTGATCGATGGCGTCAGCGGCGGCACCGCTGCCACGGCGGCGGCCGTGCTGGCTGACATTTCGCCACCCGAAAAACGCGCCAAAGCCTTCGGTCTGATTGGCGTTGCCTTTGGCCTTGGGTTCATCTTGGGCCCAGCCGCCGGCGGGCTGCTGGGTCGCATCAATGTGACCCTGCCGCTGCTGGTGGCCGTCGGCATCGCTGCGCTCAACCTGCTGCTGGTGCTGACCCTGCTGCCTGAGACCCACCCGATCGAGGCACGCATCGCGCTGCCGCGCAAGCGAGACCTGCAGCCGGTCAATCAGCTGGCGGCGGTGTTCGCCAACCCGCGGGTGCGGCGTCTTTGCGCTGCTTTTTTGCTGTTTTTTCTGGCCTTCAACGGCTTCACCGCCATCCTGGTCCTCTATTTCAAACAGCGCTTTGACTGGGGGCCGGGCCTGGCAGGTGCTGCTTTTTTGGTCGTGGGTGTGATCGCCACCGTGGTGCAGGGCGGCCTGATCGGCCCCTTGGTCAAACGCTTCGGCGAATGGCGGCTCACCCTTGCCGGCCTGGGCCTGGTGATAGCCGGTTGTCTGCTGATCCCAGCAGCCACCAAGGACACCGCTCAGAGCGTGGTCTTTCCAGCGGTTTCGCTGCTGGCGCTGGGCACCGGGCTGGTGACCCCCTGCCTGCGCGCACTGGTCTCGCGGCGGCTCGATGGCAGCGGCCAAGGCAGTGCCCTGGGCAGCCTGCAGGGGCTGCAAAGTCTGGGCAGCTTCGTTGGGCCCCCGCTGGCTGGGCTGGTGTACGAAAGCCTGGGCCACCGCAGCCCGTTTTGGCTGGCGGCAGCCCTGCTGCTCGCCGTAGTGCTGCTGGTGGCAGGCGGGGTTCCTGGTGGTGGTGACCCAACCCGTCAAGCAACGGCAACACACTGAGCGCCGCGGCGCTATTGCTACCTTGCCGTCAGAGGGAGCGTTCCGCCGAAGATCCAGGCGGACAGTTGGGGCTGATGGCGATAGATCACAACGAGACCCACGTGCCTCCTGAGCTTTATCTCAATCGGGAACTGAGCTGGATCAATTTCAACTACAGGGTTCTTGCCGAAGCCCTCAACGAGCGCACACCGCTGCTGGAGCAGGCCAAATTCAGCGCGATTTTCTGCAACAACCTCGATGAGTTCTTCATGGTGCGGGTGGCATCACTGAAGTCGCAGCAAGAAGCCGGGATTACCACCCTCAGCGAAGACGGTCTGACGCCGCAGCAGCAACTCGAAGCAATCCAGGCCAAGCTCAGGCCCTTGCTGGAGCTGCAGCAACAGCACTACCGGCACGCACTCAAGCGCCAGCTGCGTGAGTACGGCGTTGATCTGATCGACTACACACGCCTCAACAAAGGTCAGCGCGAGTGGGTCGACAACACGTTCAAGGTGTCGATCTTTCCGGTGCTCACCCCGCTGGCGGTCGATCCGTCGCACCCGTTCCCGTTCATCAGCAACCTCAGCCTCAACGTGGCAGCGCTGGTTCGCGACCCCGAGAGCGGTCAGCAGCAGTTCGCGCGCATCAAGGTTCCGCAGAAAATTCTGCCCCGTTTTTTGCCGATTCCAACTGAGCTCAGCGGTCGCTCCCCCACGCCCGTGTTCACGGCTGTGCCGCTTGAGCAGGTGGTGGCCTTCAACCTCAGCCTGCTGTTCCCAGGCATGGAGGTCGAGGGGCACTACTTCTTCCGCATCACCCGTGACGCCGATCTGGAGCTGCGAGATCTAGAAGCCGACGATCTGATGGAGGCGATCGAAGAGGGCCTACGCAAGCGCAAGCGAGGCGGCGAAGTGGTGCGCCTTGAGGTCGCCGATGAAATGCCTGAAGAGGTGGTGCAACTGCTCATGGACGGCATGAGCGTTGAACCTGAAGACCTGTACCGCATCAACGGCCCCCTAGGTCTCGACGATCTGATGAGCTTGTTGTCCATCCCCCTGCCCAAGCTCAAAGACAAACCCCACAAAGGCCGCACGGTGCCTGCACTAGCCCGGGCGCAAAAAAGCAAGCTGGAAGACGGCTCGCTGAAGCCCGAAGAGTTTGAAAGCATCTTTTCGGTGATCAGGCGCGGCGATGTGCTGCTGCAGCACCCCTACGACCTGTTTTCGACATCTGTGGAGGAATTCCTCAACCAGGCGGCCGATGACCCCTCGGTGCTGGCCATCAAGATGACCCTCTACCGCACCTCCAAAGACTCACCGGTGGTGGCGGCGCTGATCCGAGCTGCCGAGCATGGCAAGCAGGTGATGGCCCTGGTTGAGCTCAAGGCCCGCTTTGATGAAGACAACAACATCCAATGGGCCAAACAGCTCGAAAGCTCAGGCGTACACGTGGTCTATGGGGTTCTCGGGTTGAAGACCCACACCAAAATCGCTCTGGTGGTGCGCCGCGAGAAGAACAGGCTCAACAGTTACGTGCACATCGGCACGGGCAACTACAACTCCAAGACCTCGAACCTTTACACCGACATCGGCCTGCTGACGGCGCGGCCTGAATTTGGCAAAGACCTCGTTGAACTGTTCAACTACCTGACCGGCTTCTCCAAACAGCAGAGCTTCCGCAAACTGCTTGTGGCTCCTGTGACCCTGCGTCATGGCATGGAGGCATTGATCCGCCGCGAGATCGAACACGCCAAAGCTGGTCGGGGCGGACACATCAAGGCCAAGATGAATGCACTGGTCGATCCAGCCATCATCGGTTTGCTCTACGAGGCGTCCCAGGCCGGTGTGCGCATTGAGCTGATCATTCGCGGCATGTGCTCGATCAGGCCACAACTGGTAGGCATCAGTGACAACATCCATGTGGTAAGCGTCATCGGCCGTTTCCTCGAACACTCACGCGTGTTCTGGTTCGCCAATGGCGGTGACAGTGAGCTACTGATCGGCAGTGCCGATTGGATGGGCCGCAATCTGGATCGACGCGTCGAGGCCGTTGCACCGATCGAAGATTTGCAGCTCAAGCAACAACTCGAAAACCTTCTTGACCTTTACCTCAACGACAGTGGCGCCTGGCACATGGACAGTGATGGCAACTTTCAGCAACGACAGCAAGAAGCCGAGCCCACACTGGCGCAACGCGAGTTGATGCAACGCTGGCGCGGTGGGCTAAACGCAGCAGCCTGAGCGCAGCACACAGCAGCCAGGCACACGGTCGTGTGCAACATCACAATTTCACTCGATTCGATACAGGAAAATTTCGCTTTTCTGACGTTGCCATTGCCTGGTCGGTGCTACATTCCGGCCAAATCCATAAGGAGGCTGGGGTGATGGGGACACCTCTGCAATCCGCCCTCGACGTTGCTAACAGCAATGTCTCAGGGCCGAAGCCAGCAAGCCGGGCAACCGGCGCTCGCACTGGCAACAGCAGACTCAGTTCAGATTCAATCGGTTGGTACCTGAGCACCATCGGCCGTGTGCCGCTGCTCACTCCTGCCGAAGAAATCGAACTCGCACACCATGTGCAGGCGGGTAAGCGATTGCAGGAGATTGCTCCTGGCGATCGCACGCCGCAACAGCGCCGTCAGATTCGCATGGGCCAGCGCGCCCGCGATCGCATGATGGCGGCCAACCTGAGACTGGTGGTCTCAGTGGCCAAGAAGTACCAGAACCAAGGGCTTGAACTGCTCGATCTCGTGCAGGAAGGGGCCATCGGTCTCGAGCGCGCCGTCGACAAATTTGATCCAGCCATGGGCTACAAATTTTCGACCTACGCCTACTGGTGGATCCGCCAAGGCATGACTCGTGCCATTGACAACAGCGCCCGCACGATTCGCCTGCCGATTCACATCAGCGAAAAACTGTCGAAAATGCGGCGCGTGAGCCGTGAGCTCTCGCATCGTCTTGGTCGTCAGCCCAACCGGCTCGAGCTCTCCCATGCACTCGACATGACGCCCGAGGAGCTCGAAGAGCTCATGGCACAAAGTGCACCCTGCGCCTCGCTGGACGCCCACGCCCGTGGCGAAGAAGACCGCAGCACCCTGGGCGAATTGATCGCCGATCCCAACAGCGGCGAACACTTCGACTCGATGGATCGCCATCTGCAAAAAGAACACCTCGGTGGTTGGCTCTCTCAGCTCAACGATCGCGAGCAGCAGATCCTCAAGTTGCGCTTCGGACTGGAAGGCTCTGAACCCCTCACCCTCGCCGAGATTGGTCGCTTGATCAACGTCTCACGCGAGCGCGTCAGGCAGCTGGAGGCCAAGGCGATCATGAAACTACGGTTGCTGAGCAACACCTCAGGCACGCGTCTGGCGGCTTGAGGTCCATGGGCCTGCTCTCAGGCCAACCCTGGTGGTTGCAACAGACACTGGGCGTCACTGCTGTGGCCCTGTGGCTTGCCTTGCTGATTGTTAGCGCCATGCAACTGCGCAGGCTCAGCCATGAACAGGGCTCTGCCAGTCACAAACGGGAGTGGAGCCGCAAGCTGCTGCACATTGGCACTGGTGCGGTGGTACCGCTGGCCTGGCTGTTAGGCATCGACCGCCTGATCGCCATCCCGGCAGCAGCCGCAATCACCGTTGTGGCTGCGGTCAATCACCGCACCCGACTGCTACCGGCCATCGAAGATGTGGGCCGCCATAGCTACGGCACAGTCGCCTATGGCGCCTCCATCACCGTGCTGCTTGCGCTGTTCTGGCCCGCACGGGCCGATGCCGTGTGCGCTGGCGTGCTGGTGATGGCCCTTGGCGATGGCTTGGCCGGGGTGATCGGCAGCTGGATTCAATCACCAAGCTGGAGCCTCTTTGGCCATCGCAAATCGATCGCCGGGACTGCGGTGATGGCCACGACCGCATGGCTTGTGCTGATCCTGCTGGCGGCCTTCAGCCAGGGCGCTGGCGCTATGACAGCCCCTGGGCTGATCCCCCTGCTCGCGATTGCCTTGATCGCGACCCTGCTGGAACAGCTGGCCTGGCTTGGGCTCGACAACCTGACGGTGCCGATCGTGAGCGGATGGCTCTGGGCGAGTTGGCAATAAAACCGGTTGGCCTCAGGCGAGCAGCAACTGTTCGCAGCGATGCTCCCAATCGTGCTGCGTGCCAAGACCCGCCACCACCAAGTGATCAGCCGGCTCTTCGCGCAGACGCAACTGCCATTGACGAATCAAATCGGCACGCTCGATCCAGGTGTTGAGCACAGCGTTGTGAATGGCTGCCAGATCCCAGTGGCGTTGCTGTGCAGTGAGCTGCGCCCAAGTCAACAGATCATCGAGCTGAAAGGGGCGAAAGCCAGCAAAAGCCGGGCCGCCCGCTTGCTCGAGATAAAACAATTGCAGAGGATCACTGACCCCGCAGAACTGAAGGAGATAGCTCATGGACTCCCTCACAAGTTGCAAGTTCAACCTAATCAGAGCCCAATAACAATCTGCTCATACTGAACAGTTCGTCGCATTCAGACAATTAGCACTCGCATCTCTCGAGTGCCAATTTGTACAAATAGCATCGACGATCTCAAGCCATAGCTGGGCTTTTAGCCCTTTGAGCCTGCCCGACAGCCGCTGCCAACTCAACCAGCAGCTCCGAGGTCGTGGCCAGATCAATGCAGGCATCGGTGATGCTCTGGCCATAGGTCAGCTGGCTCAGGTCAGCCGGAATCGACTGGTTACCGGCCACCAGATGGCTCTCGAGCATCACACCCATGACCGACGTGCAGCCAGCGCGCACCTGATCGGCCAATGCGTTCAGCACCTCGCCCTGACGGCGATAGTCCTTGTTGGAATTGCCATGGCTGCAATCGACCATCAACCGGCTCGGCAGCGCTGCTTTTGAGAGGGCATCTGCCGCCTTAGCAATGGCTTCGGCGTGGTAGTTGGTGCCGCTCTTGCCGCCCCGCAGAACCAAATGGCCATCAGGGTTGCCGGTGGTGCTGACGATGGCGGCCGAACCCTCGTTGTTGATACCCAGGAAATGGTGCGGCCGGGCCGCAGCCTCCATAGCGTTGACGGCTGTGGTGACACTGCCGTCGGTGCCGTTCTTAAAACCGATCGGCATCGACAGGCCCGAGGCCATCTCGCGGTGGGTCTGGCTTTCGGTGGTGCGGGCGCCGATCGCGGTCCAGCTGATGAGATCCGCGATGTACTGCGGCACCACCGGATCAAGCAGCTCAGTAGCGGCGGGTAGGCCCATCTCAGCCAAATGAAGCAGGAGCCCTCGCGCCACCCGCAGGCCGGTGTTGATGTCGTAGCTGCCATCGAGATGGGGGTCATTGATCAGACCCTTCCAGCCCACGGTGGTGCGGGGTTTCTCGAAGTACACCCGCATCACCACCTCCAGCTGCTCGCTGTGCTGCCGGCGCAACTGGGCGATAGCGCTGGCGTACTCCTTGGCCGCAGCGGTGTCGTGCACCGAGCAAGGCCCCACGATCACCAGCAGGCGGTCATCGCGGCCATGCAGGATCGCCTGAATGCGCTCGCGGGCCTGACGCACCGTGGCAGCACCGCCTTCTGAGAGCGGCAGATCGCGGTGCAGCACAGCAGGCGGCACCAGCGGCCGGGTTTCAACGATGTGCAGGTCGGAGGTGGATTGCATGGCCCGGAACCTCGACTGGCACGGCGCAACGACACACCACCCTAGTGAGCGCCTAAGCAGCTCGGCCGCACCCCCGTCTGCAGCGGTTGCGACCAAGGGGCGGCCCCTCGCCGTCAACAATGGGACTCACTTCGCTCGCTCGGGACCTGAGCCCGAGCCTGCCTCCCGCCACGCCACCACCCCACCAGGTCATGTCTGCCGCCAGCACCTTCCTTGCCGACTACCGCGCCGCCGCCGCTGAGCGCGCCGGCCTGGGGGTGCCCGCCCTCCCGCTGAGCGCCGAGCAGACCGCAGCCCTCACCGAGCTGCTGGCAGCCCCACCTGCCGGCGAAGAGGCCTTTGTGCTGGAGCTGCTCAGCGAGCGCATCCCCCCCGGGGTCGACGAAGCGGCCTACGTCAAGGCCAGTTGGCTGCTGGCGGTGGCCAAGGGTGAGGCCACCAGCCCCCTGGTGGCGCCGCTGGCGGCGGTGCGGCTGCTGGCCACCATGATCGGCGGCTACAACGTCGGCGCCCTGATCGAGCTGCTGAGCCACACCGACCAGGCCATCGCCAGCGCTGCCGCCACGGGCCTGAGCACGACCCTGCTCGTCTACGACGCCTACAACGAGGTGCTGGAGCTCGCGGCGTCCAACCCCCATGCCAAGCGGGTGATCGACAGCTGGGCCGCCGCCGAGTGGTTCACCGCCAAGCCTGAGCTCCCCAGTGAGATCACCGTGACGGTGTTCAAGGTTGAGGGAGAAACCAACACTGACGACCTCTCGCCCGCCACCCACGCCACCACCAGGCCCGACATCCCCCTGCATGCCCAGGCCATGCTGGAAACCCGCATGCCGGGCGGGCTAGAGCAGATCAAAGCGCTCAAAGCCAAGGGGCACCCTGTGGCCTACGTGGGCGATGTGGTGGGCACGGGTAGCTCGCGTAAATCGGCGATCAACTCGGTGCTGTGGCACACGGGCGAGGACATTCCCCATGTGCCCAACAAGCGCAGCGGTGGCGTGATTCTGGGGGGCAAGATCGCGCCGATCTTCTTCAACACTGCCGAAGACTCGGGGGCCCTGCCGATCGAGTGCGACGTCACCGCTCTCAACAGCGGCGATGTGATCACGATCCGGCCCCACGCCGGCACAATCGAGCGCGCCGCCGGTGAACCCAATGCCGGTGAGATCGTGGCTCGTTTTGAGCTGAAGCCCAGCACCATTGCCGATGAGGTGCGCGCCGGCGGGCGGATCCCGCTGCTGATTGGCCGCTCGCTCACCGACAAGGTGCGCGCCCAACTGGGCCTGGCTCCCAGTGAGCTGTTCATTCGCCCGGTGGCCCCAGCCGACACCGGCAAGGGCTACACCCTGGCCCAAAAGATGGTCGGCAAGGCCTGCGGCCTGGCGGGCGTGCGCCCCGGCACCAGCTGCGAGCCGCTGATGACCACCGTCGGCA
>JBMSMG010000001.1:0-61488 GCA_049421025.1 Prochlorococcaceae cyanobacterium | reverse complement strand
TTGCTAGCCCGTAATCAATTTTGCGAAGACTGGAATCAGAATAGTTCCAGTGAATGATATCGGCGTAGTTAATTTTGACTGAGCGGCCAGTTCTGACGAAGTTCAGTTTCATGAACTTCCGGTAGAAGCTGACATTGCAAAGATCCTTTGACTTGATGTCGCTCAAGCACTGAAGATCTGTAAATTCTTCGGCTGCAAAAGCTGGCCTAGAAGTAGCCAAGGCTAAAGAGGTTGCTATTGCAATTGCTCCTAGTGTGCCAGGGATTAAACGAAGCCAATTGTATTTCTTCACGAGAGTGCTTGAGGATGAAGTTTGTAGGGATCCTGTAATTGACTAATCAATTGGAGCTTGTCGTAGCTATCTCCAACAGTCGATCACGTGATTAACTAGTGATCGCTCCTTGTCGGTGTTTTCTTACTGGGTTTTATCCTGGAGAAATTCAACAATCTTGTCGATGGTGTCGTAGAAAGCAATTTTGGTGGCGTCCATGGTGCTGCCACCACTAAACACTTGCATGCCAGTGATGCCGTCAAGACGATTGGCGCGGTCTTTTGTCACTTCTTGTGAACGCCCAGAGAAAGTTCTGGAGGCAATGATGTCTTCATCGCGGGTGCTGATGATGTCAACTTTGACATCAACATTGGCATCGTTTTTGACCTCCGTCCTCACGCTAGGGCCGCCAAAGCCAAAGAACATTCCAACGGTGGGCGTGACCTTTGTCTCTGCTTGACTATTTGCAGATTGGGTCATGATGACAGAGCGGAGAATATAGCGAGCTCCCAGCTTTTTCCCGGCCTCGATCAATTCATTCATGTTCGAATCACTGGTCAGGCCGCCGCTGCCTGCATAGGCATAAGGATTTCCGCCACCCATCACTTTTTTCATCTGCTTTTCAACTTTGAACCAGGCCACGGTGGTGATGCCGCCGTTCCGTACTGACTGGTTAATGACTTCGGTGGCAAATTCAGCTAATGCCGAGCCCTGTCCAGACTTATCTGTGACCGGCATCAGAATGACCTTGCGAGCGGTCGTGGACTTAATGCCTCTCAGTGTTTCGCCCGCAGTATCGGCTGCTGAGGCTGGCTTGCTTTTCTTTTGTTGCGCAAGAGCGCTATTGGTTGAGCCCGCAATCAGGACAGCTGCAAGGGCATAAGCAAGCGGAGAACGAAGCGTGAACATGGGCTTTGCAATACTTGCTTAATGTTAGCACAACTCGCTGAGCAGATTTTGAAGAAGGTGATCCTTTAATTGGCTTCAGTGTTGTTGCGCTTTGGCGCCGCTTTCACGCTCCATTGTCTTCAAAAATCCTTTGAGGTCTTTGCCGAAATCGTCGGCGGCACGCATGTTCACAAAGCGAATAAAGGCTGTTCTCTTTTTGCCGCGGTCGTCGCGAAATTCCATGCCGAAATCGACTGTTCCAGCGCGTTTGGTCGCTAAAAAGCCGAGCAGGCCGATGGGGCCGAACAGGATTGTGGTGGCCGCACCAATGGCGTGGTTCGATTCACGGCCAGTGTCGTCGTAGATCTTGGTGTCGACGTAATTGGCGCTGTCAATGCTCAGAAAGTCGGTTGGCAAGTTGGCTTCGACTTGGTTCACGCCAACCGTGACCGTGCAGGGTTCGTAGCGGGTGTAGTACGAGCAGATGGCTCGATGGGTTCCCGCCATTGCTGGGGCCGCGATGCCTAAAGCTTGTCCTCCAATGAATGCACAAAGTGCATAACGTACCCCTGCCCTTCTGGACTCGCCTGGTTGGCTGGGCAGATGGAGTCCCACGGAGCTTGGGCAATGATGGAGCAAAGTTTAAACGATTAGTTTTTTGGCTGCTCTTGCTTGCTTGCCAGAAAGGCTTGCAGCTGCGGCATAAGAAGCTGGAAAGCCCTGCCGCGATGGCCGATCTGGCCCTTGCACGTCTTGTCCATTTCGGCAAACGTGAGTCCTGCCTCAGGCACATAAAACACGGGGTCATAGCCAAAGCCGCCCTCACCGCGCGGGGCCTCGAGGATCTGCCCAGGGCAGCAGCCCTCCACTTCAACAGCGACATCGCCATTGGGTTTGGCGAGTGCCAGGGCGGCCTTGAAGTGGGCGCTGCGATCGCTCATGCCGGCGAGCTCCTGCAGCAGCCGGGCAATGCGGGCCGCATCGGTCTCGGCGTAGCGGGCTGAATGCACACCAGGAGCGCCGCCAAGCGCTGTGACGCACAGGCCCGAGTCGTCGGCCAGGGCCCAGGTGCCGGTGGCGCGGGCCACGGCGATGGCCTTGATGCGGGCGTTCTCGGCAAACGTGGAACCGGTTTCTTCGATTTCAAGCCCTGCGGGCATGGCCTCGATCGCGAGCGGCAGTTCGGCGAGCAAAGCGGTGAATTCACGCACCTTGCCTGCGTTGCCTGAGGCGATTACCAGGCGAATGCCGTGAGGCGGCTCAACGGCGAGCGGCTTGACTGTCATTTGGCTCAGGCCCCCTGGGCGAGCTGCCGCGCCCAGCCCAGCACCGCGTCCACCCGCTCGGGGGTAGGGGCTTCGCAGTAGAGGCGCAGCAGCGGTTCGGTGCCCGAAAAGCGCAGCATCAGCCAGTGGCTGGGGCCCAGGCGCAGCTTGACGCCGTCGGTGGTGATCACCTGCTGCACAGGGAGTCCGGCCACCTCGGCAGGAGGTGTTTCGGCCAGCAGGCGCTCCAGCTTGGCGCGGGCCTCCATGCTGGCCAGCCGCAGATCGAGGCGGTCGTAGTGGGCTGGGGTGCCATGGCGCTCGATCAGCGCATCGAGCCGCGCGCCCAGGGGTAGGCCGCCTTCGACCAAGGCCTCGAGCAGCAGCAGCGCCGCAAAGGGAGCATCGCGCTCGGGGGTGTGGATGCCGAAGCCCACCCCGCCTGATTCTTCGCCGCCCACCAGCACCTCACCGGCCAGCATTTCGCTGGCGATGTATTTGAAGCCGACGGGCTTTTCAAGCACAGTGCGGCCCAGGCCCTCGGCCACCTGCTGCATGAGGTCGGAGCCGCTGACGGTCTTGATCACCACCCCCGGCAGCTGCCGCGCCCTCGCCAGATGGTCGATGAACAGCGGCATCAGCAGCTGGGTGCTGCAGAACCGGCCGCGCTCATCGATGGCGGCGATGCGGTCGCCATCGCCATCGAAGACAATCCCCACCGCTGGTTTGCCGGCGGCCGTGGAGGCCTGCACCGCCGCGATCAGCTCACCCAGGTAGGGCGCCAGGGGTTCGGGCGGGTTGCCGCCAAACAGGGGGTCGCGGTTGGCGCGTATTTCTTGGATTGGGCCGTCAGCGCTGGCCTCGGCCCCCAGCAGAGCGGGCAGCACGCCCGCGGCCGAGCCATGCATGGGATCGACAATCACGCACAGCCCCATCTGCTGCAGGCCGCGCACTAGCGCGGCGGTGTCGAGCTTGGCGCGCAGGCCGCTCACATAGGCGCTGAGGGCGTCAAAGCGAGGCTCGCCGCCAGCGCCGGGTGCGATCGCCGCGGTGATGCCCCCGGCCTCGAGCCGCTGCTCGACCCGTGCGGTGAAGTCGCCCTCGACCGAACCGCCAAAGGGACCTTTGATCTTGAGGCCCAGCCATTCGGGTGGGTTGTGGCTGGCGGTGATCACCAGGGCCCCCAGGGCCTGGCGCTGCACCACCGCCCAGCTGCTGGCCGGGGTTGGGGTGGGTGAATCGCTCAGCAGGGGTTCGAGACCGGCGCCGCGCACGGCGCTGGCGATCGCTTCGGCCAGCTCCGGTGCCAGAAAGCGGCGGTCGTAGCCGATTACCACCTCACGGCTGCTGAGAGCTGCTGGTGCTGAGCTCTCGAGCTCGCGCGCTGCCGCAGCCGCCACAGGCAGCAGGCGCTCCAGCGTGATGTCGACGCCCAAAATGCCGCGCCAGCCATCGGTGCCGAAGCTGATCGGGCTGGCCTGCAGCGGCAGGGGGGCAGAGGCCATGGCAGGGCAGCGGCGGGCTGAAGACTGGGGGTTTGATAGCAGCCTGATCGCTGCTCAGCTCGCCTCAAGAGTCGGTGGTTCAGCTGCCCTCAGCCTTTGGCCGTGCTGTGATCGAAGCAGTTCACCCGCAACCAACCACCTGGGTCTTGGCCGAGATCGTGCTCACCGATCGCCTGTTGCGCAGCTGGGTGCGCTGCAGGCGGCGCGCCTGGCTTGATCAGCAAGGTCCTGCTGATCAGCGTCAGTGGAGCGCGCACCGCGCGCTTGCCCTGCAGGAGCAGGTGCAGAGCTTTCAGGCTCTGGTTGCTGTGCGGCCACGCCACGGTCTGCCTGCTGCCCAGGCGGGGGCTGAAGCGGTGGTGGGCTTGCGGCTCAAGGGCGCGGCCCCTGGCGGGCTGCGGCTGGAGGCCCACCCGCCGCTGCTGCAGCGCATCACCGGCAGCAGCCTTTGGGGGCCTTGGCGTTACCAGCCCGTGCTGGCCCGGCAGGGCTACCGCACAACCCGCGAGCATCGCCTGCAGCTGGCCCTCTGGGGCCGGTTGCTGGAGCCTTTGCAGCAGGCACCGGTGCCGCACGGCCTGGTGGTCGCCGGTGGCGCGCGCCTGCAGCAGGAGCGGCTGGCCCTGGGCGCTGGCCTGCAGCAGCAACTCGATGACAGCCTGCAGCGCCTGGCCGCCGATCTGGAGCGCTCAAATCCGCCGCCATTGGTGAGCGATCGCAAGAAATGCACCCTCTGCAGCTGGAAGCAGCTCTGCGATCAGCAGGCCGCCGCCGAGGGACACCTCAGTGAGGTGAGCGGCATTGGCGGCAAACGCCGTGAGCTGCTGCTGGGGCATGGCATCGGCAGCCTGGCCGAGCTGGCTGCCACCGATCCTGAGCAACTGGCGGCACAGCTTGAGAGCAGCGATCCGCAGCACGCCAAGCAGCACGCTGCCATCGCCGCCGAGCTGGTGGCGCAGGCGCGGGTGCAGCTGGGCGGGCGTCCCGAGCGTCTTGAGGCCGCTGTGGCGTTGCCCGAGCTCAGTGAGGTGCCTGGGGTGCTGCTCTACGACATCGAATCGGACCCCGATGCCCGCGACGACTTTTTGCACGGCTTTGTGATGCTCCGGCGCCAGAGCGATGGCACCTGGCCGGCGCCTGGCTCCCAGTCGCTGGCGCGTGCGCCCTACAAACCCCTGCTGGCGCTGCACGAGCACGGCGAAGCCCGCTTGTGGAAGCGTTTGCAGGTGCTGCTGGCGGCCTACCCCGGCTGGCCGCTGCTGCACTACGGCGAAACTGAGTCGCTGGCGCTGGTGCGCCTGGCCCAGCGGCAGGGTGCCTCAGAGGCCCAGATCGGTGCGCTGCGCAGCCGCTGCATCGATCTGCATGCACGCCTGCGGCGCAGCTGGCGGCTGCCGGTGGGCAGCTATGGGCTCAAGGCCACGGCCAGCTGGCTGGGGTTTCGCTGGAGCCAGAGCGGGGTCGATGGTGCCCGCTGCCTGCTCTGGTGGCGGCAGTGGCGGCAGTGGCGCACCGGCTTGCGCCATCTGCAGCAGATTTTTCTGTACAACCGTGACGACAGCTTGGCCAGCTGGACCGTGGCCCACTGGCTGCTGACTCAGGACCGCTGTGGCGGCTCCACAAAGGCCTCGGGCACAGAGATGGCCAGCTCAGGCCCTTGATCGCCAAGCTGCAGGGTGCGCGCATCAAGGGCGCTGCGGCGCACCAGGGCCAGCCCCAGCCAGAGCACCGCACCATCGCTCTGGGTGATCGCCAAGGCGCTGCTGATGCTGCCGGCGCGCTCGCCGTTGCTTGAGAACAAGACCTCCCCTGCTTGGGGCGATGCACCGCTTGTTGTCTGCAACCAGCACCAGCGCCTGAGCTGTTGCTTCACGCCGCCATAGGTGGCCAGCTTGGCCAGGGTTTCCTGGCCCACGTAGCAGCCTTTGTTGAGGCTGACCCGATCGGCCAGCCCCAGCTCAAAGGGGTTGACCTCGTCGTTCAGTTCGCCCGGCGGCGCCGGGATGCCTTGCTGCAGCCGCCAGCGCTCCTGCTCGAGCGTGGTGAGCGGGGTGCGGCGGCTGAACGCATCGGGCAGGCCCGCCGCGCTGGTCAACACCAGCAGTTGCTGACCCAGCAGCCACAGGCCATCGGCCCCAGGTAAAGGGGCCCACTGGCTGGGCTCGCTCTTGGGCAGCTCGGCCGGCAGGGCCGTTTCAGCAGCAGACGGCACAGGGATGATCAGCCGGGCTTGCTGCAAGGGCCCCAGCTCGACCCGATCGGCCGGAAACAGCACCCGATCCAGCGCTGTGCGCACGGCTGCGCCATCGCCGGCTTCAATCACCAGCCAAGCGCCGCCTTGATCAACCAGCACCTGGGCGGTGGCCCGCAGCCGGGCAGTTGGGCTGATCACGCAGGTGGCCAGGGCGCGGCCTGGGGCTGCCGCTTCAATCGCTTGGCTGGTCTGGCCGTGCAGCACCCGCAGTGCATCGGGCCCCGCAAGGCGCAACACGCTGACGTTTTGCTCAAGGCGGCTGGGCGCCTCAGGGCGCCAGCTCCAGCACGATGCGGCGCCATCCATCAGCTTGCGGCGGCGGCAACAGATGCGATTTGCTCGAGCAGAAACAGGCTGCGCAGCTCAAGGCCGGCGGCATCCATGGCCGCCAGGCCGCCCTCTTGGCGATCGACGATCGTGACCACCCGGTTGACCCTGTAGCCGGCTTCGCGCAGCTGATGCACAGCCTTGAGCGAGGAGCCGCCGCTGGTGACCACGTCTTCGAGCACGGTGATCACGCTGCCCGGCTCTGGCAGCGGCCCTTCGAGCCAGGCGCCGGTGCCATGGCCCTTGGCCTCCTTGCGCACAATCAATGCGTCGAGTGTGCGGCCGGCCAATGCAGCCTGCAGGGCCACCGCGCTCACCAGAGGGTCAGCCCCCAGGGTGAGGCCGGCCACAGCGGCGGCTTCAGCTTCGACCTGCTCAAGCATTAAGGACCCGAGCAGCGCCAGTCCCGTGCCGCTGAGGCTCACCGGCTTGCAGTTCACATAGTGGTGGCTGGTGCGGCCTGAGGCCAGCGTGAACTGACCATGCCGGTAGGCCTTGGTCGCCAAAAGCGGCAGCAGGACTTCGCGCATCGCAGCGCTGGTGGTGGGCAAAGGGTTCATGGGCAGGGCCGGCCGGGGACTGGTGCAATGGCTTGAGACTGTCTAGTTTGCGCTCAATCCGTTTGCTGCCGCCTGGCTGCCGCCATGGCTTCTCTGCGCTCTCTGCTGATGCTGGCCCCGGTGCTGTTGGGGCTGCCGCTTTTGACCGCCCCTGCCCAGGCAGGACCTGTGCTGTGCACCACCACCTTGGAGGCGCCTGCTGCTGGCGGCGCAGCTCCGGTCGAGATCACCCGCTGTGGTGCTGTGCAAACCGTGCCCGAGCTGGTGGATCAGCGGTTTTTCACCTACACCGCTCCCTTTGCTGAAGGCGTGAGCATTCGCGGCCAGGTCCGCGATCTGTTTGGCATTGCGACCGGTTCGATCAACAGCGGCGATTCGATCAACGCGTTTGGTTTCACCGATCAGACGATCGTCTGGGACGGCACGGCACTCGAGAACACCTATGGCGTGTTGCTGGAGGCTCAAAGCGATCCGATGCCCTGGCGTACCGCTGACATCGGCAACGGTTTTGGCTGCAGCCTTGGCTCACCTGGGGGCTGCGGCCAGCAGGGCCGTTCTGCAGCCGGTGGCGGCCGCGGCGCCAGCTACCGCACGCCTGTACGAGGCCTGTGGTAGACACCCCTGGGCTCTGCTCGGGGGTCTAGCAATCTGGTGAATGCAGCGGACTCATAATCCGCCTTAGGCGAGTTCGATCCTCGCGACCCCCATGCGCAACGGCTGCTTCATCGCCGATAATGCGCCCGTTGCCGGGACGTCAGCCATGAACCCTGTTCGCGTGGGTGTCATTGGCATCGGCAACATGGGCTGGCATCACGCCCGCGTGCTGAGCCTGCTGAAAGATGCCCAGCTGGTCGGCGTGGCTGATCCCGATGAGGCCCGCGGCAAGCTCGCTACCGAGCAGTTCGGTTGCCGCTGGTTTGGCAACTACCAAGAGATGCTCAGCGAGGTCGAGGCGGTCTGCATCGCCGTGCCGACACTGCTGCACCACCGCGTGGGTCTGGCCTGTCTGCAGGCGGGCGTGCATGTGTTGATTGAAAAGCCGATCGCAGCCAGCCAGGACGAGGCTGCCGATCTGATTCGTGCCGCCGAGAGCGCTGGCCGGCTGCTGCAGGTGGGCCACATTGAGCGCTTCAATCCGGCCTTCCGCGAGTTGGTCAAGGTGGTCGCCGGTGAGCAGGTGGTGGTGCTCGAGGCGCGTCGCCACAGCCCCAATGCCGATCGTGCTAACGACGTGTCGGTGGTGCTTGATCTGATGATTCATGACATCGATCTGGTGCTCGAGCTGGCCGCCTCACCGGTGGTGCGGCTGGCGGCGGCAGGCGGGCGCAGCGCCGAGGGGCCCATCGATTACGTCAACGCCACCTTGGGCTTTGCCAATGGCGTTGTGGCCAGCCTGACCGCGAGCAAAATGGCGCACCGCAAAATCAGGCGGCTGTACTGCCATTGCCGCAGCAGCTTGATGGAGACGGACTTCCTTAACCACAACCTGCGCATCCATCGCCGCTCGCACGAGTCGGTCAGTGCCGACCACGGCGAGTTGGTGTACCGCAACGATGGCTTCATCGAAGAGGTAAGCACCACCTCGATTGAGCCGCTCTACGCCGAGCTCGAGCACTTTTTGCGCTGCGTGCGCGGCCAAGAGACCCCAGCGGTCGATGGTCTGCAAGCGTCGCGGGCGCTGCAGCTGGCCGATCTAATTGAGCAGTGCGTTGAGCAGCCCAACCTCTGCATGAGCCTCGATCAGCCGATCTGACTGAAGCCTCGGTTTTAGGCCTCAGTGAGCTGCCTGAGAGCTTCGAGTTGCCAGCGCCTGCAATCTGCTGGCGATGCCCTGTAGAAGCTGGCCCAGGCTTCGGCTTTGTGGCTGCCGTACTCACCAGAGGCGATCTGTGGATGCTGCAGCTGCCAGCCGACGCGAACGGCGTGGCCGATCACCACGTCGAGAGCGAGGTCGTCGTCGAGGTACACCTGCGGGTTGACTTCGACAAAGGCGATCAGCGTCAGCAGGGTTTCGCTACACAGCTGGCGGTATTCGGGGGCTTCGATCTTGCTGAGCAGATGGTCGACCTGGCTGGCGAAATTGCGCTCTCCTGGGGTCTTTTCGCGCAGCAGCGGCTTGCTTTCGAGCCGGTTGCGCTTGTCGAGCTTGTCGCCGATCACGATGCCGCGGCAATGGTGCAGCAGCTCCCAGATGCCGGGGTAAAAATCGCGCGGCACCCGGCCGATGGCGCCTAGCCGCGAGCGGTGCTGCAGCCAGCAGCCCCCTTTGGGATGCTCCTCCAGGGGATCGGTGGCGCTCCAGCGCACCCGGCCGCTGAGATGGAGGTGCTCCTTGCGCTGCAGGGCATCGCGCGCGTGCTCCAGGTCGCTCAGCATGCTGCGCAGCAGCCGCCTGAGGGTGTGCGGCGGCAGGTTGCACAGCGCCTCGAAGCCATCGATCGGGCTGAGTTCGCGCTCTGCGGCTAGCTCACCGGTTAGCAGCAACAGCAGCTGGCCCAGCTGCAGGGTCAAGCTGCCGCTCAACAGATCGGGTTCACGCCGCGCCAGGCTGTCGAGGGCTAGCAGCAGCTCCTGCTGCAGCATCCACTCGCGGCCGTCCTCACCGCTGAAGCGGCGAATCATGCTGGCGATGGTGCGGCTGCCTTGGGGTTCTGCAATCCGTGAGTCGCGGGTGTAGTTGCGGCCAACAACAACCTGTTTTTGGCGCAGCAGCAGGTCGGTCAGGGCATCTTCAAGTTGGGGGTGCACCAGATCGAGGGCAGCTGCCATGCGCCGCACGACCCCCCACTCGCCTTGGCTGAGGGCGCGCTGGTAGACCTCGCTCAGCAGATCGTGCAGCAACAATTTGTCGGCTTGTGGACCCTGCAGCTGAGCCGCCAGCCCAAGCCGCAGGCCCAGCTGCTCAAGCACCTCTGCCTGTTCGCTCAGCGAGGTGCTTTGCCAGAGGCGATCGAGCAGATCGCAGGTCGAGCTGTCTTCGAGTTCGAGCTCCTGCTCAGCCGTCAGTGGCGCGCTGGTGGTGCTGGCCAGCAGGGGTGAGGTGGTGATGGCTTCGCTGAGGCCTTCGATGGGTCCGCAGGCCTCGCGCGGCAGGATCTGCCAGCAGGCCTGGCTCTGCAGCTCGGCCAGGCTGGCCAACTGCACGGCAACACCGTCAAAGCAACCCGATGCCAGCTGTTGGCCGAGCCGCACAAAGGCGTCAGGGTCCGTCTTGAAAGCTCCTGCTGCGATCGGGATCAGCAGCAGCGGCGCTCCCGGCCCGCGCCAGTGCCGCTGCAGCAACCGCACCTCGGCGCCCACCGTGTCGATCAGTTGCTCGGCATCGTCAGCCAGGTAAAAGGTGCTCTCTTCGAGCACCGCCGGCAGGAAGGCCCAGCGCTGCTGGCCGCCTTCGCTGCAGTACAGCCGGGCGGTAGCCATGGTCTCCATGCGCACTGGCGGATGTCCACTCAGCCCCAGCCGGCCATTGGCGCCCACCCGCGCCATGCGTTGGGCCAGCTCAGCCGAGCTGGCCACCGACAGCGCCGTGCCTGCCGTCGGTAGCCCTGCTTGCTCAAGGGCCGCGGCGATGCTGGCGTTGGCCGGCACCAAGGCCACCAGCACCTGATCGGCCCCCAGGCTGATGGTGTTGCGCCTGCCGCTGGGGTCCAGATCCTCTGGGGTAATGAGCCCGGCTAGCAGCAGATCGGCTAGCCAGGTCAGGCTCTGGGTCCACAGCAGGGGCACGTTCTCATTGGCCTCGCGCGGCTGGCTGCCGGGCTGGCGCCGCTCGGCCTCGATCGCTTGCTGCGGGACCCGGTACAGCTCAGGCAGCAGCGCTGTGCCGCCTGCGAGCACACTGACCCCCGCCAGCCGCTGGCGCCACTGGCGCGCCTCGGCCCAGCGCTCTTCGCAGCAGGCGGTGATCAGCTCGTAGGCCCAGAACAAGGGCCATTCGCATTCGATGTGCTCGAACTGGGCCAGCTCCTCGCGTTCGTAGTGCAGCCGGGTGTGGTCTTCGACGACGGTCTGGTGCCCGTCGCGTTTGAAGCGCTTGTAGCCGTAGGCGCCGCCCAGCTCGCTGCGGATCGTGCTGCGGGTGCGCTCGATCAGCTGCGGGTTTTCGACAGCCCAGGCGGGATAGCCGATCACCGCCAAGCAGGCCGAATCGACCTCTTTGCTGGCCGATTCGCGCGGCAGCAGGCCGCGCAGGGCTCGCCTGAGCCGCACGATCGCATCGTGGGGAACCACCAAGGTGGCCCGGCCATCGCCGTGGGGGCCATAGAGATCAAGACCCTCGAGCGCTTCGAGCGCGGCCTTGACCAGTCCAATCGAGCTGGCGTTGCGCTCAGGCAGGCCGTGGTTGCCTTTGTCGCCCCGCTCCCAGATGCCGTAATCGGCGACCCGGTAGGCCCGGGCCACGTAATACACAAGGTTCTGGATGAAATCGCGCTCGTGGCTGCTCTGGATCACCACCAGGCCGCTGCGGGTCAGCTGGGCCAGCTGCAGCAGGTACAGGGCAGTGGCATCGAGTTGCAGGTGCCCCCAGCCGTCGTCAGGAACAACGGGCTCGCCGCTGCCGGTGTCGAACTTGGCGTGGATCGCATCCAGCCTGTTCAGGCTGTGTTTGAAACGCTCCACCTTGTGGGACTGGCGCAGCATGGCGTTCAGCAGGCCGCGCATCAGCTGCACCACCCGCTGCTCGAGCTCGAAGGCGCGCGTGCTGGTTCCGTCGATGCGGCGATGGGCTAGGGCCAGACCCCAGACGCACTGGATCGAATACACGCAGTCGCGCACCCAGGCATCGCCGTAGTTGCCATGCACGGTGTTGGCTGTGCTGGCAGGCAAGAGGCCGGTGATGGGGTGCTGGCGCGCGAGCACCACCTGCTCGATCTGCGCGTCGATGGCGGCAAGGAGTTGCCAGCTTTCCGATTCGCTCAACCGTTGGCTGCCGCCAGCCGCATCGATCACCAGAGGGCCTGGACTGCGCTGCGCTGCGGCGCGGTCGCTGGCATGGGCTGTCCCTGAAGTCGGCGGCATGGCTGTGAGCGGGACAGCCATAGATTCTCTCTGCCCGCCGGCCCCCCAATGGCAACAACCGCCACAGAATCGCTGCGAACCCGGGTGCTGGGGGTCCCGGTTGATGTCTGCGCCGATGTGCAGGCGGCGGCGTTGGCGTTAAGCCGTAGCGGCGGCGGCCAGATCGTCACCCTCAACGCCGAAATGACCATGGCAGCGCTGGCTGATCCAGCGTTGGGTGCGGCCATTGAGGCGGCTGGCCTGGTTATCCCCGATGGATCGGGAGTGGTCTGGGCCCTAGGGCGTCAGCGTCTGCGGGTGCGCCGCAGCCCCGGCATTGAGCTGGCCTGGTCACTGCTTGAGACTGCGCAGCAGTTGGGCTGGCGCGTGGCGCTTGTGGGTGCTTCTCCTGCCGTGATGGAGACGCTCGTGCAGCGGCTCAAGCAGCAATTGCCGCGCCTGCAGGTGGTGTTTCACGCCCATGGCTACCAGCGCAGCGACGCCTGGCCCGAGCTCGAGCGCCAGCTGCTTGTGGCCAGGCCCGATCTGGTGCTGGTGGCCCTGGGGGTGCCGCGCCAGGAAACCTGGATCGCTGGCCTTGGCCCGCGCCGCAGTGGCCTGTGGATGGGCGTGGGCGGCAGTTTTGACGTCTGGGCGGGCGTCAAACAACGGGCTCCCCGTTGGATGGGGACCCTGCAAATCGAATGGCTTTACCGGCTGTTGCAAGAGCCGCATCGCTGGCGCCGCATGCTGGCCCTGCCAGCTTTTGCCTGGGCGGTGCTGAGGGGCGGTTGACGCGCGTTATCAGTTGGCTCAGCGGAAGCCGACCGAAGCCTGCCACACAAAAGCCAGCAGCAAAAAGAACAGCGGGATGATCGGCAGGATGTCGACCAGCGGGCCGAAGGCCTGGTAGGCCTCGGGCAATTGGGCCAGGGTCTGCAGGGCGTAAAGAGCCATCCCCAATGTCCAAGGGTTGCGTGAGCCGGACGCTACCACGTGTGGGCGGCCTCAGAGGCCGGATCCCAGGGAGCGAAATCCTCTGAAAAACACCCCTCGCTGATGGCGCGTGCCATCGCAGTGGTGAAGCGCACCAGCGTGGTGATGTTGTGCAGGCTCAGCAGCGTGCGCCCCAACATCTCCTCGGCTCTGATCAGGTGATGCAGGTAGGCGCGGCTGTGCTGGCGGCAGGCCAGGCACGAACAGCTGCGATCGAGCGGCGTGTGGTCGCGTTTGAAGCGGGCATTGCGCAGGTTCCAGCGCTCGCCGCCTACCAGCGCCGTGCCATGGCGCCCCAGGCGCGTCGGCAGCACGCAATCAAACAGGTCAAAGCCGTTGGCCACGGCGATCGCCATCTCGCGCAGGCTGCCTACCCCCATCAGGTAATGGGGTTTGGCCTCAGGCAGCAGCGGCCCCAACTGGCGCACGATGCGATGCATGTCTTCGGCCGGTTCGCCCACGCTCACCCCGCCCACGGCGATGCCGGGCAGGTCCATGGCGGCCACCACCCGGGCCGACTCGGCCCGCAGGTGCGCGTAGCAGCCACCCTGCACGATGCCGAACAGCGCCTGCTCGGCTTTGCTGTGGCAGCTGGCGCAGCGCTCTAGCCAGTGGTGGGTGCGCCGGCAGGCGGCCTCGACCTCGCTTTCTGTGGCGGGGTAGGGCGGGCACTGGTCAAAGGCCATCGCCACATCGGCCCCAAGGGCCATCTGAATGGCCATGGCGCGTTCGGGCGTCAGCTCGATGCGGCTGCCATCGCGTGGTGAGCGAAACACCACACCGTCATCGTTGATGCGGTTGATCGCCCCAAGGCTGAACACCTGAAAGCCGCCCGAGTCGGTCAGCAGCGGCCCACTCCAGCCCATGAAGCGGTGCAGCCCGCCCGCTTCGGCGACAACGTCTTCACCGGGCTGCAGATGCAGATGAAAGGTGTTGGCCAGCACCATCTGGGCGCCGGTCTCGGCCAGCTGCGTTGTGCTCAGCCCCTTGACCGTGGCAGCTGTGCCCACCGGCATGAAGCGCGGGGTCTGCACCACACCATGGGGGGTGCTGAAGGCGCCGCAGCGCGCCCGCGTGTGGGGGCAGCGGGCCGTGATCGCAAAGCCGAAGGTCAACGCTGGGTGTGGCCAGGGGTGTTGGCAACCGGCTGGCTCTACGGCGACGCTAGGAGTCCGCCCTCATTGCAGACCATGGCTGATCCAAATGGCGGACGGCGCCAGAGCGGTTGGCTGCGTGATCTGGCGGGGGCTTGGGTCTTTTACAGCGTGCTGCCGGCCTGGCCGGGGATCACCCCCAGCTTTGAGCGCATCGCTCGCTTTGCTCCTTGGATCGGCCTGGTCATTGGAGCGCTGCAAGGGGTGCTGTGGTGGCTGAGCCATGGCTGGTTGCCGCCGCTGGCCCAGATCGCTCTGGTCATCGCCTTGGGCCTGTGGCTCACGGGCGGCCTCCATGCCGATGGCGTGATTGATACAGCCGACGGCCTGGCGGCAGGCTCCAGGGCCCTCGATGCCATGGATGACAGCCGCGCCGGTGCGGCTGGGGTGCAGGCCTTTGCCCTGCTGCTGCTGCTGCGCGCTGGCGGCCTGGTGGCGCTGGCTGCGGCAACGGGCCCTGCTCTTGTCGCTGGGACGCTGGTGCTGGTGGCGATCTGGGGGCGCATCAGTCCATTGCTGGCGATGGCGCATTTCCCCTATTTGCGCGCCGGGGGCACAGCCGGCTTCCATCGCCAGGGCCTGCGGCCTTTGCGCCGTGAGCTGTTGCCGTCAGCAGTGTTGCTGGCGCTGCTTGGCGCCGTGCCATTGGCGTTGGGAGTCATGCCTGGCGCCAGCTGGTGGACCGCGCTGCTGCTGCCGGCCCTGCCAGCTGTGTGTTTGCCGTTCTGGTTGGGCCGGCGCCTGGGCGGGCACAGCGGCGATAGCTATGGCGCCTGCGTCGAATGGAGCGAAGCGCTGGCCTTGCTGCTGTGCGGGGTGCTGTTTAGCGCGCTGGCGGCACGGTGAGGCAAAAGGCGTTGCCGCGGCCACTGAGTTGTGGATCGACCTGCGCCGGTGGAATCACCAGCTTGAGGTCGCCGCCCAGCTCGCGCGCCAGTTCGCGGGCCAGCGCCAGGCCCAGGCCAGTACCGGGGACCTGCTGGCCCCGTGCACCGCGCTGGCCCCGCTCAAAGATGCGCTCGCGCTCGGCGGCATCGATTTCTGTGCCGCCGTCCCAGACGCACAGCACAAGTGCGTCGTCTGCTGCCTCGTGCGCGTGCAGCCCGATCGGAGTGCCCTCACCGCTGTAGCGAAAGGCGTTCTCGAGCAGATTGGCGATGATTTCGGCCACCGCGCCGCTGTCGCCGCGCCAGCTGGGCAGTGCCTTGGGCGGCGTCCAGCTCCGCTGCTGCAGAGAAGCAGTGGCGGCGGCACGGCTGAGCAGCGGCTCGAGCCGCTCGGCGAGCAATTCGCCCTGCGGCCCATTGAGGTGCGGCGGCAGTAGCAGTGGCTGAGGTGTGGCCTCAGGCAGCGCCTGCGGGGGCAGGGTGCCCAGTTCGCTCAGCGCATCGACATAACGGTTGAGCTGCCGCTCTTCGGCGAGCAACCCCTCGACCAGTGGTCTGTTTTGACTGTCGTCGTCGAGGCGCCTGAGCAGCAGCTGGCCAAAGGTGCGCAGGGCCGTGAGCGGGTTGCGCAATTGGTGCACCAGCACCTCCAGTTGCTCGCCCTGGCGAAGCAGTTGTTGCTCGAGGCGCTGTTGCTCGAGGTCTTGCAGCAGCGCTTCGGTCAGGCACAGCGCCACCGCCTGCAGCCGCTGGGCCAGGGGCTCTGGCCAGGGCCACTGCTGCGTCTGCACCTGCAGGGCTCCGAGCAGCATCTGGTTGTGGCGCAACGGCAGCCAGCGCCTCTCGTCGGCGGGTTGCAGCAGGGGGCTGCCGCTGGCAATCGGGGCCAGAGTGCTGCCATGGCTAGGCCACTGGCCCACAGGAATCAGGGCCGGCGATTCGGAGTCGCCAGCTTGGGCCACATACACCACCAGCGAGCTCAGATCGCTTCGATCGGCGAACTGAGCCAGCTGGAAGCGCAGCAGATTGAGAAAGCGTTCGGAGACGTGCACGGTCACAGACGCATGCTGCAGCAAGGCGGTTCAGCGGCCTGCTTGAGGGGCCAGAACAAAAATCTGCCCCGTGTGTTCGAAATTCAGAAAAAAGTCTTAAGCTCGATTCATCGACCAATACTTCGCAGTCTGCAAGCAGACGGCAAGTCGCAGTCGGGGCGGCATCTTTGATGTTGTCGTTGCGGTTTTCCCGCAGCCGAGCTACAGCGGAGTCAAGGGGTCAACGTTGATCCCTCCAGATCGCCTGTTCGTTGGGGATCAGGTTTCCGCTGAAGCGTTGCCGATTGACCGGTTGCCGTTGCTTCGCACGACAGATGGTTGGGCGTCGCTGTTGCTCTCCCGGTGCGCCGGCAGGAGCCAGCCGCAAGGACTGTGTTGCGCCTTCGGGTTGCGCCGTCATCACACGTTCACCCTCCCTTCTTCCGATTCATGTCCAAGAAGCGCAAGCGGATCAGCCGCCGCCGGCTCGCCGGCCAGCGGGTTCTGGCTCACGTTCCCACCTTCAATCTTGAGACCGGCTCACACAAGCCGGTGACGGCTGCCCGCCGCTACATCGCTGAGCAAACCCTCGTGCCTCCGGCGATCCTCAATGTGCGCCGTAATGAGCACACCACCGATCGCTTCTTCTGGGGTGAAAAGGGTCTGTTCAGTGCGCAGTACGCCGAAGAAAATCATTTCCTGTTCCCGTCGCTGCGATTGATCGTCGATCGCATCGGCGAAGAGGTGCTGTTTGAGGGCATCGAAGCTCTGGCTGCCGATGATTGGGAGGAGATGGAGGAGTACGAATACGCCTTCGTCTGATCGTGCTTAAGCCCAGCAACGCGCCATGAAGCTGCGCATGGGCCCAAACAGATCAGGGTCGATCGTGTGACCGCCGCTGAAGCTGAGCAACTCCACCTGGGCGCCGCCCAGCTTCAGCAACCGCTCCAATTCGACACTCGCGCCGTGGGGAACCACCGGATCCTGCTCGCCGTGGGTCAACAGCACGGCCAAATCCTGCGCTTGCGGCCTGTAAGCCCCGCTTTGCCAGCTTGGATGCGGGTAGCCGCTGCAGGCGATCACGCCGGCTAGCGGCAGGGCCTCGTGCTCGCCGTTGCCGCAGCTCACATCGAGCGCCAACGCCGCCCCTTGCGAAAAGCCGAGCAAAACCGTTTGCGCCAGCGGAACGCTCTGGCAGAGCGCTCCAAGCCGCGTGCGCAGATCGCTCAAGGCCGCTGGTAGCTCTGGCCAGAGCGGCTGCTGCAGGTCGTACCACTGGCGTCCCATGCCTGCCGGGTGCAAACCAGGAGCGCGCAGCGCCACCACCTGCACCTCGGGGCCGGCCAGCAGCTCGCCCAGCTCGAGCAGGTCGTCGGCGTCGGCGCCCCAGCCATGCAGAAGCACCAGCCTGCGGCTGGCCTGCTCTGGACCACTCCAGAAGGCCTCGCCCACAGCAGGAGTGATCGGGTCCATCGCTGGTAGCGCCGCTGGGATTCACGTTGCCACGGCCATGCTGCGTGCGCACCGCTGCGTAGGTTGTCTGGCTGACCCCTTTGCAGCTGCGATGGCTCCTACGGCCCTGTTGAGTGTGTCCAACAAAGAGGGCCTGGTGCCCCTGGCGCAGGGCCTGGTGGCCGCGGGTTACCGGATTCTCTCGAGTGGCGGCACAGCGGCGTCGCTGCAGGCTGCAGGTGTTGCCGTGACCAAGGTGGCTGAGCACACCGGCGCTCCTGAGATTCTTGGCGGCCGGGTCAAGACCCTCCACCCCCGCATTCATGGCGGCATCCTGGCCAAGCGCGACGATGCTGCTCACCAGGCTGACCTGGCGGCGCAGGGCATTGATCCCATCGATGTGGTGGTGGTCAACCTCTATCCCTTCCGCCAGACCGTTGCCGATCCGGCGGTGAGTTGGGATACGGCGATCGAAAACATCGACATTGGCGGCCCGGCGATGGTGCGGGCTGCAGCCAAGAACCATGCCGATGTGGCTGTGCTCACCAGCCCGGCTCAGTACCCCGCCTTCCTCGAGGCCCTGGCGGCTGGTGCGGTGACTCCCGCGTTACGCCGCCAGCTGGCCTTGGCCGCCTTTGAGCACACCGCCAGCTACGACGCGGCGATCAGCGCTTGGATCGCCTCGCGTCTGAGCAGCGATGCAGCGCCGGCAGAGCCGTTGCAGTTGGCTTTGCCGGCGCAGCAGAGCCTGCGCTACGGCGAGAACCCGCATCAGAGCGCCACCTGGTT
Organism: Prochlorococcaceae cyanobacterium; assembly: GCA_049421025.1. GTDB lineage: Bacteria > Cyanobacteriota > Cyanobacteriia > PCC-6307 > Cyanobiaceae > RGUW01. The sequence continues at coordinate 43,111 of JBMSMG010000001.1, read as the reverse complement.
TAGCCAGAGCAGTTCCGGTTGGGGCGGGGCCCAGCAGCTGCAGGGCAAAGAACTCAGCTACAACAACCTGATCGATCTCGATGCGGCACTGGCCACGGTGCGCGAGTTCGGCTACGGCAGTCAGGGGCCCGGCAGCGAGCGGTTTCAGTGCGCCGCGGCGGTGGTCAAACACACCAATCCCTGCGGTCTGGCCACCGGGGCAAGCTGCGCTGAAGCGCTCACCCGCGCGCTCGACGGCGACCGCGTCTCGGCGTTCGGCGGCATCGTGGCACTGAACGCACCGGTGGATCTGGTGGCGGCCGAGCAGCTCACCAGCCTGTTTCTGGAGTGCGTGGTGGCGCCCGGTTTTGCCCCTGAGGCGCGTGAGCACCTGGCGGCCAAGGCCAACCTGAGGTTGCTGGAGCTGGACGCTAAGGCGATCGAGCGGGCCTCGCGTCAGCATCTGCGCAGTGTGCTGGGGGGCGTGCTGGCCCAGCAGCTCGACGATGAGCCGGTCAGTGAGGCTGACTGGCAGGTGGTGACCAACCGCCAGCCGAGCGCCGCTGAGTTCGACGATCTGCGCTTTGCCTGGCGGCTGGTGCGGCATGTGCGCTCCAACGCCATCGCAGTGGCCCAGGGGGGGCAGAGCCTCGGCATCGGTGCAGGTCAGATGAACCGTGTCGGCTCAGCGCGGCTGGCGCTCGATGCCGCCGGCGATCGCGCCCGCGGTGCTGTGTTGGCCAGTGACGGCTTCTTCCCGTTTGATGACACCGTGCGGCTGGCGGCGCGCTGCGGCATTGCTGCGGTGATTCAGCCCGGCGGCAGTGTGCGCGACGGCGAATCGATCGCTGCCTGCAATGAGCTGGGCGTGGCGATGGTGGTCACGGGCCGCCGCCACTTCCTGCATTGAGGCGGCTTGGCTTGTTGCGCTTGCAGCCAGCTCCCCTCTGGTAGCTAGGTTCAGCCGCACTGCTTGCACCTCGTCATGTCCGAGAGCCTCGCCTACAACCTCAACTTCATCCACCCGTTGATGATGTGGGCGCTGCTGGCCCTCTCGAGCTATGGCATGTGGCTTGGCATCAAGGCCAAGAAGACCCGCACCGCCGACGCCGAGACCCGCAAGACCCTGATCAAGGGCAACTACGCCAAGCGTCACTTTCAGGTGGGCGCTCTGATGCTGGCCTTGATGGTGCTCGGCACTTTCGGCGGTATGGCCGTGACCTACCTCAACAACGGCAAGCTGTTCGTGGGGCCCCATTTGCTGGTGGGCATCGGCATGACCTGCCTGCTGGCCCTGGCGGTGGCGTTGATTCCGATGATTCAGCAGGGCAATCTGATCGCCCGCAAGGTGCATGTGGGCTTGAACATGGGCTTGATGACCCTGTTTCTGTGGCAGGCGGTCAGCGGTATGCAGATCGTCGCCAAGATCTGGGAGAACCGTCCTGCTTAAACAGCTTTGGCTTAAAACTGGGCCCGTCTGCGTGGCGGGCAAGCGATGCCGTGGCTGGCGTGGAAGTCTTCCTGAACCTTCCAGGTCAGCCGCCTGGAGATCTGCCGCACGATCTGCTTGAGCAGGTGATCGCCGCTGCTCTGCACCAGGTTGTCTGGTAGCAGCGTGATGACGCCAGGCAATGTGATCCAGACGCTCAGCTCAAGCTGCCAGCGCACCGTGGTCAGCGGTTCCTCTGAGCTGCCTTCATCGAGCTCCAGGGCGGCGTTGAACTCAACGTCATAGAGCGACTGCAGCCCCCCAGGGGCTTGCGAGGCCGGCAGCGGCACCGTGGCGATGCGGTACACCCCGTGCGCTTGCGGCAGCAGTTCCAGCCCGATGGTGGGCTCGACCTCAAAGCCGAAGTTGCCAAAGCGCCCCAGGGTCAGCGCATAGCCGTTGAGCGAATCGCCCAGCGGCAGCACCTGCATGGGCGTGGCGCAGCGCCGAAACCAGCCCTCGTGGCGATCGAGGTAGGAGGCGACCACCGGGGCGCTGGCCCGCATCTCCATGAGATCGGCAAAGGTGCTGCTGTAACAACGCACCCGCGGGTCATCACTCGCACGCAGCCTGGTGCCTGACGCAGAAGCCGGAGCGCTGGAAGCCGTGCTTGGCGTCGAGAGGGCTGGCAACGGCTTGGAACTCCCGGAGGCCGGATCAGATGGCCGACTATGAACCAAATGTAAAGCCAGCGGGCGGCGCTCTGCACCGGCGCGTGGCTGGGCGTCAGCTTTTGCTGAGCGTGATCAACTGGCGGATCACGTCTTCGACGACCCGATCGGGCGTTGAGGCGCCTGATGTGATGCCAACGCGGATGACCCCCTCGGGCAAAAAACCATCGACGCTCTCGAGCTCACCACCGAGGGGTTTGTGGGTGATGCGGTTGCCAGGGCCGATGCGCTCGGGGGTGTCGATGTGGAACGAGCGGATGCCGCGGCTGATCGCAATCTCCTGCAGGTGGGTGGTGTTCGACGAGTTGTAGCCCCCGATCACCACCATCAGATCGAGGGGTTCATCGACCAGGGCAAACATGGCGTCCTGGCGCTCCTGGGTGGCATCGCAGATGGTGTTGAACGCCAAAAAATGCTCGTTCAGCTCGGCTGGCCCGTAGCGGCGCAGCATGGTGCGCTCGAACAGCCGACCGATCTCCTCGGTTTCGCTTTTGAGCATGGTGGTCTGGTTGGCCACGCCCAGGCGGATCAGGTCGCGGTCAGGGTCAAAGCCGGGCGAGCAAGCCTTGGCAAAACGGGCCATGAACGCCTCACGCTGCGCGGCGCTGGGGCTGGCTCCCCCTTCGCTGGCCAGGATGTAATCGCAGACCAGCTGCGCTTCGGCCAGGTCGAGCACCACCAGGTAGGTGCCGGCGAAGCTGCTGGTGGCGAGTGTCTCCTCGTGCTTCACCTTGCCGTGAATGATCGAGGTGAAGGCGTGTTTTTTGTGCTTTTCAACGGTGTTCCACACCTTGGAGACCCACGGGCAGGTGGTGTCGACGATGTGGCAGCCGCGCTCGTTGAGCAGCTGCATTTCCTGCACCGTGGCGCCAAACGCCGGCAGGATCACCACATCGCCGCTGGCGACTTCGGAGAAGTCTTTGACGCCTTGCTCGACCGCGATGAACTGCACGTTCATCTCGCGCAGATGGTCATTGACCGAGGGGTTATGGATGATCTCGTTGGTGATCCAGATGCGCTCGCTGGGGTAGTGACGGCGCGTCTCGTAGGCCATTGCCACGGCGCGCTCCACCCCCCAGCAAAAACCGAAGGCTTCAGCCAGCCGCACCGTGAGCCGGCCGTCGCGCAGTTCATAGCCGTTGGCCCGTAGCTCGGCGATCAGATCGCTCTGGTAGGCCTGCTCGAGCGTGCCGGCGACCTCGTCGCCCAGCCCGAAGCCGCGGCGGTTGTAGCGCTCCGAGTGGTGCAGAGATCGCTTAAAGGCTCGGGTATCCACGGCAGCGCTGCTGGTGCGCCAACTCTATGGGCGCTGCTTGCGCTCTGGGCTTTGCCGGGGCTCAGTGCCCGCTCTGGTGCGCCACAACCTCGGCCAGCCCCAGCCAGTGGATGCCATCAGGCTCAAAGCGATAGCGGCAGGGCAGCACCTCCACCCCTGCCGCCAGCGCCTGGCGAAACAGCTCGCCATAGTGCGGATCGGCCGCATCGCCAGGCGCAAAACGGTTCACGTCGCTGCGGCTCAGGCACGGCACAAGGACGGGCCGGGCCTCGGGCAGCAGGGCCATCAGCTCGCGCAGGTGCTTCTGGCCCCGTTCTGTCACCGTGTCGGGAAACAGGGCCAGATCGCCATCGCTCCAGGTGGTGTTCTTGACCTCCACATAGATCGGCCGTTGGTCAGGGTTGCTGGCTGCTGGGCTCAGCAGCAGATCGATGCGGCTGCGGCGCCCCTCGCCGTAGGGCACCTCGGCGCGAATGCCCTCGATCGGCCCCAGCTGCGGCTCCAGCAGGCCGGCTTCGAGGCTGGCGCGCACCAGCTTGTTGGGCAGAGCTGTGTTGACGCCTACCCACACGGGTAGGCCACCGGCGCCCGGGCTTTCGGCCTGCTCCCAGGTCCAGGCCAGCTTGCGCGCCGGCGAAGGGTCGTGGCGCAGGCGCACGCGCCCACCCGGGTGCAGCACGCCGCGCATGGGGCCGGTGTTGGGGCAGTGCGCTGTGACCACGCGGCCATCGGCCAGCTCGACGTCGGCCAGAAAGCGCTTGTAGCGCCTGATCAACACGCCTTCGTGTAGATCGGCCAGGGGCAGCACCACAGGCGGCTGGGCGGCAGAGGGTTGTGGCATGACGGCGACGCTGCTGCAGGCAAGAATCGCCTGAGATGGGGCAGCGCCCAGCACCGATGAGCCAAGCCCCTGCTCGCTCGCTCAAACGCATCGCCTTGATCGTGGCCGCCGCTACGGCCCTCAGCAAGGTGGCGGGCCTGCTGCGCCAGCAGGCCATCGCGGCCGCTTTCGGCGTTGGGGCTGCCTACGACGCTTACAACTACGCCTACGTGTTGCCGGGCTTTCTACTGATCCTGTTGGGGGGGATCAACGGTCCGTTCCACAGCGCCATGGTCAGCGCCCTGGCGCGCCGCCCGCGTGAGGAGGGGGCCCACGTGCTGGCGGCGGTCAACACCCTGGTCGGCGCCGGTTTGATCGCGGTCACGGCCATGCTGTGGCTGGCTGCTGACCCCTTGATCACCCTGGTGGGGCCAGGGCTTGGGCCCGAGCGCCATGCCCTGGCGGTGCTTGAACTGCGTTGGATGGCACCGATGGCCCTGTTGGCCGGTCTGATCGGTCTGGGCTTTGGCGCGCTCAATGCTGCCGATGTCTTCTGGCTGCCCTCGGTCAGCCCCTTGCTCTCGAGCGTGGCGGTGATCGGCGGCCTCGGCGTGCTCTGGTGGCAGCTGGGTCCGGCGATTGCCACGCCGCAGATGGCGGTCATCGGCGGGGTGGTGCTGGCGGCCACCACAACCCTTGGCGCGCTGTTGCAGTGGTTGATTCAGCTGCCGGCGTTGGCGCGCCAGGGCCTGCACCAGTTCAAGCTGGTCTGGGATTGGAAGCACCCGGGCGTCCAGGAGGTGTTGCAGGTGATGGCACCGGCAACCTTCTCCTCGGGGATGCTGCAGATCAACGTGTTTGTGGATCTGTTTTTTGCCAGCGGCATTGTGGGGGCCGCCGCGGGCCTGGGTTACGCCAACTTGCTGGTGCAGACCCCGCTGGGGTTGATCTCCAACGCCCTGTTGGTGCCGCTGCTGCCGACGTTTGCGCGGCTCACCGCGCCGGCTGATCGGCCGCAACTGGTGGCTCGCATCCGCCAGGGGCTGATGCTCTCCAGCGCTTCGATGTTGCCTTTGGGGGCCTTGATGATCGGCCTGGCGGGCCCGATCGTTGATCTGATCTACGAGCGCGGCGCTTTTGATGCCGCAGCTGGCGATCTGGTCGATGGCCTGCTCATGGCCTATGGCCTGGGTATGGCGGCTTATCTGGCGCGCGATGTGTTGGTGCGGGTCTTTTATGCCCTCGGTGATGGCACCACACCGTTTCGCCTGTCGCTGGCAGGCATCGGCCTCAATGCCTTTGCCGACTGGGTGCTGGTGGGCGGCCCCAGCCCCTGGGGACTGCAGTTGCCGGCCAGCAACTTTGGTGCGGCGGGGCTCGTGCTGGCCACGGTGGTGGTGAACGTGATCACCTGCGCCGCCCTGCTGCTGGTGTTGCATCGCCGCTTGGGCGGGCTGCCCTTGGCGGCCTGGGGGCGCGACACCCTGCTGCTGGCGTTGGCGGCTGCGCTCTGCGGGGGGCTGGCCTGGGCTGCGTCCAACTGGGTCGGCTGGCCTGCAGGCTGGGCGGGGCTGCTGCTACGCCCGGCGCTCAGCGCTGGGCTGGCTTTGGCGCTCTATGGGTTGCTGGCCTCCTGGGCCGGTGTGCCGGAGGCGCAACAGATGTTGGCGGGCCTCAGTCGCCGCCTGCCAGGTCAGCGCCGTTAAGGGTCGAGCCGCACCTCGCGCTCTTCGCGCACCTGCAACGGGATCTCAAGGTGCGAGCGTCCCAGCATCTGGGGACCGTCGATCGAATAGATGCGTGCTTCGATGCCGAAGTCGCGAAAGGCGTTCTCGAGCTCCTGCAGCAGCGCTTTTTCGACCTGGGCTTCGGCGTCAACGACCCGGCCTAGAAGGCGGCTGCCGAGCCGGCCGATGCGTTTGCGCACCACCTCATGGGCGTTGGTGACTTCAATGACCAGCACGGCCCCGGTAGCGCTGCAGGCGCAACCCTAGTGGTGAGGCAGTCCGGCGAGGCTCAGGCGTCGAGCTCTTGCAACACATCCTCGAGGTCGCGCAACTGGGCAGCCGGCACCAGGCGCGCCAGCGGCAGGCGGGTGGCGCCACCGCCGATCGGCACCTGCACGGCCTCGAGGGCCTGGCGGGCGCAGACAGAGGCGCCTTGCTCGAGCCGGGCGGCGCATTCGATCGCCAGTGGCTGCGCCAGGCCGGCATCGCCCAGATAGAGATGCCAACCGGCGATCTGCAAGTAGAGCCGATCGGCAATGGCGTTTTCGAGATCGTTGAGTTGGCTGGCGCTCAGCGTCATGATCTGTGCTCGCTCACGCAGTGGGGTGGGTTGGGCCTGCTGGTTCGTCATCGTCCGCGCGTTTCGGACGCATGGCGAACACCACGCTGCCGTGCACCACCAACACCATGAGCCAGCCCAGGCTCAGCCAGTTCAGATGGTGCCAGGGGTGACGCAGTTCCTGCACCACCCACAGCCCGCTGTTGAGTGCCGAAAACAGCGCGGCATGCAGGGTCAAATTGACGATCCGCTCAAAATGGCGATAGGTCGGATCGTTGGGGTCGGCGGGTCCGTACCAGCGAATGGGCATGCGATGCGCCTCAGCGACAGATGGATTTGACGGATGGGCCCTCGGTGCGCTGAAAATGGTCCCATGCGCTTGTAGCTCAGCGGATTAGAGCATCTGACTACGGATCAGAGGGTCGGGAGTTCGAATCTCTCCAGGCGCGTACACGAAGGAGCCGCCCCAGTAAGGGCGGTTTTTTTGTGCTGATCGTGATGCGAGCAGACGCTCGCGACTTGGCGTCACTGCCTACGATTGGGTGCTTGTGAGATGCCCAAACGCGATGGCTGCCAGCAGCGACGCCCCGATCAACCAGTCGCTGGCTAGCGCTGATCCCACGCTGGCTGAGCTGATCGGCCGTGAGGCTCACCGCCAGGAGACACACCTGGAGCTGATCGCTTCAGAAAACTTCGCCTCCCGCGCCGTCATGGAGGCCCAGGGCTCGGTGCTCACCAACAAGTACGCCGAGGGTCTGCCGGCCAAGCGCTATTACGGCGGCTGCGAGCACGTCGATGCGATCGAAGAGCTGGCGATCGAGCGGGCCAAGCAGCTGTTTGGCGCTGCTTGGGCCAACGTGCAGCCCCACAGCGGCGCCCAGGCCAACTTTGCGGTGTTTCTGGCGCTGCTTCAGCCAGGCGACACAATCATGGGCATGGACCTGAGCCATGGCGGTCACCTGACCCATGGCTCACCGGTCAACGTCAGCGGCAAGTGGTTCAAGGTCGTGCAGTACGGCGTCGACCCGGCAACCCAGCAGCTCAACTTTGCGAGCATTCGTCAGCTGGCCCTGGAGCACAAGCCCAAGCTGATCGTGTGCGGCTATTCGGCCTATCCGCGCACCATTGATTTTGCGGCGTTTCGCGCCATTGCCGATGAAGTCGGCGCCTACCTGCTGGCCGACATGGCCCACATTGCCGGCCTGGTGGCCGCTGGCGTGCACCCCAACCCCGTGCCGGTCTGCGATGTGGTGACCACCACCACCCACAAGACCCTGCGCGGCCCCCGCGGCGGCCTGATCCTCTGCCGCGACGCTGACTTTGCCAAGCAGTTCGACAAAGCCGTGTTCCCTGGTAGCCAAGGCGGTCCGCTGGAGCATGTCATCGCCGCCAAAGGTGTCGCCTTCGGTGAGGCGCTGCAGCCGGGCTTCAAGGCCTATGCCCAGCAGGTGATCGCCAATGCCAAGGCCCTGGCCGCCCGCATTCAGGAGCGCGGTGTTGCGGTGGTTTCTGGCGGCACCGACAATCACATCGTGCTGCTGGATCTGCGCAGCATCGGCATGACCGGCAAGGTGGCCGACCTGTTGGTCAGTGATGTGAATATCACCGCCAACAAGAACACGGTGCCCTTTGATCCTGAATCGCCGTTTGTAACCAGCGGCCTGCGCCTGGGCACAGCCGCTATGACCACCCGCGGGTTTGACGAGGCCGCTTTTGCCGAGGTGGCCGATGTGATCGCCGACCGGCTGCTCAACCCCGACGACACGGCGATCGAGCAGCGCTGCCGTGATCGGGTGGCTGCGCTGTGTCAACGCTTTCCGCTGTATAGCCAAGAACGTCAGCTTCAACACGCCTGAGGCTTGATGGCGCCCGTAACCTGGGCGCTAAAGGCGCTCTGCTGTGACGCTTGCCTACCACCCCAACGCAGCAGCCCTGCTCACGTTTGCGGTGGCAGCTGTGCTCACGGCTTTGGTGGTGCCGGTTGTGCGGCGGTTGGGATTGGCCTACGGCCTGATTGACGCACCCGATCCGCGCAAACAGCACACCACCCCGATGGTGCGTCTTGGCGGCATCGGCATTGTGCTGGGTTTCAGCCTGGCGTTGGCGATCACCTGGCACTGGGGCGGGTTTGCTGAGCTGCCGCCCGACAAAGACCAGCTGATCTGGACAACCCTGGCGGGTGCGTTGTGTTTCTTTGTGATCGGTCTGGCTGATGATCTGTTTGCGCTGCCGCCGCTGCCGCGGTTGGTCGCACAGCTGCTCGTCGCCATGGCGGTCTGGAGCCAGGGCGTTCAGATCGGCACGATCGAGCTTCCTTTTGCCCTGCTTGGCAACAGCGAGCCCTCGCTTGTGCTGCCGCCAAGCTTGAGTTTGCTGGCCACCGTGATCTGGCTGGTTGGCATCACCAACGCGATCAATTGGCTGGACGGCCTCGATGGTCTTGCCGCGGGCGTCAGCGGCATCGCTGCAGTGGGTCTGCTGTCGGTGAGCTTCAGCCTGCATCAGCCGGCAGCTGGTCTATTGGCGGCGGCATTGGGCGGCAGTTGCCTTGGCTTTTTGCGCCACAACTTCAACCCTGCCCGCATTTTTATGGGCGATGGGGGCTCGTATTTCTTGGGCTTTGCTTTGGCGGCCATCAGCATTGTCGGCCCCGCCAAAGGACTCACCAGCGTCAGCTTGCTGCTGCCGCTGGTGATCCTCTCGCTGCCACTGGCCGACATGTCGGCGGTGATCGTCGGTCGGCTGAGCCAGGGCCGCTCGCCCTTCTACCCCGATCGTCGTCACTTGCACCACCGGCTGCTGCGCCAGGGCGTCAGCCACCGGCGCACGGTGCTGCTGATCTACGCCTTCACCCAATGGCTCGCGGCATTGGCTCTTGTGCTGGTCAATGCCGAGCTGCGCTTTTTGTGGCTGGCTTTGGCCACGGCGATCCTGATCGCCGTGGTGGTCACCACCCGCCGGGCCGTGCAGCGCGAATTGTCCTGATGGCGTCTGCAGCTGCGCACGCGCCTGCGGCCGAGGTGCTTTGCATTGGCACTGAGCTGCTGCTGGGCAACATCACCAACAGCAACGCCCGTTGGCTGGCCGAAGAGCTGGCCGCCCTGGGCATCACCCATCACCGCCAACAGGTGGTGGGCGACAACCGTGAGCGGTTGATCGAGGTGGTGCGCGAAGCGGCGGGCCGCTGCCGCGTGCTCATCACCACAGGTGGGCTCGGCCCCACGCCCGATGATCTGACCACCGAGGCGCTTGCCGCTGCTTTTGGCGCCCCGCTGGTGGAGCGCCCGCAGGTGTGGGCCGACATTCAGGCCAAGCTCAGCGGCCGTGGCCGGCCCATCGCCGCCAGCAACCGCAAGCAGGCCCTGCTGCCCGCTGGCGCTCAGGTGCTGCCCAATCCCACAGGTACCGCCCCGGGGATGATCTGGACCCCGCAACCCGGCTTCACCATCCTCACGTTTCCTGGGGTCCCCAGTGAATTGCACGCCATGTGGCAGGCCACCGCCGCACCCTGGCTGCGCCAGGCGGGCCTTGCTGCAGGGGTCATGGCAAGCCGCATGCTGCGTTTTTGGGGCGTTGGCGAATCGACCCTTGCTGAGCAGGTTGGTGATCTGCTGGGGCAAAGCAACCCCACCGTGGCTCCCTATGCCGGGGCGGGTGAGGTCAAGCTCCGGCTGACGGCCTGTGCCGCCAGCCGGAGCGCTGCCGAAGCGCTGCTTGAGCCCCTTGAGGCCGAGATCCGTGCGCGCACTGGATCGCTCTGCTTCGGAGATGACGACGACAGCCTGGCGGCTGTGGTGCTGCAGCGTCTGCGCCAGCGCGGTGAGACGCTGGCGGTGGCTGAAAGCTGTACCGGCGGCGGCATCGGCGCTGCACTGGCGGCGGTTCCTGGTGCCTCAGATGTGTTTTTGGGTGGCGTGATCGCCTATGCCAACAGCGCCAAGCAGCACCTGTTGGGTGTGCCTGCCGAGCTGCTTGCGCTGCACGGGGCGGTGAGCGATCCGGTGGCGTTGGCGATGGCCGAGGGCGCCCGGCGCGCCACTGGTGCTACTTGGGCGATTGCCGTGACCGGCATCGCCGGGCCGGCTGGGGGCAGTGAGACCAAGCCCGTTGGTCTGGTGCACATCGCCATTGCTGGGCCAGCTGGCTCCAGCAGCGAAGCCGCGCGCTTTGGCTCAAGGCGCGGCCGCAGTTGGATTCAGACGCTCACCACCGGTGAGGCGTTGAACCGCCTGCGGCTGCAGATCGACGGTCATGCCGGTGCCTAGGGTGGTCGATCGATTGCTGTGAGTTAGGAGACCTTGAGCAGCGCCACCCTCTACGACAAGGTTTGGGATCTGCACCGGGTGGCCGAGCTGCCAGGAGGCAGCACCCAGCTGTTCATCGGCTTGCATCTGATCCATGAGGTGACAAGCCCGCAGGCTTTTGCGGCGCTCAAGGACCTGGGCTTAGGCGTGGCCCGGCCCGAGCGCACGGTGGCCACGGTTGATCACATCGTGCCCACCACCAACCAGGCGCGGCCGTTTGCCGATCCTCTGGCCGAGCAGATGCTGGCCACCCTCGAGGCCAACTGCGCCGATCACGGCATCACCTTGCATGGCCTGGGCAGCGGGCGGCAGGGGATCGTGCATGTGATCGCCCCGGAGCTGGGCCTGACCCAGCCCGGCATGACCGTGGCCTGCGGCGACTCGCACACCTCAACCCATGGCGCCTTCGGCGCCATCGCCTTTGGTATCGGCACCAGCCAGGTGCGTGATGTGCTCGCCAGTCAGAGCCTGGCGATGAACAAGCTCAAGGTGCGCCGCATCTGGGTCGATAGTCAGCTGCAGCGTGGCGTCTATGCCAAGGATCTGGTGCTGCATGTGATCCGCAGCCTCGGTGTCAAAGGCGGTGTGGGCTATGCCTATGAGTTCGCTGGCCCCGCCATTGCTGCGCTCTCGATGGAAGAGCGCATGACCCTGTGCAACATGGCCATCGAAGGAGGTGCGCGCTGCGGTTACGTCAATCCCGATCAGGTCACTTTCGACTATTTGCAGGGCCGGCCCCACGCGCCATCGGGTGAGGCCTGGGATCGGGCTGTGGCCTGGTGGGGTTCGCTGGCCAGCGGCACTGATGCGGTGTTTGACGATGAGGTGCGCTTTGACGCAGGTGCCATCGCCCCGACGGTGACTTGGGGCATCACCCCAGGCCAGGGCATCGGCGTCGATGAGGCTGTGCCAACCCTGGAGCAGACCGCCCCAGAAGAGCGTCCCCTGGCCGAGGAGGCCTACCGCTACATGGATCTGCAGCCCGGCTCTGCCATTGCCGGTACACCGGTTGATGTCTGCTTCATCGGCAGCTGCACCAACGGCCGTCTGTCTGATCTGCGCGCCGCCGCCGCGGTAGCCAGCGGGCGCCAGGTGGCAGCGGGCATCAAGGCGTTTGTGGTGCCGGGCAGTGAGCAGGTCGCCGCTGCCGCTCAAGCCGAGGGCCTTGATCGTGTTTTTGTGGCCGCAGGTTTTGAGTGGCGCGAGCCGGGTTGCTCGATGTGTCTGGCGATGAACCCCGATCGCCTTGAAGGGCGTCAGATCAGCGCCAGTTCAAGCAACAGAAACTTCAAGGGGCGGCAAGGTTCAGCCAGTGGCCGGACCTTGCTGATGAGCCCGGCGATGGTGGCGGCTGCCGCCGTGACCGGCCAGGTCACCGACGTGCGTACGCTCCTGCCATGACCACTCAAGCTTTTCCTCAGGGCCCGATTCGCAACCACCGCGGCCGCGGCATCGCCGTTGTCGGGGCTGACATCGACACCGATCGCATCATCCCGGCGCGCTTTCTCAAATGCGTCACCTTCAACGATCTTGCCGTTGGCGCCTTTGCTGACGATCGGGCCGAGCTGGCGGGTGAGCATCCATTTGACCGCCCCGAGCATCAGCAGGCCTCAGTGCTGGTGGTCAACAGCAACTTCGGCTGCGGCTCCAGCCGAGAGCATGCGCCCCAGGCGCTGATGCGCTGGGGCATTCGTGCCGTTGTGGGTGAAAGCTTTGCTGAGATCTTTTTTGGCAACTGCCTGGCTTTGGGGATCCCCTGCCTGAGCGCTGAGCCGGCTGTTGTTGCTGCGCTGCAAGAAGCCATCGCAGCAGATCCCGCCGCCGAGCTGTGGCTTGATCTCGAGGCTCTTGAGGTGGAACTCGAAAGCGAGTTCACTGGCGTCAACCGCTGGGGGGTGCATCTGGATCCGGGGCCCCATCGCATGCTGGTGAGCGGCCAGTGGGATGCAACCTCTCAGCTGCTGGCCAATGCTGCTTCGCTCGATGCGACCGCTACGCGGTTGCCGTATTTGCAGCAGTTTGCTCTGGCCGCCTGAGACAGGCGGCCAGCATCAGAAAGGCCGTTGCTTGAGGCCTGCCCGCGATGGGTGGTACGGCACAAAGGGAACACCGCTGCCCTTGTAGGTGAAGTCGTTCAGCCGCACGCGGATGCCGCCTAGGCCTTCGTAGGGGCTGTAGTAGATGCCAATGTCATAGGAGCGGCGCTGCCAGCGCAGTTCGACGTAGGAGCCGGTGGTCTCGCCGTAGTTGCCTGAGGCAGGGTCAACGTTGACGCCATAGCCCACGCTCAACAGCATTGGTCCGGCAATCTGCTGGGTCAGGCCAAAATTGAGGGTTCCCAGATCAACGGCGCGATCGAAGCTCAACGGGCTAAGACCAGAGCGCAGCGTGATGCCGCCGGTGACAGCGAACTGGGTGTAGTCCAGGAACGGCTTGCTGAAATGCCCCAGGGTGATCACCGGGCCAGCCGAGAACGCCAGGGTGTTCTGGTATTGGCCATCGTCGTAGTAAGCCAAGGCACCGGTGATGTTGGTGTCAAATTTGAGCCCAGGCACGATCGGCACTGGTGAGTTCTGGAAGGCCTGATCCGCGGTGAGCGCCAGCGGTTTGCCAGTCCACAGCGGGAACGAACTGGTCAGCGAAGCAATGGCGTTGCCGCGCCAAAAATCGGCAAGGTTGGGAATGGCTGCAGTCCCAGTGCTGTTGTTGGTCGGGCAATCGGTGCTGCAGGCCCGGAAATTGCCTAGGCCAACGCGCCAATAGAAGAGGTTCTGCACCTTGCCCCAGTCGGGCAGTTTGCCTTCGTCTTCCAGGGAGATGCCATAGGCGGAGTAGACGTCTTGCTCGCCCAGAGAGCCGTTCCAGGCGCGGAAGCGGTAGGCCCCGAAGAGCCGCGCTGTGCTCTCGCCAAGCAGCGGCAACTTGACGTTGCGGGCAATGTCGCCCCAGCTGCGGGTGCCGCTTGCGAAGTTGTCGGGATTGAACGTCGACATGTCGAGGGTCGCCTGGCTCTTGAAGCCCCAGCGGCTATCGCTCCAGCGGGCCAAGAGGCCAAACTGATCGCCGGTTTTGACGCTCTGCTGCACCCCAGCGCTGCCTGGTGGGGAGCCGGGCAGGGGATAGCTGTTGGTCACACCGTCGATGGTGCGCTGCAGCATGAACTGGGGCTGCAGCCGCAGACTCCCTGTCTTGCCGATGGTGATCGGTTTGGCTTCGTAGCCGACAAACACCCCGTCACGGTCGCGCTGGTCAAAGCCCAACACGACAGGTGTGTCGACTTGGTTCTTGCGCAGCCTTTGCCGCTGCCTGCCGGGAAGCGGCAGCCGCTCTTCAAGCAAGATGCGCGTGCTGCGCGCTGAGATGACTGTGTCGCCTTTGGCGTTGACGCCGACCTGAACACCGACGGCTTCAAGCCACGATTGCGCTGGGGTGAAGGGGTCGTTGGTCATGCCAACCCTTGAGGCGCTCCAACCGGTGGCGCTGAGCTTGATCGAGCGTGCCTGGATGCGCCAGCGGCTGATGCCGCCATCGACGGCCTTCATGTTGGCTGTCGTGTTGAGGCTTTTGAGCTGCTCAGGGACGATGCCGCCGTAAACGTTGGCGGTGTTGGAGGTGGTCTCGCGATCGTCGAAGCCGAAGCGGCGCTCGAGCCGCAGCGATTGCTGCAGCTTCACATCGCTGACCCGTTGCTGAATGCGGCTGATCGCTTCCTGGCGAGCTTTTTCTTGCGCGCGGGCTTGCTGCCAGAGGCCCTGCCGCTTGGTTGTGCTGGTGCCCGCTTGGGCTTCAGCGCCCGCAGCTGGCTGGGTTGCAGCTGGGGTTGTGCCATCCGGTTGCTGCTGCTGATTGGCTGCACGGCCAAGTGCTGCGGTCATGCTGCTTTCAGCTGCACTGCTTGGCGCTGGTGCATCAGGGCAGCCCTGGGCTGGTGGCATGGCGGGTGCAGCGCGCCTTGGTTTGCCCTCGCCAAAGCGATATCGCAGGCCGACCAGGTAGCCGTTACTGCCTTCACGCACACCGCTGTAAACCCCGTAGGCGCCGGAGCGGTGATGCAGCCTTCCCACCACTGACCAGCGCGGGTTGATCAGCGCTTCAATTTCAAAGGCGAGGTAATTGAGAAATTGCGAATACCGGCTGCGGAAGGTCCGCTCGTAGTTGCTGACATCGGTGGTGTAACTCACCCCTTCGACCAGAAACACGCTCAGCCAGGGCTGCATCCAGATCCTGAGGCCGATGCCAAGCGTTCCTTCGCCAAAGGTCTGGCCTGGTACCGACGCGTAGGGAACAGCCTGGTTGTATTGCCCGCCTGCCTGGGGGTAGGCCTGGTGAGCCAGCAGGTTGGCGTCGAGTTCAAGCGAAAAGGGCCCGCCGTCGACGATGCGCTTGTTGAGGCCAACACCGGCGAGATATTCCGGCCTCCAGCGCCCCTTGAAGTAGAACGAATCACCAAAGTTGGCGTCGATCATTTGGCCGCCCCAGGCGGTCACGGCCCAGTTGTAGGGATGCCAATTGGGAATCGGCGGCAGAATCGGGGTGCAGCTCAGTGGCTCAGGTGGAGTGAGCGGCTGTGAAGGCGGTTGATTGAGCAGATAGTCACTGTCGCTGCCGTCGAGATCGAGAATGCCGTAGACGTCATCGGCTTCACCGCTCCCTTCGAGCAGGCTGTAGCGCAGTTGGCTGGCCTGCAGATACTGCTGACCGCGCTGCAGCCGCACGCTGCCGCGTGCATAGACCGTGCGGCTGCGGGTTTCGTATTCGAGTCGATCGGCCAAGAGCCTGCCGCCGGCCACCAAGGCTTGAACATTGCCTTCGGCAATGACACGACCGAGAACGCCGTCGTAGCGCAGGGCGTTCGCACTGAGCTCGAGCTCAAGCGGCAGCTCGGCTTCGGCGGGCAGTGCGTTGCTCAGGGATGTCGCGGCCGGGGTGCTTGGCTGCTGCTGCTTGAGCGCCCCAGAGGCCGCTGGTGCTTGCAAGGAGCCGACCTTGGGTTCGGCGGTTTGTTGGTCTTGACCCGCTGGCTCTGCCGCCATGGCGGCCGGTAGGGCGCTCAGCAATGAGCCCAGACCTGCTACGGCACAGGCCGATCGTAAGGATCGGTTTCGCGGCACAGGCTCGGCGGTCGGCACAAGATCGGCCGATCCTCCCATGCACCCTGCTGCGGATCAGCGGCGTTGCCGCGGATCGGCAAGTGTCCCAGGGATCACTCTTCGAGATCTTTGCGGCTCGGTGTGCGGCTGGGGTCGCTGGCCAAGAAGCCGAACACGAAAATCCCGATGAAGAAGAAGACGACCGAATAAACCGAGATTTTGAGGGCGAGCATGGTCGAGCTTGCGAGTCGGGCTAGGGCGAGTGCTGATCTTTCGATCAGCTAGCCAGATGGCCCATCATCCTATGGGTCCTGGCAGGCCATCAAAGGATGCCTGAGCCCCCCGAGGTGCCATTGCCTGAGCGGATTGAAACGATTCAGTCATCTTTCTGCCTGGAGCTCCAGCCGCTCTGGCAGTGGCAAAGCGCTTGTGGCGACTGGAGTTCGGCGCTGGACGATCCCTGGGGCGCTAGCCACCGGCCCGATTGGCACGCCCGCGGTCTGATCATCTGGCCGCGCGGCGGCATCAGCCGTGTGTTGCGTCTGACCCTGCGCTGCCCTGAGCCTTGGCAGCAGCTGGCTGGTAGCGCCTGCGGCAGGCTGGCACTGCGCTGGTGGGCCGAGGCGCTCGAGCTGCGGGTCGATGGCACGGTTGTGCACCGCGGCGACCTGTTTGACAGCGCCTGCCGCTGGCAACTGCCTGAGCGCTGGTGGCAAGGCCAGTGCCTTGAGCTTGAGTTGACGCTGCGCAGCCCGCGGCATGACGACGGCGCCTTGGTGATGAGCCGTCTGGAGCTTGAGCCCCTCGATCCAGACGATCCTCACGGGCTGCTGCAGCCCCAATGGCAACAGCTCAGGCAGCTGGAGCAGGACATTGCGGTCCCGCCTGATCAGCCTCGCGGCTTGGTGCATGTGCTGGGCCATGCCCATTTGGATCTGGCCTGGCTGTGGCCGGTCGCCGACACCTGGGAGGCGGCCGTGCGCACCTTTGCATCGGTGCTTGATCTGATGGAGCGCTTCCAAGAGCTCCATTTCGCCCATTCGACCCCAGCCCTCTATGCCTGGTTGCAGGCCAACAGGCCTGCGCTGTTTGCTCGCCTTGAGGCTGCGGTTGCCTGCGGCCGTTTCGAACCCATCAACGGTCCCTGGGTGGAAACCGATTGCGTGCTGATCAGCACAAGCTCGCTGCTGCGGCAGTTCCAACTGGGTCAGCAGTGGAGCCAGGCCGCCTTCCCGCAGCTG
This sequence comes from Prochlorococcaceae cyanobacterium, assembly GCA_049421025.1. Lineage (GTDB taxonomy): Bacteria > Cyanobacteriota > Cyanobacteriia > PCC-6307 > Cyanobiaceae > RGUW01. Next base: position 25,955 of record JBMSMG010000001.1, on the reverse strand, counting down.
AGCCATCAGCTGGCCTGGTTGCCTGATTCGTTTGGCTTTGCGGCGGGTCTGCCGGCGATTGCCTGCGCCACTGGGGTGCGTTGGTTCTGCACCCACAAACTCGCCTGGAACGCCACCAATCCGTTTCCGCATCGTCTGTTTCGCTGGCGCAGCCGCTGCGGCAGCGAGGTGCTGGCTCTGATGACCGCCGCCATCGGCACCGATGGCGACCCGATCGCGATCGAGCGCTACCGGCGGCAGTGGCAGCAGGCCACAGGCCTGGCTGATGCGCTCTGGTTGCCTGGGGTGGGCGATCACGGCGGCGGCCCCACCGCCGAAATGCTCGAGCAGCTCGCCCTCTGGCAGGCCCAGGCTGAGCGGGGTGCGCCCCTGGCCCCGCAGCGCCACGGCAGCCTGCGCCAGTACCTCAGCGCTCTTGAGCCCTGCGCAGCGGCTTTGCCGGTGTGGCGCGATGAGCTGTATTTGGAGCTGCATCGCGGCTGCGCCACCAGCCGGCCTGACCAGAAGCGCCACAACCGCACGCTGGAGCGGCTGCTGCGCGAGGCTGAGCTGGCCCAGATGCTCGCTGCCTGCAGCGGTCGCGGCGAGCTCGATCCAGCACAGCCCCCTGCGGGAGTTCCTGACTGGGAGCCCCTGCTGTTTCAGCAATTTCACGACATCCTTCCGGGAACCTCGATTCCTGAGGTGTTTGAGCAGGCCGAAGGGCAGTGGCGCTCGGCGCGGCGGCAGGCCCGCGCTCAGCGCGATGCTGCGCTGCAGCAGTGGCTTTCCCCTTTGGCTGCTTCGGCTGATTGCTGGGCGGTGGCCCAACTGCAGCCGCTTGAGACCCAGGGCCGTTGCGTGCGTCTGCCTGCGGGGGCTTGGGCTGTTGGTCATGACGGCCCGGCGCTACCTGCCCAAAGCGCTGCCGCTGGGGGCTGCTGGTTGCAGCTGCCCGCGCTCTCTGGCATCCAGGCGCTACCGCTGCAGCGTCTGGGTGCTGCGGTGGCAAAACAGCCTGCAGCACCAGCGCTTGTGCATCCAGTCGAATGCCAGGAGCTTGCAGGCGGTCGCTGGCGGCTCGGCAATGGGCTGTTGAGCGCCGAGATCGGCCCGTCCGGGCTTGAGCAGCTGAGCGATGCAGCAGGGCGCGCCTATCTGATGGCGCCGGCCCAGCTGCGGCGCTACCGCGATGCCGGTGAGTTCTGGGATGCCTGGGATCTGGCAGCTGACTACGCAGCCCAGCCACGCCCCATTGCGTGGCAACGCACCATCGCCTGGATTGAGCAAGGCCCCTTGTGTGTTCAGGTGAGCTGGCGCGGCCGCCTGGGCAGCTCCGCCCTGCGGCTCGATGCGCGTCTGCAGGCCGCCAGTCCATGGCTTGAGCTGCTGTTCAGCATCGACTGGCGGCAGCAGCATGAACTGCTGCGTTTTGAGTTGCCGCTGGCTCAAGACGCCTGCCGCTGGGCCAGCGACACCAGCGGCGGTGTGATCGAGCGGCCGGCGCAACCGTTCACCGCCCGTGAACAGGCCCGTTGGGAGGCGCCGGCGATCAGTTGGCTTGCTTCTGAGGCCGCTGCCCCGGGTGGTGGCCTTGGCGTTGTGCTCGATGGCCCCCAGGGTGTTTCGGCGAGCCCGAAGCAGCTGGGGGTGTCGCTGTTGCGCGCTCCCACCTGGCCTGATCCCTCGGCTGACAACGGCTGGCAGCGCCTGCGGCTAGCGCTGATGCCCTGCCCCGCTGGCTGGCGGCTGGCGGGTCTGCCGCAACGGGCTGTGCAGTTTCGCGAGCCGCTGTGGTGCCGCCCGCTGCGCTTAGAGCACCACCTGGGCGCCGATCACGCTCGCCGCGCAACAGCGCTTGAGGCGTTGCCGGCGCTGGGCCCTGATCTGCTGCTGCTGGGGGCGCGCCGTGGCGTGATCACCGTGCAGAACCTCTCGAGCTGCCGCCAGCGTCTGGATCTGGGGCCCAACTGGCAGCTGCTGGGGCGCCTCGATGGGCTCGATCGTCCCCTTGACGGTGCAGCGGCTGACGACTGGCTGCGGCCGTGGCAGATCGGTTGTTGGCGGATCGTCCCGGCTGGGCGCTAAGGGCCGCTTGCCTCAGTCGTCGTGATCGTCGAAGGGATCGCTGAGCTGTTTGGACGGTGGGCCGAAGGCGGTGTAGACCCCAAAGCCAGTGAGGCCCAGCAGGGCTACCAGCACGGCGATCGCGACGCTGAGGGCAGGTGAGCCGGTGCTGCTGGGTTCCATGGTGGCGAGGCCTTCCATCACAACGCTTGACAGCCCGGCGCGCCAAGGCAGGCAAGGCCCTTACAGTAACCAGACCGCTTCACTGCCCGAGAGGCCCCCGCCGCCATGGCTCAACGCACCCGTCTTGGAGACCTGCTGCGCCCCTTGAACTCTGAGTACGGCAAGGTGGTTCCTGGCTGGGGCACCACACCCGTGATGGGCATCTTCATGGTGCTGTTTCTGGTGTTCCTGCTGGTGATCCTGCAGCTGTACAACAAGTCGCTGCTGCTCGAAGGCATCAACGTCAACTGGAACGGCATCGGCTGATTCCTTCTTCAGCCGGCCGCCCGCCATGAACATCTTCGGGATCGGTTTGCCAGAGATGGCGGTGATTGCCGCCATTGGTCTTCTGGTGTTTGGCCCCAAGCGGTTGCCCGAGTTGGGCAAGACCTTGGGACGCACGCTCAAAGGTTTTCAGAGCGCTTCTCAGGACTTTGAGAAGGAATTTCGTAGTGCCATCGCCGAGAGCAGCAGCAGCGAGAGCGCTGCTGCCCAGGCGCCCGCAGCCCTGGACGCTTCAGCCGATGCTGCTGCATCTGCCGGCGAAGCAGCAGTGACGGCGTCGAACGATGCCGCCGGTTCGGGCAGTGCTCCAGGCGTCTGAGCCCTCAAGGCTTGGTTCAGGCTTTGACCTGAAGCTGGTGGTCGGCCTCGGTAATCCAGGCGATCAGTACAGGCAAACGCGCCACAACGTTGGCTTCATGGCCTTAGAGCGCCTGGCGAGCCGCTCAGGTGCTGGCTTTCGCAATCAGGCGCGGCTGCATGGTCTGCTGGCCGAGGTGGGGGTGGGTGAGCAGCGGCTGCGGTTGCTCATGCCTCAGACCTACATGAACGACAGCGGCCGCTCGATTCGGGCGGCACTTGATTGGTTTGATCTCAAGCCCGATCAATTGCTGGTTGTGGTCGATGACATGGATCTGCCGCTGGGCAAATTGCGCCTGCGCGCCTCGGGCAGTGCTGGCGGCCACAACGGATTGCGCTCGACCATCAGCCACTTGGGTACGCAGGACTTTGCTCGATTGCGCATCGGCATCGGCGCCCCTGCCGACAATCCGGCCGAGCGCAAGGCACGCACGGTGGGTCATGTGCTCGGCCGTTTTGCGGCATCTGAGCAGGCAGTGCTCGATCAGGTGCTCAGCGAGGTCGAGGCCGGCATCACCTTGATTCAGCGGCTTGGCCTGGAGCGTGCCGGTAATCGCCTCAATGGCTTTGTGCCCGCATGAGCCGCCTGCCTGCCACCACGGCCCAATTGCGGGTGCTGCATCAGAGCTTCAGCCAGCGCGTCATGGAGGGTGAGGTCAGCGCCGGTGGATTCCACTGGACCTTTCGCTGGGCTTTTGATCGCGGCACCCTTGAGGTGGAACCGTCGCTGGGCCGGGCCTTGATACAGGACGCCCTGTTGCGGTTTTTGCTTAAGGCCGATTACCAACTCGAACCAGGGGGCGATTACGCCTTCACGGTGCGCGCCCGCTTTTAAGCGCCCAGGGCCAGCGGCCCGCGCGGCAGTTGCCGTTGCAGCTGCTGCTCGAGCAGCAGTTGGGCGGCCAGATCATCGAGATCGCGTGGCGGCAGGCGCAGGCCAGCCGGCAACAGCCGCTGCCAACCGCGGGGCGGCCACAGCTGCCAGTAGCGCCCACGGGCCGCCAGGGTGCTGCCGCGCTCGTCGACCATCGCCACGGCAAGACCCAGTTCGATCAGTTTCGTGCGCCACTGCTGGCTGCCGGTGCCATTGCCGAGCACCACGCTGCTCAGCAGCCCCTGCTGCTGCCATGTCGCCAGCAATGCCAGGGCGTCGGCTGGGCTGACAATGCAGGCCTCTTCGATGCGCAGCTGCTGGGCATCGGTGCGCACCAGGCCGCACTTGCTGCGTCCAGGATCAAGCGCGGCCAGGCAGCTCGTGGCAACGGTCATGGGGGCTTTGCCTCAAGAGCGCCGCGGTTGACCCGGCAGGCTGGCGCTGTTGACCCAGCGCAGATCCACTGTGATCGGATCGGGCGTATCGGCATCGCCCAGGCTCACGGCCTCGAGTTGGACGACCTGGCCGCTCTGGCGCTCGCTGAGGCTGCGGACCAGTTGGTTCAGCCTTGTGGGGTCGTATTGCAAGCCATCGACAAGGGTCCCCTGGCGCTGGGCGCGTGCGTAGGCGGCCGCCAGCAACAAATTGAGCCGCCGGGCGATCTGGTTGGGATCGCGCAGATCACCCTCGATGGTGGTGCCGGCTAGCACCTCGCCAGCGCGCACCACGGTGCGGTTGGGGCGCAGGTCAGGGAAACCCAGCACCTGTCGTTCGCCGCGCAGCACGTTGGCGGCCGACAGGATGCTGACCACCCAGCTGCCCGGTTGTTTGAGCAGCGTTTCCAGTTTGGTGATGTCGTTGCGCGGCACCAGCAGGATCTGCCGGGTGGCTGGCTCGCCCGGCAGCACGCGGGCAAACGCGTTGCGATTGGCTTGCTGCAGCAGCGCAGTGATGGCCTCAGTGGCTTGCTGCGGACGCTCAAGTTTCACCTTGGCGGTGGCCAGTGGCTGACCGCTGCTGATCACCACATCGCCGCGTCGCAGCGCAATGAGGTTGTTCTCCAACCCTTTGAGCTCTTGGGTGCGGCTGGCGATCTGCTGCCGCACCCGGCTCAGTTCGCTTTGGTTGCGTTGAATTTCGGCGTCGCGCTGGCTCACCTCTTGGCTGAGCCGGTCGCGCTCGCGCTCCAGGCGGGTGCGCTGGGCCTGCAAGGGGGCGAGCTCCTGGCGCAGCCGTTGGGCCCGCTGGCGGGCCTGGTTGCGTTGCTGCTCGGCGAGGCTCAGCTCGGCTTTGCTGCGCTCGAGGGCGCTGCGGCTTTGCTGCAGGCGTTCTTCGAGCTGGTCCAGCTGAAACAGCCCCACCCGCAAGCGTTCGCTCACCAGCAGCATGAAACCAAGCGAGACCGCACTGATCAGGCTGCCGGTGAGCACGGTGATCAGCACTGCGGTACGCCTGGGGCGCATGCCCATCAGGCTCAGCCGCGCCTTGCCGACGCGGCTGCCCAGCCGATCGCCCAGGGTTGAGAGCACCCCCCCGAGCAGCAAGAGCGCCAGGATCAGCAGCCAGCCCGACACGCCAGCACCGCAGCAGAAGCCTCAGTATCTCTGGCGTGCAAGCCCCCTTGGGCTGTTTTGCTGCGATCTGTCAGCTGAACGTGTCAACTGAACGTGTCAGCTGACACGTGTCGGCGAAACGTTCAGCTGAATCGCTTGGCTAGAGCGATCGGATCAAACACAGTGATTTTTTTGCGATCGATCTGCAGCAGGCCTTCCTGGCGCAGGTCGCCCAGCAGGCGCGTGATCGTCACGCGGGTGGAGCCGATCGCCTCAGCGATCGCCTGGTGCGACAGGCGTAGATCAATGGTGATGCCGGCATTGCCTGGAACACCAAAATCGCGGCACAGCACCAAAAGAAAGCTCACCAACCGCGACGACATGTCGCGGTGCGTGAGGGTTTCGATCATGGTTTCGGTCTGCAGGATGCGTGAGGACAGACCCTGCAGCAGCAGCAGCCCGACGCTGGCGTCCTCTTCGATCGCCTTGCGGACCGAGCCAGCTGGTGCGCTCACCATCTCGACGCGGGTGAAGGCGATGGCGTGATAGAAGCGATCAGAACGTTGTCCGGTCAGCAGCGACAACACCCCAAAGAGGCTGTTCTCGCGCAGCAGCGCCACGGTGATCTCCTCACCCGATTCGTACACCCGTGAGAGGCGCACAGCCCCCCGCCGGATCAGATACACACGCTCGGCTGGATCGCCCGGAAAGAAGATCGTCTTGCCGCGCTCAATGGTTTCAACGCTGCTGCCGGCCAGCCCGCGGATGACCTCAACCAGGGTGAGGCTCGCCTGCGCTGCAGCTCCCATGGCTGCGACGGCTCCGGGAGATCCGCTGGAAGGGGTGCTGGGGTAGCGGCTGAACCCGCGGGTGGCGCCGACCATCGGGGCGAGACGAATGAGCGGAAACTACGGAGCGCTTGGGCAGTCGCTTGTAGCAAATCACACGGTTTTGAAGCCGTGGCTGTAGTGGTTCATCTGTATGCCACTACAGGTGGTGTGCGCTGCTTGTGAATGTGCCTGAGCCCGCTACATTCAGGTTCATGCGCCCATGCGGCCGCCGTCTGGGGATTCGATGACCGCCAGCCTCTCCAATAGCCTCCCGCAGGCAGCGGGGCACGCCCATCGGCCCCAGCGGGCTCTGCATGCGCTGCCCCAGACGCAGGCTGCGCCGGTGTTGCGCCTGGTGTCCCAGCCCGAGGGGTTGCTGCAGGTCCATACCGCTCCCTTTCGCGGCAGTGTTCCCAGCGTGCTCAGTCAGGCGCTGCGGGCAGCGGGGTTGGGCAGTCGTGTGCTGATCAGTCAGTTTCTCAAAGGTGGGGTTGATCAAGGTGCCGCTCAGGCCTTGAGCCTGTGTGGCCGGCTGCAGTGGATGCGCCCGGCCATGCCGCTTTGCGTTGATGCGCCAGCGGCTGCAGGTTCTGCCGATGAACAGGCGCATGCCGAGGCGATCGCTGCACTGTGGGAGCACTGCGCTGAGCTGTTGCTGGCTGGCTCCGTTGATTTGATGGTGCTCGATGAGCTGGGCCTAGCGATCAGCTACGGCTACCTCGATCAACAACACGTGATCGCCACCCTTGAGCAGCGCCCGGCCCAGATGGATGTCATTCTCACCGGACCGTCGATCCCCGAGCCCTTGATGGCGATGGCTGATCAGGTTACCGAGTTGCGCCGAGGTTTCTGATGCTCAAGAACGACCGTTGGATCAACGAAATGGCTCGCAGCGGCATGCTCGAGCCGTTCCAGCCCACCCTGGTGCGCCATCTCGATCCCGATAACAAAGCCGATCCTGTGCTGAGTTTCGGCTGCTCCTCCTACGGCTATGACCTGCGACTGTCGGCCAAGGAATTTCTGATCTTCCGGCACGTGCCAGGCACCGTGATGAACCCCAAGCGGTTCAACCCCGCCAACCTGGAGCCGGCGCCCTTGCATGAAGATGAGGACGGCAGCTATTTCATCCTGCCGGCCCATTCCTACGGGCTGGGCGTGGCGCTCGAGAAGATGCACGTGCCGCCCAACATCACCGTGATCTGTCTGGGCAAGAGCACTTACGCAAGGCTCGGCATCATCGTCAACACCACCCCTGCCGAGGCCAGCTGGGAGGGACATCTGACCCTGGAGTTCAGCAACTCCTCAGGAGCCGATTGCCGCATCTACGCCAATGAGGGCATCTGCCAGTTGTTGTTCTTCGAAGGTGATCCCTGCGAAACCACCTACCGTGATCGCGCCGGCAAATACCAGCACCAGCCAGAGCGCGTCACCCTCGCCAAGGTTTAACGCCTGAGCTAGGTGCCTGCCCCCTAGGGCGCGAGCCTGGCCTTATGCAGGCGGCTCTTTTCGTACCAGGCGGCAAATTGTGGTGCCCAGCTGACCATGTGCGGCCACATCAGGTCGCAGAGGTCGCGGATTTCTTCTTGGGCATCGAGCTTGGCGCGCAGGTCCATGAAGTGCAGAAAGGCCCGCAGCGAAAAACTCACCACAAAGTGCTGGCGGTAATCAAACGGCAAGATGCCGCGGGCATGTTCTTCGGCATAGCCGGCTGCCAGCAGATCGCGGTAGCGCTCGGCAGCCGCGCGGCAGAGTTCCAGGTCTTTGCTGCGTTGCGCGTCGTCGTAGTGATACTTCTTGCCTTGGCGGTCGCTGTAGTCGCCAACAGGACGTAGATAGAACACCTCTTCCAGTTCGATCTCGCCGTTGGCTGCGCGGCAGATGCGCTCGCCGGTGTAGCGCATCGACTGCACGTCAAAGCTCACACCCACGCGGTGGGTGCGGGCCTGTTGCATCACCGAGTGCGGAAACCAGCCCACGTTGAGCACGATCTGGGCGTGCTCCAGTGGGCCGTAGTGCCCGCGTTCGCCGGCTAGCAGGCGCTTGACGCAAATCTCGCCGGCGCGGGTTTCATCAGGCCAGTCGCTGCGGGCTGCAGCCACAAACCCTTCGCTGTAGTCCTGGTGCATGCCCGCATACACACATTGCTGGGGGTTGGGGGTGGCTGCGATCAGCTCCACCCGGAAGCGGGGATCCATCGGCATGGAAAGGGCGTCAGCCGTGACTACGAGGTGAGGCCATCGTGGCAGGGTTCGTCTCGGCTCGCAGCGCGTTGTCACTGCTCAAGGTGCTGATGGCACCCATGCCTGCCAGTTGGGGCAGCGGAGACTCGGCGATCAGGGCGTCACCAATGGCTTCGAGCTCGGCCAGTTGGCGCGCACCGATCGAGCGGCCTACAGCGTCGCCACGGCTGTCAAACAACTCAAGTTGCGGAATGCCATTGACTCCGTAGCGATCCAGTTCCGGTTGCCAACGGGGGTTGTCGACGTTGAGCAGCACCACGTCGAGAGATCCCTGGTGTTGTTGCTCCACCTTGGCCATGGCAGGCGCCATGGCTCTGCAGGCCTCGCACCAGTCGGCATAGAACTCGACGATCGTGGGCCGTCCGTTGCTCAAGGCCACGGGTAGATCCAGCGACTGGCGTGCCAGTTGCTCCAAAGGCGCCGCTGGTTGCAGCCCGCCGCGCAACCAAATCAGCGCCACCAGCAGGGCAGCGGCGATGGCTCCTAGCAAGGCTCTCTCACGCCGGCCCAGGGTCTCGTTCATGACGGTTGCGGCAGGCACCACAGCTGCTGGTGCACTCTGGCAGCAGAACGGTTGCTACGGTCGGCGCACAGGGCCTGGCTGATGCGGGTTGTGGAGCGATGAAGCGCCGTCTCACGCTGCATGTGCCGCGCGAAGCGGTGCACCAGCCGCTCACCTATCGGCTGGCCGTTGACTTTGACGTGGCGGCCAAGATCCTGCGGGCGCAGGTGGCGCCCAATCAGAGCGGCACCATGGTGGTTGAGCTCTCGGGCGACATCGATGAGCTCAATGCTGCAGAGCAGTGGCTTGAGCGTCAGGGGCTCAGGTTGGATCGCGCCCCAGGTCAGCTTCGCATCGATGCCGCTCGCTGCGTCGATTGCGGTCTGTGCTCAAGTGTTTGCCCCAGCGGTGCGTTGCAGTTCAGCGCTCCAAACTGGCAGCTGGTGTTTCATGCCGACCGTTGTCTGGTCTGTGAGCAGTGCATTCCCAGCTGTCCCTTTGATGCCATTTCGCTTGGGTTGGACCAGCCTGTGACCGTCACCATCCAACCGTCAGTGGAGCGGGCGTGATGCGCAGCTCTTCAGCAGCTCTGGAGCGTCTGGCACGCCTGCTGGGGCTGTTGCTGCTGCCGGTTCGGGCGCCGCTGCTGCTCCTGCTGCTGGCGATCTCGGTGTACCTGGGGGCACATTGGAGCCTCAGCGAGGCCCATCAGCAGTTGTCGGGCGGTTGGTTCGCCGAGGTGTTTTGGTCGATTGATTGTCTGCACGCCGTCCTAGTGGTGTTTGTGTGCACCATGCCTGAGCTGCTGTTGCAGCGGGTGTCGTCGTTGATGGCGGCTTCCAGGGTGATCAGCCTGGTGTTCACCTTGCTGATCGTCACGATCGGGGGCCTGTATCTCCTGCATCTCAATGTGCTGGCCAATGTGCTGATCCTGGCTTCGGCTGTGTTGCTGGCACGTCTTGATTTGGTGCGTTTGCGCCTGTTGCCCCCGCCCTGGCTGAGCGCTCTAGCGCTCAGCGTGCTGGTGCTGTTTGGCTCAGCCGTGGGGCGCCATCTCGCAGGGTTCTGGGCAGCCTGATCAGCGGCAGCGGGGCAAGCGCGGGGCGCTGAAACTCCAGCTGTTGCCAAGCACGGTTTTGACGTAATGACGCGTTTCTGGGTAGGGAATCGCCTCTACCCAGAGCTCGGGTACCTGCTCGAGCTGGGGCGTCAGCCAGCGGACCACCGCGTTGGGGCCTGCGTTGTAACTGGCCACCGCCAGCACTGTGTTGCCGCCCCAGCGCTGCAGCAGCTGCTTGAGATAGCGCGCACCCAGGCGGGCGTTGAGCTGGGGATCACTGAGTTGCGCTTCGCTCAATGCTGAGCCATGCACTTCAGCAGCGGTCTCAGGCATCAGTTGCAGCAGGCCCTGCGCACCGACCACAGAGCGCACGTTGCTTTGAAACCGCGATTCCTGTTTGGCAACACCCAGCAGCAGGTGCAGCGGCATCTGTTCGCTGCGTGCAGCTTTGCTGAGGGACTGGTGTTGGCGCACCTGGTAGCGGCTGTGCTCGATCAGCTGTTGCAGCTGGCAGTCAGCAGCAGGCGCCCGCAGGGCGGCCAGCTCCTGCTGGCCCAGGCCCGCCCAGCCATCGCCGATGGCTTCGCGCAGGCGCCCTTCGGCCTGCAGGGCGCGGCTCTGGCTTGCAGGGCGGCCGCGGCGCATGGCCCGCCAATGCTCAAAGGCCTCAAGCGGCTGACCCAGCCGCCAGAGCCGATCGACCTGCGCATCTCCGCTCTGGAGCGGTCTCCAGCTTGGGGCCGCTCCTGCAGGCGTTGTCTGCTGCTTGAGCCCCAGGCGGGCGGCGGCGCGCCAGCCGTAGTAGCCGCCTGGCCAGCGCTGCACAATCTGTTGCCAATGGCGGCGTGCGGGCGTCGGCTCGCCCAGTTGCAAAAGGCTCAAGCCCAGCCAGAACTCGCGGCGCGCCTGCAGGGCCGCGGGCATGCTCGCCTCGAGTGCTGGCCCGCCGGCCCGCAGCAGCTCGAGCGCTTCGCGCCAGCGTCCTGCCAGTGCGTTGAGGCGTGCTCTGTGCCACTGCAGCTCCCAGCTGGACGCATCGCGCGGCCAGCGCTGCACTACGGCGATCGCAGCAGCGTTGTTTTGAGCCTGTTTTGCCGCGCTGGCCTGCACCGCGGCGCTGGCCTGCCACCGCGCCGGCAGGTTGGCCAGGGCGCCCTGGGCCGCTGGGGTGTCTGAGGCGGCCAGCATTGCAGCGGCGCTCTTGGCTGCAGTCGAGCTGGGCTGGTGGTTGAGCAGCTGCAGCAGGCGCGCCGTCCCGCGCTGCTGCTGATCGGCATTGGCGCTGTGCAGGTCGGCATCAGCGAGCAGCAGGGCGGTTGCTGGTAGGGGTGTGGCGCCGGCCAGGCAGGCCTCGGCGTCTGCTGCGGCGCCCAGCTCAGCCAGTCCCTGGGCCAGTTGCTGCCGCTGCGCTTCGCTCAGTTTTGGTTGCAGGCAGGTTGTGTTGATGCGCTCAGCGGCGCCGGGCCAGCGGGCTCCCCAGCGGGCCAGGTGCAGGGCGCCAGCCAGGTCGGCCTGTTCACTGGCAGCAGCCAGGGCTGCGGGGTGGGCCGGCCAGCGCTGCAGCAAGGTGCGGCGCTGGCCAAGCGCATAGAGGGCATCAGCGCTGGCTGGAACGGAGCCGTGGCGCCTTTGCAGCAGCTGCCAAGCCGTCTTGGCCTGCTGGGCTTGGCCCAGAGCGACTTCTGTCAGGGCCTGATGTTTGAGCACAACGGCGGCCAGGGGGTCCAGGCCCCAGCCCTGGCTGCGCAGCAGGCGTTGCTTGTGACTGGGCTCACTGTTGCTGCGGGATGCGAGCAGCAGGGCCGCCTCGCGCCGCCGCAGCGGGTTGAGCGCCAAGCGCTGCTCAATCGACAAACCCGCGGCACTGCCCGCCGGCGTGGGCCGCGGCAACTGCACCAGCAGCGCCCGGCCCGCCGCCAGGCTGGCGAGCACCCCTGCGCTTAAGGCCGTCAGCAGAAATGCGAACCGCAAAGGCAGCCCAGATGCGCAACGCTCAAGCCATTCTGGGGAGAGCCGCCCTGCCTCGTGTGCCAGAGCTGTTGCGCTACTTGCAGCCTGCTGTTGAGCGCTTGCATGCAGCGTTGCCGGCCAGCTTGACCAGCCTGCCCGGCTGGCAGCAGCGCCAGCGCGCGCTGCGGGTCTGGGCCGCCGCCGGTCTGCTGATGGTGCTAAGGCCCCTGTGGCCCCTGCGCCTGTTGCCCGGATGGCTGGTGGGGCTGCTTTTGGTCTGGGCTTTGCTTGAGCTGTTGATCTGGCTGTGGTGGCCGCGGCGCTGGCGATAAAGCTTCGGCGTAGCCTGCGGCATCGTGAAGGTTGGACCCATGACCAGCGGAGCACCGCATCCGATCGGCGCACCTCTGGGCGAGGCTTTTACCGGGTTCGGCACCGATGGCGTGCGAGGCCGTGTGGGCGAGCAGGTCACCCCGGCCCTGGCGTTGCAGCTGGGGTACTGGTGCGGTCAGGTGCTCAAGGCCGAGGGGCCTGTTGTCATCGGCATGGATTCCCGCTCCAGTGGGCCGATGCTGGCGGCAGCGCTCAGTGCTGGGCTCACGGCAGCCGGCCGTCAGGTCTGGAACCTGGGCCTCTGCCCAACGCCGGCGGTTCCCCTGTCGGTGCGGCGCACAGGTGCTGCCGGTGGCTTGATGGTGTCAGCCAGCCACAACCCACCTCACGACAACGGCATCAAGGTGTTTGGCGCCTCTGGCGCCAAGCTGCCCAAGGTGCAGCAACAGGCGATCGAAGCCGGTCTGCGCGGCGATCCCATCGCCCGCGACCACGGCTTTGCGCCGATCGGCACGGTGCATGAGCGCCCCGGACTGTTGCTCGATTACCAGAACAGCCTCTGGCAGAGCGTGGCTGGCCAACGGCTCGATGGCTGCCGCATCGTGCTCGATCTGTGCTGGGGGTCTGCCACCGCCTGCAGCGAGGCCGTGTTTCGCGCGCTGGGCGCCGAGGTGCAGGTGCTGCACGGCACCGCCGACGGTCAGCGCATCAACGTGGGCTGCGGCAGCACCCATCTCGAGCCTTTGCGCCAGGCCGTCATGGCCAGTGGTGCGGCGATGGGCTTCGCCTTTGACGGCGATGCCGATCGCATGCTCGCCGTCGACGGCCGCGGCCGCGTCTTTGATGGCGATCAAATTCTGTATTTGTGGGGCTCAGCCCTGCTCGAGGCTGATGAGCTGCCCGATCGGCGCCTGGTCGCCACGGTCATGTCCAACCTCGGGTTCGAGCGCGCCTGGCAGGCCAAGGGCGGTCTGCTCGAGCGCACGGCCGTGGGTGATCAATACGTGCACCAGGCGATGGAAGAGCTCGGTGCTGGCCTTGGCGGCGAGCAGTCCGGGCACATTCTCTCGGCCCGCCATGGCATGAGCGGTGACGGCCTGCTCACGGCCCTGCAGGTGGCCACCTTGATTCAGGCGCGTGGCCTGACCTTGGCTGAGTGGCTGGATCAGAGCTTTGCGGCCTATCCCCAGCTGCTGGTCAACGTCACCGTGAGCGATCGCGAGCGCCGCACCCAGTGGCATCAGTGCGAGCCGCTGCGTGAGGCGATCGAGCAAGCCGAAGTGTCCATGGGAGCTGAAGGGCGCGTGCTGGTGCGTGCCAGCGGCACCGAACCGTTGCTGCGGGTGATGGTCGAAGCGGCCAGCCAGGCCGATGTCGATCACTGGGCCCAGAGCTTGGCCCAGCTGGCCGACACCCATCTCAACGCGGCCTGAGCAGCGCTCGAGCCAGGCTCAGGGCGCCGTCGCAGCCATCGCCTGCGGGCACAGCCAACAGCGCTCCAGGCAGCTGCTGCTGCAGTGCCGTGGCCAGGCCCTGACGCAGCAACGTCAGGTGCTCGAGCGCGCCGCCGCTGCCCCAGACAGGTGGACGCTCGAGCTGCAGCTGCTGCGCCACCGCCGCTGCCATCTGGGCCAGTGCCTCGGCCGAGCGTTGCACGATCGTGCGGGCATCAGGGTCGCCGGCCAGGGCCTCGGCATGCACCACTGGTGCCAGGCGGGCAAAGCCTGCTGCCCCAAAGCCCGGTTGCACCACCAGGCTCTTGATCGCCTGCGGGGCCGCGGCGGCATCGGCCTCGAGCCCCAGGGCCTGCCATAGCAGCCGCCGCAGCGGGCTCTCGGGGTGGCGTCCATCGGCCATCTGCAGGCTCAGGGCCAGCCCGTCGCGGCCGATGTCCATCGCCGAGCCGGCGCCATCGAGCAGCCAGCCCCAGCCGCCGCAGCGGTGCTCGTTGCCTGTGCTGTTGCGTCCCAGGGCGATGCAGCCGGTGCCGCTGATCAGCAAGATGCCAGCGCTGCAGGCGCCGCGGGCGCCTTCGAGGGCGGTGCGTTCATCGCCGCTGACGCTGAGCCGATCGGCAGGCAGCTGCAGGGCCGCGGCGGCCAGCTGCTGAGCGCGGCCCTGCACGCTGCTGAGCGTTTCGATGCCGCTGGCGCCAATGGCTGCTGCCTCAAGGGGGCCTGCAGCAGGGCCGTTGGCCTGCAGCAGGGCTGCAGCCAGGCTCTGGCGCAGGGCCTGCTCAAAGCGCTCTTCGCCGCCGGGTGCATCGAGGTGGCTGACGCCTGGGCCCTCGCCATGGCCCAGCGGCTGCAGCTCACCACTCTCAAGCAGCACAGCCAGCCTGCAGCGGGTGTGGGTCTGACCCGCATCAAAGCCTGCGATCAGGGATCCCATTCAGCTTGCTGAGGCGTCGCCGCGGGCCTGAGCGGCACTGAGTGTTGCCAGGGCAAACCAGCCGATCAGTTGCACCTCGGGCCGAAAGAAGATCGTGTCGGTGAGCCCCTGCACGCCAAGGCCCGCCACCATGGCTAGCGCGGCCAGAGCCGGCAGCACCTGCGTCCCCTCGCCTCTGATCTGGCGCAGCCCGTTGCGCACGGCGGTGACCACCAGCCCCAGCAGCACGATCAGCCCAGGAATGCCCGCCTCGACAGCGATTTCCAGTGGAATCGAGTAAGCGCTGAGGGCGTTGAACTTGGGCTGCTGAAACAGCGGGTAGATCAGGTTGAAGGCGGTGTTGCCCGGGCCGATGCCCAGCCAGGGCCTTGCTTCGACCATCTTGAGCGCGGCCAGCCAGACGTTGATGCGGAAGTTGTTGGAGCTGTCCTCGCGGCCGGCCACCAGGCTCAACACGCGCACCCGCAGGGGCTCGACCTGGGTGATGAGCACCACCAATGCGGCGCTGCCAACCGCCACCAGCAGCAGCGGAAACAGCCGTCGCCACAGCGGCGGCCAGCTGCGGGTCTGGCGCAGGGCCAGCAGCAGCCCCATCAACCCCAGCGAGGCCACCATGCCCATCCAGGCGCCGCGGCTGTAGGTGAGCACCAGGGCGATCAGCCCCAGCGCCAGGCTGCTGGCGGCAAACAGCCGCTGCAGCGGCGGGCGCCAACGCAACAGCGCTGCAACAGCCAGCGGCAGCACCGCCAGCAGAAAGCCCCCCAGCAGGTTGGGGTTCTCGAGCGTGCCGTAGATGCGAATCGTGCCGTCGGCCACCGAGTTGGGGTCAGCCCAGCGGGCCAGCTCTTCGGTGTTGCCATACAGCTGGCGAATGCCGATCACGCTGGTGTAGAGGCTGCCGCTCAGCAGGGCAGCCACGATCCGGTCCCACCAGCGGGGCTGTTGCACCAGCAGCTCCCGCATCAGCGCGTAGACGCCCAGGTAGCTGATCAGTTTCAACAGGCCTTTGAAGGCCGCCAGCGGCACCGGCGAAAACCCAGTGGCCAAGGTGGCGATTGCCAGCGTCGCCAGGATCCACAGATTGATCGAGCCCAGCCGGCCTGCCGGTGTGCGCAGGGCCCACACGATCCACAGCAGTCCGCTGGCGGCGATCAACAGGCCCAGCCCGCCGCGATCGAGCAGCGGCAGCCCCGCCATCAGCACGCAGAGCACTGCCCCGCTGATCAGCTGCAGGTGGCGGGCCAGCGGCCCTTGAGCCTGATCGTTGAGCAGGCCCTGCCAGCGCAACAGCAGCGGTTCTTGAGAAGGCGAAAAGGGGGTCAGGGCAGAGCGTCGCTGCTGGGTGGATTATCCGCGCCCTTGGCGGTTTGCTCCAGGCCCTTTGCCAGCTGTTGTTGCAGCTCCACAAGTGTGGGCGGCTGGGCCGTGGTGCGCTGGTAGAGCACCCGGTAAACGGGCAGGTGTTGGCTGAGCACCAGCTGCTCCCGCTCGGTGGGAACCGGCAGCGGATTGCTCAGCCGCCAGGGCCGTGCATCGCCGCTGGGCCGTTCGTAGCAACCCGTGGCTTCGATCACCTCCACCATCGGTTCAATCACCGCCAGCACATCGCTCTGCACAAAGAGCTCGTGGCCGCTCTGCTGGGCCCCCGCCAGGGCCAGCGCCAGCTCGGGCTGCAGCACCCGGCGTTTGTGGTGTTTTTTCTTGAACCACGGATCCGGAAACTGAATGCTCACCCGCTCGAGCAGGCCCGGGGGCAAAGCCGCAAGCCAGGGCGCCAGGCTCACGTTGGCGTTGCAGAACAGGTAGTGCAGGTTGGTCAGCCCCAGGGCCTGGCAGTCGGCTTGGGCGGCAGCCACCAGTGGTCTGCGGATTTCGAGCCCCAGGTGGTTCCAGCGCGGCTGGCGCTGCGCGAGCTCCAGCAGGCAGCGCCCCCGCGCCGTGCCGATGTCCAGGTGCAGCGGCAGATTTGGTTCGGCAAACAGCTCGGCCGGCAGCGGCAGTGGCCGCGGCAGTTGATAGAAGCGGCTCAGCGGATTGACGTGCTGGCGAACCATGGTTCAGCTCTTGGGCACCACAAAGCCCCAGCTGGCGGTGTAGCCATGCAAATGGGTCGTGCCTGCAACCGGACCGACCTCGCCCTGGCAGAACGCCCCTGCGATCGGCGCGCTCTTGAAGCGCTGCCGGCATGGGGTGACATCGCCATCGGCGCAGCCATGCAGCCCCTGGCCCCGGCCCAGGCAGGCAAATAGCAGGGCGGCAAGCGGTTCGCGTTGGCGCATGGCCTGCGCGTCGAGCAGTTCGCATAGCTCGGCGCGTGAGGCCTCGCCATCACGCAGCTGAAACTGAACCTGCTGCCCCACGCGCATGCGCTCGGCCACGGCGACTGCGCCATTGCGCGGGTCGACCCCGATCAGGTTGCGCACCAGAAACGCAGGCGTTTCTGGCTGCTCGAGGCTGAAACTGCTCTGCCCCACCCCCAGAAACAGGGCGTGACGCACCTGCTCACGCTCGCGCGGGCTGAGCTCGCTGAGGATCGCCTGCAGCGCGGCAACGGGTGTGCGGCGCCTGCTGCCTTCGCTGACTTCGAGCACCACATTGCGCTGGGCCTGCTCGACCTCCAGCACCGGTCCAATGGGTTTGCAGCCCTGGGCGACGACCGCATCGAGGCCCCAGCGCCCGCTCAGCAGACAGCCGACAGCCCCTTGCTGCACGCCTGAACCGGCCAGCAAGGCCCCATGGGCGGCGCTGTGGGCTGCAGCCAGGCCGCCGACCTTGACGGCGTCTGGATAGGCGTAATCGAGACCGCTGATCAGGTCGTTGATGCCCGGGCAGCCAGGGTCGACCAGCAGCAGCATCGAGTGCTGACCCTGGCTGCTGCAGCCCACCTGCTGCTGCCAGGCCTCGGCGGGCCCGTCGAGATCGGGCAGCTCACCGGGTTTGAGCACAAACGGGTGCAGCTCGGTCTCAGGCAGGCGCAGCAGGGTGATGCTCAGGGCCGCTTCTTGCTCAAGCTCATGGGGGGCGCCATCGGCGCCGGTACCGACCACGCCGCCCCCCAGGCAGCCGAGCCAGTGTTTGGCCCGCAGGCGCGTTTGCAGCAGCGGCAGCAGCCGGGGCAGATCGCTGGCAAAGCTGGCGGCGGCAAACACCAGGGCCAGATCGGCCGGCCCAGGGCGGCCCAGCTGCCGCACGGCAGCATCGACCGCGTCTTGCAGGCCTGTTGCCTGCACCAGAGCTGTGCGGCACCAGGCACCGGACTGGCGCCGTGCCAGGCGCTCCAACAGGGGATGGGCAGCCATCGCCGGACCTTAACGCCGCCCCTGCCCTCGATTCGCCCGCGGATAATGGCGAAGTCCCGAACCACAGGCCGGCTTCACCCGTGAGCGAAACCCTCTACCGCACGTTGGTCTGGCTGGATGTGCGGCTTGGTCTGTTGTTTGCGGTGGGCCTGCCGCTGGTGCTGCTGATCTGGGCAGCCATCAAGGCTCAGCCGGCGATCCTGCGGCTGCTCGGCCTCTACTGGAAGGTGGCGAGCCTGCTGTTCATCGCCCTGATGCTGCTGGTGGGCAACCAGCCCATTGGCTATCCACTGGTGCTGTTGGCCCAGTTGCTCATCGCTGCTGTGCTCTGGTTCTGGGTCGATCTCAACGAGGAGCTTCAGGATCTGCCCCCCTGGCGGGCCTTGCCGCTGACGCTGCGCATCTGGCGTTGGTGCCTGACGCTGCAGGCCTTGGCCTCGGCGCTGCTCGTCAGTACGGCCCTGGGCTGCAGCCGCGGGGGCGCGTTGCTGGCGGCAGCGCGGTGCCTGGTGTGGCGTCAGCCGCCCCAGCAGCTCAATGCGATCACCGATCCGGCGCTCGATTTTGTGATCGGCGGCAACTGGACTCCGACCATGGCCGCCATCGGCGGTTACTTGGCTCTGTTGGGCTACGTCGTTGGTCTGTTGCAGTGGCTGTTGGTGCGCCTGCCGCGCGCTGGCCGCGTGGCTGGTGAGTTTTGAGCCATGAGCCAGCAGCAGTGGCTCGCCCGCCTCGAGGCGATCAGCCGTGAGCAGCCAACGCGGGTGCTCAGGGTGCGCGGCACCTTGGCTGCTGGCGATGCGGGTGCTGAACGCGAACCCTTTGAGCTGTTGATCTACAGGGGCTTCTCCAGCAGCACCACCCACCCCACCGAGATCGACCCTGACCGCCCTGTGCTGCCAGCGGGCGTCGCGCTCAGCGGTGCCGAGCTGCTGGCCGCTCCCCTCAACCCGGCGGCCGAGCAGCTGCTGGCTGGCCCGGCTGCCGTCGAGACGTTTCTCGATCCGCAGCGCTGGTGATCAGGCCTGCTCCAGCACCGCTACGCAGCGGCCGCACAGGGTGGGGTGGGCGCTGCTGCTGCCGATGTCAGTTTCGTAGTGCCAGCAGCGCTCGCATTTGCTGCCAGAAGCCTTGGCAACACGCACCCGCACACCGGCTTCAACGGCTTCACTGAGCACCTCACCAGGGGCGGCGCCGCCGATCTGCAGGCTCGAGACCAACAGCCAGTCAGCCAGGTTGTCGACCGTGGTGTGCGCTGAGCTTTGCAGCCAGTCAAGGGCTGCCTGCAGAGCATCACTGGAATCGCCTGCGGCGGCGTCAACGCCCAGCTCCAGCTGCACCTGAGCCTCGAGTGAGGCCCCCAGGCTGCCGGCGCTGCGGCAGTTCTCAAGCTGGCGGTTGACCAGAGCCCTGAGTTCCAGGATCTGGTTCATCGGCGTCTCCAGCTCGGGGCGGCTCCAGGCCACTGGGGCGGTGGGCCAGCCGCGCTCGAACACCGAGCGCTCGGTGACTGGGTAGGGCAGGTTCTGCCAAATGTCCTCGGCCATGTGGCACAGCACCGGCGCAATCAGCCCGGCCAGGCGCTCGACCACCAGGTGCAGCACTGTCTGGCAGCTGCGGCGTCTGAGGTCATCGGCTCCGCTGACATAGAGACGGTCCTTGGCGATGTCGAGGTAGACGTTGGAGAGGTCAACGACGCAGAAGTTCTGCAGCGCCTGGAAGAAGCGGTAGAACTCGTAGCGCTCGAAGTCGCCAGTGACGCTCTCGATCAGCGCACCGGTGCGCTGCAGCATCCACTGATCGAGCAGCGGTAACTGCTCATATGGAACCGCGTCGCGCTCGGGTACAAAGTCGTGCAGGTTGCCCAGCAGGTAGCGCGCTGTGTTGCGCACCTTGCGGTACACATCGGCCAGCTGCTTGACGATGCCTGGGCCCAAGGGCACATCGGCCGAGTAGTCGACTGAGCTCACCCACAGCCGCAGCACATCGGCCCCAAAAGCGGGCTCTTGTTTTTCGTTCTTGCCGCCTTCGACCAGCACCGCCGGATCAACGACATTGCCTAGCGATTTGCTCATTTTGCGGCCCTTCTCATCGAGGGTGAAGCCGTGGGTGAGCACCCGTTTGTAGGGGGCGTGGCCGTTGACCGCCACCGAGGTCAGCAGGCTGCTCTGGAACCAGCCGCGATGCTGATCACTGCCCTCCAGGTAAAGATCAGCGGGGTAGTTGAGGCCGCGCTCCTGAACCACCCCCGCCCACGAGGAGCCTGAGTCAAACCACACGTCCATGGTGTCGGTGCCCTTGCGCCACTGGGTGGCCTCAGCCGCCCAGGGCCCCGGCAGCAGTCCCGCTTCGTCGCGCTGCCACCACACGTCGGAGCCGTGCTCGGCAAAAAGCGCCTGAATGTGCGCCAGCGTCTCGGCGTTCAGCAGTACTTCGCCGGTTTCGCGGTGATAAAAGACCGGAATCGGCACTCCCCAGGTGCGCTGGCGGCTGATGCACCAGTCGCCGCGCTCGCGCACCATCGCTTCGATGCGGTTGCGGCCACTGGCGGGCAGCCATTCGACCGCGGCGATGGACTGCAGGGCGGCATCCCTGAAGCCCTCGACCGAGGCGAACCACTGTTCGGTCGCCCTGAAGATCGTGGGCTTTTTGGTGCGCCAGTCGTAGGGGTAGCGGTGCTCGTAGGGGGCTTCTGCCAGCAGCGCGCCCACCTCGCGCAGGGCGGTGACGATGGCGCCATTGGCGTCCTTCAGCACATTGAGCCCGGCAAAGGGGCCGGCCTCGGCGGTCAGGTTGCCGGCCTCATCGACCGGGCACAACACCTTCAAGTTGTACTTGCGGCCGGTGTTGAAGTCATCGACGCCATGGCCAGGAGCGGTGTGCACCAGGCCCGTGCCGCTCTCGGTGGTGATGTAGTCGCCGCCGATCACCACCGGGCAGCTGCGCTCCAGCAGTGGGTGGCGGTAGACGATGCCCTCCAGGGTGCTGCCCTTGACCTGCAGCACCGGCGTGAGCGTCATCCCCAAGGTGCTCTCAAGGCTGGAGCGCAGCTCGGCGGCCACCAGCAGATGGCGCCCCTGGTCTGTGGCGCACACGCAGTAGTCGAGCGCGCCATTGACCGACACGGCCAAGTTGGCTGGCAGGGTCCAGGGGGTGGTGGTCCAGATCGCCACCGCCAGCTGCTCAGCGCCAATCCCAGCAGCGCTCAGCTGCTGGGCCAGCGCCGCCGGCAGCTCGACCACGGGGAAGGCCGCATAAACGCTGGGCGAGACATGACCGTCGGGGTATTCGAGCTCGGCCTCGGCCAGGGCAGTGCGGGAGCTCGGGCTCCAATGCACCGGCTTGAGCCCCCGGTAAATGTGGCCGGCCAGCACCATCTGGCCGAACACGCCGATCTGGGCGGCCTCGTAGCTCTTGTGGAGGGTCAGGTAAGGCTGATCCCAATCAGCCCAGATGCCCCAGCGCTCAAAACCCGCTTTCTGCAGCGCCACCTGCTCGAGGGCGTAGGCGTGGGCTTTGGTGCGCAGCTCCAGGGGGGTGAGGGCGGCTCGCTCGTCGGCCTTGAGGCCCTGCAGCACTTTGAGCTCGATCGGCAGGCCGTGGCAGTCCCAGCCCGGTACAAAGCGCGCTCGCTTGCCCTGCAGCAGCGCGGTTTTGTTGATGATGTCCTTGAGGATCTTGTTGAGCGCGTGGCCGACGTGCAGGGCCCCGTTCGCGTAGGGCGGCCCGTCGTGCAGGGTGAACACGGGCCCTGGGTTGTCCTGGCTGAGCCGCGTGTACAGGTCCAGCTCTGCCCAAAGAGCCTGCAGCTCGGGTTCGCGCACCTTGGCGTTGGCCCGCATGCCAAAGGCCGTCTGCAGCAGGTTGAGCGTGTCCTTGTAACTGACAGGGGTGCTGGCGGTCACAGGGACAGAAGCGGCAAACGGCGATTATCCCGTTTCACCGCGTCGGCCCTCAGGCGGGGCTCGCGTTCTCGATCAGCGCGTCTATCTCGGCAAACGAACTGACCACCACATGGTCAGGGGCATCCTGCGCGCCGGAGGCAGCTGCTGCGGTGGTCTGAGGGTTGTCAGCTCGCACCCAGCGTTTGCCAGGGGTTTTCGGTCCGCCCTTGGAGCTCACCAGTTGCAGCAGCTGGTCTTTGAGCTCGGCACTGATCGCCACCAACTTGGCCACCGCTGCAGCCAGTTGCTGCAGGTTGGCCTGCCAGCGCTCGGCAGAGAGCAGCACCTGACGCTCTTCGCCCGTCAGCAGCCGCCAGCGCAGCTGAGACACTTCAAGGCTCAGCCGCCCGATCAGCAGGCCCGCGCAGATCACAGCCAGCATGGGTGCCCCTGCCAGGCGCTCGCTGCAGGTCACCAGGGTGAGACCAAGCAGCAGCACCACCGCGCCCCAGAACGAATCGCGCTGGCGGGAGAGCTCAGGGGTCATGAGCGGCACCAGCAGCACCACCAGGCCGCCAAGGAGGGCCAGCAATCCGGCAAGGGTGGCGAGCATCGTCTCGGTAAATGGATCTGCCCTCCATTGTGAGTCACGCTGCGGGTCTTCGTAAGCTCTGGGCAATGCCCACCTGGCGGAATTGGTAGACGCGCTGGGTTTAGGTTCCAGTGGCTTCGGCTGTGGGGGTTCAAGTCCCCCGGTGGGCATTCGCGCCAGGGCCTGAGGCCCCTTAAGTTGGGGCAGCCCCGATCGATTGGGGTCTGCTGCACGCCTTGGTTGTTTGCAACCAGGTTTTTTCAGAGCTGATGACCCAGGCGTTGCCTCAACCGCTGATTGCGCAGACGCCCGCCCCTCGCACCCTGCAGGCGGAATCTGTGCGCTCGGTTCCCAAGGAATTTTTGGATCCGCCGGCCCACTGGAACCCCACAGTCGGCCTGTTTCTGGGTGGTTATGCCCTGGCGGCGCTCACCATCTGGGGTTGGTTTGTGGGTCAGTGGCCGCTGCCTGTGCTGCTGGGGCTGGGTTTTCTGGCCTTGCACTTAGAAGGCACGGTCATTCATGACGCTTGCCACAACGCGGCCCATCCCAACCGCATCTGGAACGCGGTGATGGGCCATGGAGCCGCGATGCTGCTGGGCTTCAGTTTTCCGGTGTTCACCAGGGTGCATTTGCAGCACCACGCCCATGTCAACGATCCGAAGCACGACCCCGATCACATCGTCAGCACGTTTGGCCCGCTGTGGCTCATAGCGCCCAGATTTTTCTATCACGAACTGTTCTTCTTCAAGCGTCGTCTTTGGCGACGTTATGAACTGCTCGAGTGGGGTATCGCCCGCGGCATTTTTGTCTGCATTGTTATTGCAGCAGCGAAATATGGTTTTCTGCCTTTTGTGTTCAATTGCTGGTTCGCGCCTGCCCTGATGGTGGGCGTGACCTTGGGATTGTTCTTTGATTATCTGCCGCACCGGCCATTTCAGTCACGCAACCGCTGGCACAACGCCAGGGTTTATCCGGGTCGGCTGATGAATTGGTTGATCATGGGCCAGAACTATCACCTGATCCATCATCTGTGGCCTTCGATTCCTTGGTTTGAGTACAGACCTGCCTATCACGCCACTAGACACATTCTTGATGCCAAGGGCTCGCCCCAGCGCCTCGGTTTGTTTGAAAGTCGTAAGGACAGTTTCAATTTCCTCTACGACATCTTCTTGGGTGTTCGCAGCCACCGCCGCCGCCGCAGCAAGCTCAGGCCGCTGGCCGCCCTCATGCCAACCCGCCATGCCCGCAGGCGGGTGCTTGAGCTGTTGCACCGCACCGCGGTCACGCCGGTGCGCTGAGGCTCTCGCCGCTCAGTCAGCCAAGATTTTGGGTACGCGGAAGAAATCACCCTCGCGCTGGGGCGCCAGATTCAGCAGGTCTTCGCGAACCGGTGTGGGTTCAACGCTGTCGTTGCGGGTCACGTTGACCACTTCAACAGCGCGAGTGGTGGGCGGCACCCCCTCGGTGTCGACGGCTTCGAGCTGGGCCACGTAATCGAGAATGCGCTCGAGCTGGCCTGTATAGGCCTGGACCTTGTCCTCAGGCAGATCCAACCGAGCCAGGTGAGCGACCTTGCGCACGTCGTCAGCTGAAATGCGGCTCATGCGGCGGTTGCGTGTTGGGCTGAAGCTACGCCACCAGAGCCTCTTGTTGGTTCAGGCCTCGCTGCCCAGAAACTCCTGCAGGTCTTGGCTCAGGGCTGTTGCCGCCAGATCGAGAAGCCGCTGGCCATGCTCGGCTTTGGCCAGATAGGGATCTGAACCCATGCGCCCGTCGGGGTGCCGCTGGCGAAAGTCTTCGGGGCTGTGAATGGGCCCGGCCGGGGCGGGCTCGGGTAAAGGCCGTTGTTTGGCTTCCAGGCTGGGCTCGAGCGCCAGGGTCAGGGCGATCTCACTGGGGGTGGCGTGATGGCCTTCGCGCTCGCCATAAAGGGAGCGGGCTTCGTTCATCACCGGGCCAGCGGTGAACCAGTTGGCCAGCTTGCAGCGCAGGGCAGCAGCATTCGGCAGGCCGCGGGTGGCGGCGGTGCCATAGGCCTGCGCAAAAGCGGCCTTGGCGGTGGCGATGTTGCCGCCGTGGCCATTGATCACATAGATGCGCTCAAAGCCGTGGCGCGCCAGCGACAGCACGATGTCGTGCAGCACCGCCAGCAGGGTCGAGGGCTGCAGGCTCACCGTGCCGGCAAACCCCAGGTGGTGCTCGGCCATGCCAAAGGCCTGGGCCGGAGTCACCAGCACGCCGGTGCGCCGGCCCACCTCCAGGGCCACCGCTTCAGCGGTGAGGGCATCTGTGCCGATCGCGCCGGTGGGGCCGTGCTGTTCAGTTGAGCCCAGGGGCACGATGACCCCTGTGCAGCGCTGCAGGTAGGTCTCGACTTCGGGCCAGCTGCGCAGCTGCAGGCGAATCGCTTCGGTGGTGGCTGTCGGCATCGGGTTTGGCTTGCTCTGAACAGCAGAGCCGCTCGCCCTGCCTAGCATGACGGAACCTGCAGCGGCATGAGCGATGCTGCATCGCAAGCTCTACCAGTTTCACGCTGAAGCACGGCCGGTCTGGGTCTTTCTGCGCGATCAGCAGCGCTGGATCGAGGAGGCCACGATCACCGAGATCGAGGGCGATCTGGTCACCCTGCGCTACGACGCCGAAGACGACGACGAGCAACACAGCTGGGAAGAGAGCGTGCGGCTCGACTCAATCGGTGCGGTCAGCACCCGGCTCTCCTATGTGAGCCGGCTTACCACAGCCGATGAGCTGACCACGGCCGATGACTGTCCCGAAGCCGAAAAGCTTGGCAGTCAGGGCTAGTGAGCCGTGCCGTTGCCGTCGTACTTGTCGGTGTCGTAGTAACCGCCCCTGGTGCCGAAAAACAGGGTGGCCAGCACAAACAGACCGCTGCCGAACAGCAGCACGGTGCCCAGGTTGAATCCGCTGGTCTCCATTGGGTCAGACCTCGTCGTCGTGCATCGAAGCGATGCGCCAATTCTCCCAGGACTTTTGGGCATTGGCGAATTCTTCGGCCGTGATGCTGAAGCCTGCGCCCGAAGCAATGGCAACGACATCAGCCCCTGGTGCCTTGAGCTGTGCTTCCAGCTCGGGGTCATCAAAGCTCCTGGCCAGCAGTCCTTGGAGTCCGGAGGTCGACATGCTGATCAAGCAGTTGCCAGTCTTGTAGCCGTTTCCAGGGGCCTTGTCATCACAGCCGTTGCTTGGTGGAGGTGGGGGTTCCAATCCGCCGTTGCGTTTGCCTGTCGATGACGACCTTTCAACAGCTCCCAGCGCTCCCCACCAGTTTCTTTGCCCGCCCCGCCGAGCAGGTTGCCCCCGACCTCATCGGTTGCCTGCTGGTGAAACGCCAACCCGATGGCGAGTTGTTTTGGGGCGTGATTGTGGAAACGGAGGCGTATTGCCAGAGCGAGCCCGCCTGCCACGGGCATCGGCGCCGCAGCCCCAGCAACGAAACGCTGTTTGGTGAACCTGGGCGCTTTTATGTCTATGTGAGCTATGGCATTCACCACTGCGTCAACGTGGTGACCCATA